>JBIIGJ010000058.1:0-22790 GCA_044236455.1 Pirellulales bacterium
CAGCAACGCATCGATGCGCGCGACGCGATCGCGGAGGGTGGCGAGCGCGTCTTCGGCCGTGGGGGTGACGGCGAAGATCGTGACTACCGGTGCACCGGCGGCGATGATCTGTCCGGGACGGGGAATGTCGGCCAGCGCCGGCCAGTCGCCGTCGGCTTGCGTCCATGGTGTTGTCTCCCGCGATAACGCATCGAGCAGCGACTGCGAGACAGGCGTCGGCTGTGCGGCGAACAGCACGGCCTTTGCCCACGTTGAGGTCGGCCGGGGCGGCGATTGCTCGAGCGGGATGTCGGAGGGCGCGGAAAATCCGCAGGCCGCCAGATGGCTGCCGGCGATCGAGCCTGCGCCCGACCGCTCGAAGAGTTCCATCGATGCCGTCGGCCGCGGGTTGACTTCGATCACCGTGACGCGGCCGGCCGCATCGACGATCAGATCGACCCCGATCATGCCGACAGGCCGAAACCGCTCTGCGAGTATGCGGCCGAGGCGTTCGAGTGGAGTAACCAATTGATCGACCGTCGGTCGACTTTCGGGAGGAGGGAGAGCCACGGCGCCGCACCAGGCAAATCCGCCGGCATGGCACCATGGCTCGCCGATGAGTTGGCGGCTCACGCCCACCAGCCGCGTGGCCCCCGCAGACATGCAGTAGGCGGCCGACAGGGGAGTGCCCGTCGTGAATCGTTGCCAGACATGGAGTCGACTCGCCGCGGTGTCCTGTTGCATTGCTTGGTCTGCCGCTATCGTGGGAGTCCAGCGACGGATGCCGCGGCCACCGGCACCGGCCAGAGGCTTGACGAGCCACGTGCCGTCGAGCGGGACGCCATCAGGCGAGGGCAGCGTTTCCGGGAATGACAGCCCCGCCGCGCAGGCGGCGGCGGCCACCTGAACAGGATCGCGGAGTTGCCTGACGACGTCGCCCGCGTTGCCGGCCAGGGGCCGCTCGCGAGCGATGGCGTCGATGAGGTTGGGGTGGTTTTCGATCGCCCCTGTGTAGCACCACGGCGCCGAGGCCGGAAAGCCGGCGGCTGCGGTGCGGATGCTCCAGGGATAGCCCGCCGCATCGCCACCGGCGCCGTTCGCCAAGGCCACCACGTCCCGCGCGATCAGCTGCAGGTCGAGATCACAGAAGAGATCCGCGGCATACACGGCCCAGCCGTCGCGGCCCGCCGATTCCGCCAGCGACCGCACGCTCGCACCCAGGATCACCAGCGGCTTGTCAGGGAAGAGGGGCATGCATGTGTCTGCGATGTTTGGGCGACTCACGAGGACCACCTGCTCTGCGGCCCCAGATCCGAGCTTCGGCGGCCGACGGTTCCCTGCCTGAGCGGGCCGGGTTTGAAGGACCGGAGCCGAACGGGTATTCTCTGCCCTCCATTGGACGGTTTGTAGACCCTCTCGAAAGGAGACCAGAGTTTATGTCGATGTACATTGGTGAGGCACTGGCAGGCGACGGCAACGAGATCGCCCATATCGATCTTCTGATCGGCAGCAAGGACGGCCCCGTGGGCGTGGCTTTTGCCAACGCGTTGGCCCGTCAGAGCGAGGGGCACTCGAACCTCCTCGCCGTGCTCACGCCGAACCTCGCCGTGAAGCCGGCCACCGTGATGATCACGAAGGTCACGATCAAGGGCGCCAAGCAGGCCGTACAGATGTTCGGACCGGCGCAGGCCGCCGTCGCCAAGGCGGTGGCTGACAGCGTCGCCAGCGGCGTGATCCCGAAGGCCGAGGCGGAGCACCTCGTGATCGTCTGCGGCGTGTTCATCCACTGGCTCGCCGAGGACGACAAGAAGATCTACGAGTACAACTACAAGGCCACTGTCGACGCCATCGCCAACGCGATGCACGGCAAGCCCACCGTCGACGAGATGGTCGCCGGCAAGGATAAGGCAGCCCATCCGTTCCGCGGGTTCTGACTTTGAGTGGAGAAAGCCCTCATGGGTTTTTTTCCTGAAGCGGGGAAGTCTTCCTGCCTTCCCGAGCTTTGAGTCTGACGGATGTGCTTGAAAATATCAGGGGGTGGGCACGCTATGCCCACCCCCTGTTTTTCGTGATCGATTGTCCGTTCTCTCCACGGGAGCGCTGTGATGGCCGCGTCGCGGATACTGATTCAACTCGACTGTGATCCCCAGCCGAGCACGTTCGATGCGGTCGTGGCGGTCGATGCGGGCGCCGAGGTGCTCCTACGGCATGGCAATGTGACGCCCGAAGCCGCCGTGCCGCTCGTGCATGGGGCGATGTTCACGCGGGGCGGCGCTGATCTGGCATCGACGGCCATTTTTGTGGGCGGCTCCGACGTGGCCGCTGCCGAGGCGGTGTTTGCACGGGTGCGGAAGACATTCTTCGGGCCGGTGCGGGTGAGCGTGCTGCTCGATCCGGCGGGCGCGAATACCACGGCCAGCGCCGCCGTGGTGGCGGCGGGGAGACATCTGCCACTGGGCGAGCCGGCCGCCGCGGCCACGCTCCGCGCCGTCGTGCTCGGCGGCACCGGCCCCGTGGGGCAACGCGTCGCCCGGTTGCTGGCCCGCAAGGGCGTTGCAGTAACGGTCGCTTCGCGATCGTTGTCGCGTGCTGCCGAGGTCTGCGGAAGGATCGCGGCAGTCGTGCCGGACGGCCGCCTCGAGCCGGTTGAAGCCACGGGGGCCATCGCCGGCGGAACACCTCTGGCCACGGCTATCGCCGCCGCCGATCTGATCGTGGCGGCGGGTGCCGCCGGTGCGACGCTGCTCGATGCCGCCGGCCGGACGCTGGCAGGCCGTGCGCGGGTGCTCATCGATCTGAACGCCGTGCCACCCGCGGGTATCGACGGGATTTCGGCCACCGACAAGGCGCGGCAGGACGGCTCGGCGGTCGTGTATGGCGCCCTGGGCGTGGGTGGCACGAAGATGAAGATTCACCGGGCCGCGATCCAGCGGCTGTTTGCAGCGAACGATGTCTGCCTCGATGCCGAGGATCTGCTCGCCATCGGTGAATCGCTGTAGGGATCGCGATTCTCGTCAAACAAGTCGCCATGCCGCACACGAAAGTGGCGAGCGGCTGTGTGTCGAGGCGAGGCAAAACTCAGTCGCGGCGTTTGGGCCGCTTCGTGCCAAGCAGCAGCACGATCGCCATCAGGATCGACACCCCTGTCAGCAGCATGATGAGGTTTCGCCGCGCTCGGCGGGACGTCTTCTCCTCGGGCGTGAGTCGGCGGAGCGCAATGACACGATCGCCGCTGCCGACCGTCCTGACCGGTTCCTGGAACTGCATCTCAGCCGCAGGTGCCGCCGCGACCTGTGAATCGTCCAGAGCGGGCGCCAGTTCTGGCTGGCCGATCGGTTCGAACTCCGTCAGTTCAAGATGCCGTGGCTCCTCAGGCATTGCCTGACGCCGCTGGCGACGAGAAGCCCGGGGCTCCGGCGTGGCCGCGCCGGCAGCGGGGCCCCCCGAGGTTGGCTGCGGCGCGTCGACGGCGCCCGGCAGCGGCACACGGAAGCCGCGTCCACAGAGCGGACATTCGGCGGGCCGCCCCAGCAGGTCGGCGCCCACGGCTAACGCGCCGAAGCACGCCGGACACACGACAGCCTGGAGCGGCTCCGGATGGAATGCCGCCGGCGGCAATGACGACGGTGGTGGCGGGAAATCCATGGACAACGCTTCCGGGCTGTTAGCCGCGACGCAGTCTTCGCATCATCGCCCGATCGATCAGGCGAGGGAAGAGGCGGGCCGCAAACGCGAATCCCTTGGCCCGCCAGCCGGGCAGCACCTCGCGGCGACGCCACACGATCGCGCGCACGATGATTTGGGCCGTGCGTGCGGCCGACAGGGGCCGGCCGCGCGACCATCCCGGGCGGCGGCCCGTGAGCAGGTGGTTCCAGAACTCCGATTCCGTGGGTCCGAGGCTGGCCAGCAACACGCCAATGCCATCGGCCGCGAGTTCCAGCCGCAGCGTGCCAGCGAGCGACTTCAGCGCCGCTTTCGCGGCGCAATACTCCGCGTGCAACGGCAGCGGATGGTAGCTGAGAATCGAACCCACCAGCACGATCGCCGGATCCCGGCCAGCCCGCAGGGCGGGCAGTGCTTCGCGGACCAGTTCCGCCGGCGCGATGAAATCGACATCCATGATGCGTGCGAGCGTGTCGGGCAAGGAGTCTCCGAAACTGCCGATCGCGCCGCTGCCCGCCGCTGCCACGATCAGGTCGAGGCCGCCGAACTGCTCCGTCGCCACCGCGACAAGATGCCGGCGAAAGTCGGCCGAGGTGATGTCGCCGGCTTCGTAGAGCATCGGGCCGCCCGTCATGCCGGCGGCCTCGTCGGCAACCGCAGCCAGGCGTTCGCCGCGGCGGCCCGTCGCCAGCACCCGCACGCCGCGGCGTGCCAGTTCCAGGGCGACCGCCCTGCCCACGCCTGAGGATGCACCCGTGATCAGGGCACGTGAGCCTGCCAGCTGCCGGCGCCAGCGGAGCCTGCGTGGCGGATGGGGCGCCGGCTCCCGAGCAGGCGGGATCATGGCTGGTCATCCTGGGCCGCCGCGCCATCCCGAGAGAGCCGTTCGGCTGGCGACTCGTGCGGCACCACCGACGCCTCGTCGGGCGGGATCCGCCCGAGCATCGCCGCCGGAATCCGACAGTGGATGGTGACGCGGTCCTCGACGAAGTGCCGCGACAGCACCTCGCCGTGGGCGTTCAGCCAGGCCAGGAGCCGCCCGTTCCCGGGATCGGTCTGGATGTCGACGTCGCGGAAGCCACGGCTCAGGCACGCGGTCGTCGCCCGCTCGAGCCCTCCGAGTCCCTCGCCGGTGTATGCTGACACACAGACCGCATGGGGATAGCGGTTGATCAGGCTGCTCCGCGCCGCATGGTCGGGCAGGGCGTCGATCTTGTTGAGCACGAGCAACGTGGCCTTCTCGTCGACCTCCAGTTCGGCCAGCACACTGCGCACCGCGGCGATCTGCGCATCGACAAGCGGGCTCGACGCATCGGCCACATGGAGGAGGAGATCAGCCTGCCGTGTCTCCTCGAGCGTGGCCTTGAAACTGGCGATCAGGCGGTGCGGCAGGTCGCGGATGAAGCCCACCGTGTCGCTCAGGAGCACCGGTCCCCAGCCCGGCAGCTTCCAGCGGCGGGTGCGGGTGTCGAGCGTGGCGAAGAGTTTGTCCTCGGCGATCACGTCGGCGCCGGTGAGCCTGTTGAGGAGCGTGCTCTTGCCCGCATTGGTGTAGCCGACCAGCGACACGGTGAGGTGCTCGTGGCGGGCCGCCACCTCCCGCTCGCGGCGACCGTGGATCGTGGCCAATTCCTGCTTGAGGTCATGAATCCGTTTTTCGACGAGCCGGCGATCCACCTCCAACTGCTTCTCGCCCGGGCCCCGCATACCGATGCCCATCTTGAGCCGCGACAGGTGGGTCCACATCCGCTTGAGCCGAGGCAGGGAGTATTCGAGCTGCGCCAGTTCCACGGCCAGCCGTGCCTCGTAGGTGCGGGCGCGGGCCGCGAAGATGTCGAGGATCACCTCCGACCGGTCGAGCACCTTGGTCTTCAGTTCGCTTTCGAGATTACGGGTCTGTGCGGGGGAGAGGTCGTTGTCGAAGATCACGACGTCGGCGTCGTGGTGCTCGACGAGCTGCGCGAGTTCGGCGACCTTGCCGCTGCCGAGATAGGTGGTCTGGTCGGGCCGCTCCCGCCGCTGCGTCAGTTCCGCGACCACGTGCGCGCCCGCGGTTTCCGCGAGGCCGCCGAGTTCGTCCAGCGGGTGTTCTGGATCGAGCGGAACATCGAGCAATACGCCCACGAGCACCGCCCGTTCGCTCTGCACGCTGTTGGTTCGCTGCCGTTGTGTCACTCGTCGTCCTCGCCGGAATCGTGGTCACCCAGCGCATCGGCATCGTCCGCTCCGGCGGTCGCGGCGAGATGGCAGCAGCTCTCCCAGCGGCGGGTGTCGAGCAGACCGTCGGCAACCGCATGCTTCACGGCGCAGTCGAGTTCGTGTGTATGGCTGCAGTCGGGAAACCGGCAGAGGTTCGCGAGCGACCGCAGGTCGCGAAAGGCTGCCGGCACCTCCGCCGGCACGATTTCCCAGAGTTGGAACTGCCGCACACCGGGCGTGTCGACGAACGAGCCGCCGGCCACCCCGCCCAACGCGTGCGGGATGAGCCGTGCCGTCGTCGTGGTGTGCCGGCCCTTCTCGTTTTCCCGACTCACCTCCGCAACCCGCAGATCGAGGTTCGGGTCGAGGGCGTTGAGCAGCGATGACTTGCCCACGCCGCTTTGGCCCACGATCGCGGTCAGACGCCCGGCCAGTTCATGCCGCAGCCTGGCGATGCCGACGCCCGTCACGGCCGAACAGAGCACCGTCGCGTAGCCCATCCTGGCGTAGACGCCTGCCAGCGGCACCAGGCGGGACGCATCGACGAGATCGACCTTGTTGATGCAGACGACGGGCCGGATACCGGCCGACTCGGCAGCCACGAGCAAGCGGTCGATGAGCGCCGGCTTGAGGCCTGGCATGGCCGCGCTGCCCACGATCACCACCTGATCGACGTTGGCAACGATCACATGGCGACGCCCGCGGCTGGCGCGGGAGAGCGAGTTGCGGCGTTGCTCGATCGATTGGATCACGCCGCCGCCGGCCTCGTCGCGGATCCACACCCAGTCGCCGGCAGCCACCGGATGCCGCTGTTCCGTGGAGAGCGTGCGCAGCAGGCGACGGGTCGTACAGCGAACCAGCCGCCCGTCGGAGGCACGGACGACACTCTCCAGGCCGTGGACATGCATGACCTGGCCCATCCAGGTCGATCCCGCGATCGGTGAAACGGAGAGGCCGTCGCCCCCCGTCGATGGTTCGCCATGGATCACGACGGTCCGCTTCCTGGTCAGGTCCCCCTTGCCGGAGATGCGCTCCGAGGAAGCCATGTCGGAGGCGTGATCGGGGTCGGCGGCCATGGCCCGTGTGAGATCGCCGTTACGACGGCGCGACGAGCGATTTTTACGGAGCTCGGCTCGGAACTTGCGGGGCTTGGCCATTGCCAAAAGTGTAGCAGGGGGCCATGCCACCTGCTCCCGCGTCACGAGCGTGGGCGGCTGGCCTTGGGAGGGCGACGGTTTTCCAACCCGGCAGTAGCCAGCAGGGATCTGCTGAAGATGTCCCGCTGCGTCGCAGAGTAGACGGAGCCGCCTGCGTCGCCTATCGCGGCAGGGTCGTAAGACACCTCGTATTCGTGCCGTCCGATCGAGACTTTGTCGCCGGGATCGAGCCGGCCCTCGCTGACCCGGGTGCCGTTGACCTTCGTGCCGTTGCTGCTGCCCAGGTCCTTGACGACCCAGTGTCCGGCGACCAACGAGAGTTCGCAGTGGGTGCCGGAAACGTTCGGAAACCGCAGCACGATATCAGAACTCTCCCGCCGGCCGATGACGAGCGTCGGCTTCAGAAGAGGAATCGGGTCGCCGCCCCCCACGGGCTGCAATTCGCCATACGTCGAGGCCATCGCCCCGACGGCGTCGGGCCGGTTGCCGCCCGCAGTGGATGGGGCTGTCGATGGGAGGGGCATCTTCCGTGCGTGCTCGTCAGGCATGGGGGGGAGAACAGGGTGTGCGTCAAGGTGGGAGGGGGCTGCCGGCCAGGGCAGAATCCTCATATCGGATTAGCCTAGTACGAAACTAGGCGACAGGCTGTTCAGGCGTCAAGAAAATCGTCTCTGACGAATTTTCCGTCTGGAGCCGGCGGGGTGCGGTTTCCGGCGTAGAATAACTCTAGGACTGGAGCGGACCAGACGATCGCCGGCCGGCGGTGACGCCGGCGGGAGGAAAGTCCGGGCTCCGCAGGGTGCGATGGTGGGTAACGCCCACCGGCCGCAAGGCCAGGGAAAGTGCCACAGAAAGCAGACCGCCTGCAGGGTTCGCCCTGCAGGTAAGGGTGAAACGGTGAGGTAAGAGCTCACCAGCAGGCCGGGTGACCGGTCTGGCTCGGTAAACCCCATCGGGAGCAAGGCCAAGCAGGAAGAAGTTCGGTGTCGCCGGGTTTCGGCCCGGTGGATGCCGACGCGAAACGGCCCGTTTCGCCACCCCCTTCCGGGTCGGCTGCTGGAGGCGCCGGGCAACCGGCGTCCTAGAGAAATGGTCGTCACCCCGTACGCCGCCCCGCGGCCGCGGGGAACAGAACCCGGCTTACAGGTCCGCTCCAGTCCTTTTTTATGACTTCTGGGCAGCCTGAGCAGTTTCGCCTGTGGTCAGGTCCCGTCGGCCTGCGCTGTCGATCAGTTTGATGAGCTTGGAAATGCAGAGCGTATTGATGCTGACCCGTAGTTCTTCTGCCTCCGCCTTGAGAGTTTCGTGGAGAGAACTGGGCATCCGGACGGTAACCACCCGTTGGGCGTCCCGCTCAACGGGGCGTTCCCGCTCCCGGTCGCGGAGGTCGTCGAGCATTTCGCGAATCCGGGCGTAGTGCGGGGTGCACTCGAACCGGACCAAAGCCTCCGGGGTGTTGAACGTTCGCCGGACGATCCCGTCCACCCCCAGTACCTCTCGGAAGAAGATCACCCATTCCGGACCAACGGCATGCAGGCGTTCGGCCACCCCCAAGACCGCGGCGGCGGCATGGTCGGTTCCCAAGTCGAGAGCGGTGGCAGTCATCGTGTCGTCTTCCTTCTTGATGCGTGGTCATTGCCCGGCGGGCCGGACGGCGGCGTTTGTTCGGGCCGATCCGCGGAGCAGGTTTCCACCAGCAACACGGTTCGGCCGGCACGTCCACATCGGACTTGCGGGAAACTGTTTCACGCCGGTCAAGTGCTAGCACGAAGTGCAAGCACGACAGCAACTTACGTCGAATTCGAGAGGGGCGACTTATTTTCGGGCAGAGGTGCCCGCTTTGGTGGCAGCTGGGCGACTGCTCAACAAGTGGGCAGCCGCCCCGTTTCGCATTTGCCAAGTGTCCGGTCTGTGTCGGCCCTGGAAAAAAGTCTCAAGTCGGCATTCCTGTTTCGCTTTTTTGACGGCGAAAAAAGGCTTTCAGGCACGGTTTTCGAGGTGTCGGACCACCGCGCTGGCCACATCGATTCCCGTGGCCGTCTCCAGCCCTCGCCACCCGGGAACCGCGTTTACCTCCAGAACCACGACCCTCCCATCCCGTGCGGGCAGGAGATCGACCCCGGCAATCTCAGTTTCCACCGCCTGGGCGGCGGCCCGGGCCAGGTCGAGCCACGCCGCCGGCGGAGTGAAAGGCTCCGGTCGACCTCCGAGCGAGACGTTGGTTCGCCATTCGTCGGGGGCCGCGAACCGGCGGATCGAGAATGTTTCATCGCCCACTACCAGGATGCGGACGTCCCAGCTGTCGTTCGGCACGAATTCCTGGAGGTAGGTCACCATCCCGACCGGCTGGGCGGCGGACGCCGCGTCGATCAGCGGTGCCAGCACCGCAGGATCGTTGATCCTGATGATGCCGCGGCCCTGCGAGCCGAACAGCGGTTTCGAGACGCAGTCGCACCCCAGCGACTGCCAGGCCTCACGGATGGCGGTCGGATGCTGCACGACGACCGTGCGGGGAACGGGTAGGCCGGCGGCCGCCATGCGTGCCAGCGACAGGTACTTGTCGATTGCGATTTCAAGCCCGCGGGGGCTGTTGACCACCGTCGTGCCCTGGGCCGCCAACCGACCGAGCAGGTCCATGCGAAACACCACGTCTTCAAGGCCGCCGCCCGGCATGCCGCGGACCACGACCAGATCGGCTGCTTCGAGAGCGGGGGGCAGAAAACGTTCGATGGCCGGGGCGTGGTCGGCGGGGTTTTCCCCAGCCCGTGCCGCCTGCACCTCAGCAGACAACTCGTTCCAGCGCACCGCCGTGCCGTGATGGCCACGGGCTTCGAGGGCGGCCAGCAGTCTCCCCACATGCCAGCCGGTCGGCTCGCCGACCACAGCCGCCCGCAGACTGCCGCCAGCATGCCTGCGCATCGGCATCACGTCCCGGAACCGGTGGCCGCGGCCTGCGGTGTCGTGAACGACGTGTTCACGATCTCCGGGGCGACCCCGCCGAAGCGGTGCCGGCGGCCGGTGTCGACGTTGACGAGGTCGACCAAGGCCGGCGCAAACAGGGCCGGATCGAGTGCGTAGAAATCGCGGCCCGCCCGCTCGAAGAGCGTGCAGAACGCCGCGCCATAGTCGGGCGAGGCGCGGCTCACCATCCGCGGGCCGATGGCGAGCAGACTGTCGTCGTCGCCTGTCACCTCCAGCACGACGTGGCCGCCGTAGAGAATGGCGTCGTTGGTGCGGCCGATGGCGAGGAGATCGTCCTTTCTCGGCACGGGCGCCAGCGGCGCGCGGCCCGAGCCTCTGCGGATCCGCCGCAGATCGAAGTGGAGATCGTGCAGCTTGTGGAGCGCGGTCTCCAGCGACCGGGCGATCACCTGGAGCGTGCCGGCGGTGCTCGCCGTGCGGGCCACCAGCAGCACGAGCCTGTCGGTGGCCACGCCCGCCTCGGCCGCCAGCGAGGCAGCCACGTCGTCGGGTGGCAGTTTCGCCGTCTCGAGCAGGCCGATGGCATCATCCGGCCGTTCCCGCATGCCGATGTCGTCGAAGAGATCCTCGCGGCCGATTGCAGCCCGGATCGGGCCGCTGGCCATGGCGAAGTAGTTCGGAGTGCTCACCTTCCAGCCCGCGTATTGCGAGGCGAGGCAGGCCGCCAGCGGCTGCTCGCTCTCGACGGCCACGATCGGCCACTCGCAGCCGGGCCAGACGTGAGCGAATGCGGTAGACGCATCTCCCGGCTCCTCGACCCGCACGGTGCCAAGCCCCGCCATGGCGGCCCGCGCGAGAAGCACCCCGGCTTCGATGCTCCCGGCTGCCTTCACGCCGCAGTCCACGATCCGCGAGCCCGCGGCGGTCGTGTGGCATGCCACGCCGAGCGCGTCCGGCCGAGCGAGCATTTCATTGACGATCCGCAGGGCGCCTGCGTTGAGCTGCATGCCGGGGCCTTGTCGATAGAAGAGGTGAATGGTGAAGCGGGTGGCCTGGATGCGATCGGTGTCACTGCGGTCGCGGTTTCGCGGCGGTCCGCAGGGCATCGCCCCTGAGGGGCATCATGCTGTCAGGAATGGCGGCGGGCAATGACGCGTCGCCGTTGCCCGAATTTCCCGCATCTCGCGCCGGAAGCCCCGGGCCCGCGGCAGAGTCCTTCCCCGGGCTTTTCCGAACTGTAAAAATGCCCGTGGGCCCCACGCTGGGCCAGCGAGGAGTTCTCCGTGCCAAGCCTGACCGTCGAAAACTACGTCAAGACGATCTATCAGATCACTGCCGCGCAGGCGGGGCAGCCGGCCAGCACCGGCCAGATCGCCGCCGCGCTTGACGTCTCACCCGGCACGGTCACGAGCATGCTCAAGACGCTCGACGCCGCGCGTCTGGCGACGCACAAGCCCTACGAGGGCGTGTCGCTCTCGCGTGCCGGGCGCGTGCTGGCCCTGCGGATGATCCGCCGCCATCGGCTCATCGAACTTTTTCTTCTTCGCACGCTCGACATGAGCTGGGACGAGGTCCACGACGAAGCGGAACACATGGAACACGCGGTCAGCGACCTGTTGGTCGATCGGATCGATGCCTTTCTCGGACGTCCCGAGGTCGATCCGCATGGCGATCCGATCCCACGAGCCGAAGGCCTCTCGTTCGAACCGCCCGCCGAACCGGCGGCTCGTCCCTTGGCCGAATGCGACGCCGGCACGCGGTTTCGGCTGGCCCGCGTGCTTGATCAGTCGTCGGAGTTTCTGCGGTACCTCACCGATTCCGGCCTCGCGCTGGGCGTGAAGGGAACGGTCGACAAGAACCCAGACGGCGCCGGGCTGATGCGGATCCGCTTGGAAGGCCGGGGATTGTCACTGGCGCTCGAGGCGGCAGCCAAGTTGCTCGTCACCGAGGGGTGAAGCGGAAGGCTGGCCATCAAAAGCGCCACCGACACGATGCAGTCGTGTCACCGACCACGGCGGTTTTGGTCGATCAAGGTATGTCTGATGTGTTCGAGTTCGCGCATTCCCAGACGGCCGATTGGCCGAGGCACTCATCGACCTCGATCCGCAGGCGGCCGGTGATCGGACTGCCCGCGGCCGCCATGGCGGCGTTGAGTTCCCGGCCGATCCAGCGGGCCAGCCATTCGGCGGTCGCGTTTTCCAACGGCAGGAGCCGGCACTCGTCGGCCGGAAACACCCAGCGGCGGTCCTGAAACCGCACGGTGACCTCGTCCCGGCCGGGCACGCCGCCCACGGCCGGGCCCGGGGCCGTCGACACGTGCAGCAGCCGGTTCTGCGTGGGCAGGAGCATGCAATGATCGAGGCGGGCCACGATCTGGGAGAGCAGGTCGCGAAGCTTGATGAAGTCGACGACCATGCCGTGCGCATCGGGAGAGCCCTCGACGTCGGCGCCGACCAGCCAGTTGTGGCCGTGCACGGCCTCGCAGAGGTCGTCGGTGAGCGTGATGAAATGGCCGGCGCAAAAGACGTGCACCGCCTTGCGGAGGCGGACTGTGTAGCGTTCGTTCATGGTCACGGGCGTGTGTGTGTGGCGTTTGGGGGGAAGTCGGCGAGCAGGCGGCCGTCACGGACAAGAATATAGAGTGCCGCCGCGGTGAGGTCGGCCGTGGAGCCCGGATTCAGCCGCCGCGGCGACCGCAGGAAACGGTCGAAGTCGGAAATCGTGGCGGGCTGGGCGCGGGCCGCGGCCGCCCGCCGTGACACTTCGGCCGCCACAGGCAGCCCGTGCTTGCGGGCAATCAGTGAATCGGGCTCCCGCGCGAGCTGGGCAAGAAAGGCGTCCACGATCGCTTCATGGACGGACAGCCCGCGGCCGACGGCCGCCTCGAGGTCGGCCACGAGGCCGGCGTGGAGGGAATCATATCCCTCCACCCAGAGCCGCGCGATCGCGTCGCGTGGAGCGGCCAGGCGCATCGCCTCCAGCAGATCGGTGGGTGGCGGACCGGCAAGATCATGCTGCCCGCTCTGACCCATGCCGCCGGGTTGGGCCAGTCTGATCGCCTGCCAGACATCGGCCGCATCGGCCGGCGTGAGCCGCGCGAGCACTTCCGCGATGGCGGCGGGGCAAGCGATGGTGGTCCCGACGGGCCCTGCCGCGTCGGCGGAGTGGTCGGGCACTGCCGCCAGCGGCGCGATTGCCAGCACGATGCCGAGATTGGCGTTGGAACGCGTGACCGATCGGGCGGCCGTCACCGCTGCGAGGATCGTCCGGCCCAGCGGCATCTCTGCCGCGGATTCCATGGCCGGCGCAATCGCCAGGCCGGCGGCCACCAGTTCCGCGTGGGTGAGGTCGGGGAACGCCGCGGCCGGATGGACATTCCCCGGCTTGGCTGCCGAAGCCTCGAGAATGCTGGCCGCGGCCGCGGACCAGCCACGTCCGCGAGGACGGCACGAGCCGGGCAGCCGCGACACGAGCGTGGCGAGCAGCGGTGACGCGGCATCAGCGTCAGGACGGAGCGGGCCGGTGGAGTGAATGTGTGAATCCTGTTCACTGGAGTGCCGAGGCTATAGGGAGCCCCAGCCCAAGAGTACACTCTGCGACGGTGGCATCGGCCACGTCAAGCGGTTTCGGCCTGCTGCGCAGCGGCGGCCAGCGGAGAACACGATTCATGCGGGAGTCAACGGCGATGCGGGACAACGTGGCGGACGGCAAAATCGGTCCGGAGTCTTTCCTCAACCGCGAACTGAGCTGGCTGGAATTCAACCTGCGGGTGCTCGAGGAGGCGGAGAACGCCGAGAATCCGCTGATGGAACGGCTGAAGTTCCTGGCGATCTTCAGCTCCAATCTCGACGAATTCTTCATGGTCCGCGTGGCCGGCGTGCGGGAGCAGGCCTTCGGCGAAAGCGCCCCGCAGGACTACTCGCCCGACGGGCTCAGCGCGATCGAGCAACTGAAGGCCATCGCCAAGCGAACGCAGGACCTGGTCGCCCGGCAGTATCGCTGCCTGAAGGAGAGCATCGGGCCTGCGATGGCGGCGGAGGGATTCGAGTTGCTTCGGTACGACTCGCTCGAGGGCACGCACCGCGAGCATGTCGACCGCTTCTTCCAGGATCGCGTTCTGCCGATCCTCACGCCCATGGCGGTCGATCCGGCCCACCCGTCGCCCCGTTACCACAACAGGGGTCTCTACCTGGGCGTGATGCTCGAACATGCGGAGGGACTGGGGCCCAAGCGGCTCTTCGCCGTGGTGCAGGTGCCGCAGGTGCTGCCGCGGATTATTAGTGTGCCGTCGACCGTTCCCGGCCGCACGAGCTTCGTGCTGTTGGAAGACGTGGTGGCCGCCCGCCTGCCGGAGCTGTTCGGCGGCTTCCAGGTGCGGTCGTGGACGTCGTTCCGCATCACCCGCGACAGCGACCTGGAACTGCTGGAGCAGGAATCAGACGACATGCTGCGGCTGATCGAGGATCGCCTCAAGGCCCGCCAGCGCGGTCAGGCGGTGCGGATCGAGATCGCCTCCAGGGCCGACGAGGCGCTGGCTCACATGATCATCGACGCCGAGGACCTGCACGATGGCACCAGCGACGGTTACAGCGAGGTCTACCGCATCGACGGCCCGCTCGACCTGACGGCCCTCTGGGATCTCTACAAGCTGCCCGGTTTCGAAAAACTCCACGACAAGCCGTTCATTCCGCGGATGCCCCGCGGCCTGGAACGGCGTGGTGGCGACATCTTCTCGGCCATCGCCGCCCACGACATCCTGCTGCACCATCCCTATGAGTCGTTCGATCCGGTCGTGGAGTTCGTCACGAGCGCCGCCAACGATCCCCGCGTGCTGGCCATCAAGCAGACGCTCTATCGCACCAGCGGTGATTCGCCGATCTCGCGGGCGCTGATCGCGGCGGCGGAGTCGGGCAAGCAGGTGACGGCGCTGGTGGAGCTGAAGGCCCGCTTCGACGAGGCGAACAACGTCAGTTGGGCGAGGCAGATGGAACGCGCGGGCGTGCACGTCGTGTTTGGATTCCTCGACCTCAAGACCCACTGCAAGGTGTCGATGGTCGTGCGGCACGAGGGGCAGCGGCTGCGGCGATACGTGCATCTGGGGACGGGCAACTACAACCCCACGACCGCGTCGGTGTATACCGATCTCGGACTGTTCACCGCCGACGAGGCGATCGCCGAAGATGCGTCGGCGCTGTTCAACCTGCTCACCGGCTACTCGCAAGGGCACTCCTGGCGGAAACTGGTCGTGGCCCCCAACGATCTCCACCGGCGCACCCTGGAACTGATCGAGGAACAGACGCAGCGGGCGCTCGCCGGCCGGCCGTCACGGATCTTCGCGAAGCTCAATGCGCTCGTGGATCACACGGTGATCGAGGCCCTCTACCGGGCCAGCCAGGCTGGCGTGCCGATCGACATCGTCCCGCGGGGCATCTGCTGCCTCCGGCCGGGCGTGCCAGGTTTGAGCGAAACGATTCGAGTCCGCAGCATCGTCGACCGGTTCCTCGAACACAGCCGCATCTATGTCTTCGGCCCCGACGAGGAGGCGCAGGTCTTCCTGTCGAGCGCCGACTGGATGCCGCGGAATTTCTTCCGGCGGGTCGAGCTGATGTTTCCGGTGCTCGTGCCGGAACTGTCGTCACGGATTCTCAAGGAGATCATTCCCGTCTATCTCGCCGACAACACGCGGGCCAGGCAACTCGACGCCGACGGGGTGTTTCATCTCTTGCATCCCGGGCCGGGAGAGACGCCGGTGCGATGCCAGATACAGATGCTCGAACAGGCCCCGCCCGAGGCCGAGGCCTACGGGGCAGTCGCGCCGGCCGCGGCCGGCGGTGACGCCCTGGTGGCACCGGAGATTGGCCGGGGTCTTGGCCGGCTGACGGCCTCGTCCCGAGGTGGGAGGCCCCGCAGCCCGGCGAACAAGCCGCGAAAGCCGCGGAGCTGACAGACCGGGTTGTCCCTGAACTTTTTCAACGGCCTGCTACAATCACGCGTTTGACGTTCGGCCCCGGACGTGGCGGCCGGCGCGCATTTCTCCAGAGCCCACTCGATGGCGGAAGACCACTATCAGACGCTCGGTGTGCCGAGGTCGGCATCGGCAGAGGACATTCGCAAGGCCTACCGGGAGCTTGCGCGGAAGTACCATCCCGACCTCCATCCCGACGACAACGCGGCGAAGGAGAAGTTCAAGAAGGTGCAGACCGCCTTCGACGTGCTCAACGACCCGAGCAAGCGGGAGATGTACGACCGCTACGGCAGTTCGTTCGAGGGAGTCGGCGCGGGTGGCCAGGGCGGAGGCTGGGCCGGCGGCGGTGGCGGCCGCGGACCGTTTCCGGGAGCGGGCGGATTTCCCGGCGGTGGCGAGATCGACCTGGAGAGCCTGTTCGGCGGCGCCGGTGGCTTTGCCGATATGTTCCGCGGTACTGGTGCTGGCGGCGCCGGTGCTCGCGGCGCTGGGGCCGGGCGGGGCCGCAAGCGGGCCGCCCAGGTGGCCGGCGAAGACATCACCGCCCGCATCGAGGTGCCGTTCAAGCTGGCGATCGAAGGGGGCAAGACCGACGTGCGGCTCGATCGGGACGGCAAGGCCGAGACGATCAGCGTGACGATTCCGCAGGGGCTGCCAGATGGCGCGCGGATGCGGCTCCGTGGGCAAGGGCTGCCCGGATCGGGCGGCGGGCCCGCCGGCGACCTGCTCCTGGAGGTGCGGGTCGAGTCGCATCCGGTGTTCCACCGCGATGGCGACACGCTCGAAGTCACGCTGCCGGTCTCGCTCGCAGAGGCGATCGAGGGGGCCAAGGTGGACGTTCCCACTCCGTGGGGCACGATCAGCCTCCGCATTCCTGCGGGCACGTCGGGCGGCCGCAAACTTCGCGCGCAAGGGATGGGCGTGCGTCATGCCAACGGGGCGAAGGGGGATCTCATCGCGGAAGTGCAGATCATGCTTCCAGAGTCGGCCGATCCCGAGGCGCTCGCGCAGTTGCTCGCAGCTGCAAAAGTGGCCGCCGGCGCGGCGGCGCCGCGGGCGCAGCTGCGGTGGTGATGGCTGAGCCCGCCGGCAGGGCCGGCTTTCCACCTGCCGCGAGGCTGCTTTCGGCCGGAGATTTCTCGCGGGTCTTCGCCGTGCGGCGGAGCGCAGCGAGTGGGCCGCTGGTGCTCTATGCCTGCCCCGCCGTGAGCGCCACGCAGCCAGCACGGCTGGGGCTCTCGGTATCGCGGAGGATTGGCAACGCGGTCGTCCGCAATCGCTGGAAGCGGCGGCTGCGGGAAGCGTTTCGCCACGTGCGGGCACGAGCAGGGCTGCCCGCGGGCAACGACTTCGTCATCGTGGTGCGGTCGGGCAGTGTCCCTGCAGGAGCGGCTGGAGCGAAGCGGGTAGAGGAGATAATCTGCGATCTTGCCGCCCGCGTCGTGGCCAGACCGGGGTATGCGGTGGCGGCCGACGCGGCGCGGCAGGGCACGGGCCCGCAGCCGTCTGCCCAGCCCCAGCGTCGTCGGAGGTGAGCCATGCTGCGGCTGCAGAAGGTGTGGCTGAGTGCAGTGCGGGCGTGCGACCGCGGCGCATCGGCGGTGCTCATCGGGCTCGTCATTCTCTATAAGCTCACCTTGAGCCCGCTGCTCGGCCGCCATTGCCGGTTTCAGCCCACCTGCAGCAGTTACTTCCGGCAGGCGGTCGAGAAATACGGTGCGTTCCGCGGCAGCCTGCGCGGCCTCGCCCGCATCGGCCGCTGCCATCCCTGGCATCCGGGCGGCTACGACCCGCCGTGAGCGTGGCGTGGGCCGCCGCTCGGGCTCCCCGACCTCGTCGTGTGGCGTGGAGGACGTGGCTTCTGTTTATTGCTTCGTTGCGTCATCGCTCATCACTCGGCGGATGACCTGCGCGTTTGCAGGGGGGAACGCGAACTCCGCGAGTCGCGGGATGGGCACCCACGCAAACGGCGGCCGCGGCGAGGCTGCAGGGTCGATTGGCTCCGCTGCGTAAAAGAAGAGTTTGAGCGGGCCTGATCGGGATTCGCCCGTCGTTGCATCGAGCACCGGTCCCACCCGCACGGTGAGGCCCGTTTCCTCGAGCGTTTCCCGCGCGGCAGCCGCCGCAGGCGACTCGCCTGGTTCGACCTTGCCGCCCGGAAATTCATGGAGCCCGGCCGCATTCTCCGCGCGGGGATCGCGGCGGCCCACCAGCACGCGGCCGTCATGGATCACCACGGCCACGGCGATCTGGAAAGGCGCAACGTTCATGGCCGGATGATGGCGATCACGCCGGCTTCTGCACCAGTTCCAGCAGCCGACCGGGCGAACCCATGATGTTGTAGCCCGCGTCGACGTGAAGGATCTCGCCGGTGATGCCGAACGAGTCCTTCGAGAGCAGCCAGGCACCGGCCTTGCCCACCTCGTCCTGCGTGATGTTGCGGCCCATCGGTGCCATCCGCTCGTAGAGGCCGAGCATCTCGTCGACGCCGGCCCCGCGGCCCGCGAGCGTGCGGACGGGGCCCGCACTCACCGCGTTGACGCGGACGCCGGCCGGCCCGAGATCATAGGCCATGTATTTCACGCAGGCATCGAGCGTGGCCTTGCAGACGCCCATGATGTTGTAGCCCGGCACGACCTTCTCGCCGCCGAAATAGGTGAGCGTGAGGATCGAGGCGTCTTTGGAGAGGATTTTCCTGCAGAGGCGGCCGACGGCCAGCAGACTGTAGGCGCTGGTTTCCATGGCGATGCGGAAACCCTCGCGGCTGCAGTCGGTGGTCTCTCCCTTGAGGTCGTCCAGCGGCGCGTAGGCGATCGAGTGGACGACGAAGTCGATGGTGCCAAACTCCTGCTTTGCCCGGTCCATGACGGCGGCGATCTGCTCGTCGCTGGAGACATCCATGGGCACGAGGAATTTTGCGTTCGGCTCGGGATCGGTGAGCTGGGACACGCGGCGGCGATTCCGCTGACGTTCGTCGTCGGCCCGATCGGGGAGGTGGGAGAAGCCGATCTGGCCGCCGCCGGCGAGAATCTCCTTGGCGATGGCCCACGCAAGCGAATGATCGTTGGCGACGCCGAGAACCAGACCCTTCATCCCATCGAACCTGCCCATGGAAATCCTCTGCGAAAAGAAAGTGGTGTTGTGCGTGGAGCGGGGAATGTAGCCGTTCTGGGAAAAACCCTCAACGCGGAGACTGGGCCCCGGCCCTTGCCGGGCGGTGACTCGACGGGTAAAACGTGTGGACTAGCCTCGTTAGCTCAATTGGTCAGAGCATCTGACTCTTAATCAGAGGGTTCTTGGTTCGAGTCCAAGACGAGGCACTTGCTCTCCGTGGAGGGATTCATCCACGGACTGCTAGCTGCCGGCCGCACGCGAGCCCCGGAGATGCCACCTCGTGGCCAACTTGCGATACGTGAACATGAACCAGAGGTTCGGCCACGAGAACAACAGCCGCGTCACGATTCCCCAAAAGCCGCGTTTGTGCTCGTATTCGATGTGCTCGCGGATCTCGGTGACGCCCGCTGACACCGGCACGAATGTGTGGGTGTGCTCCCACTTCGCGGCGGGACCCTCGGCCTGAACGTCGGTGAAACCGCGGTCGCTCACGTTGCGATGCACCGCCTTCCACTTCAGCGGCAGCGGCCCCACCCAGAGCGTGAACCGCGACACCGATCCCTCGCCCAGCGGCTCGATCGAGTGCAGTTGCACGATCGTCGGGGGAGGCGTCAGTTTCTTGAGGGCGCTCGTGTCGCGATGAAAGTCGCGAACCGCCTCGAGCGGCGCATCCACGGTAAACAAATAGTCGAAGACGGGCATGGTAAGCGGCTGCCTGAAACGCGAAGGGGGGATGCTAGCAATCAGCTTGCCATATGCTGGCGTCGGCACACAATGTCGCAAGCTTTCGGTCAGGTGCGTGTGTTCGGGGTTCAGCCTTTATCTCACCGGCCTGGGCTGGCAGACGGGGTTCACGCCGTGGTGACGCTGGGTCCGCGGAGAGCAGCCACCGGGTCGGCCGTTCATGCCGCGAGGTGTCTACCTGTTTTTGCGACCCCCGGTCTATCTGAGCTTCCTTGGGTTGGTATGGTTTGTGCCGGTTGTGACGCTCGACAGAGCGGTTTTGATCGGGATTTGGACGGTCTTTATCGACGTGGGCAGCGTCCTGAAGGACCGGCGGCTGCTTTTTTACCTCGGAGATGAGTATCGTAGAGACCAGGCCGATGTGCCCGGCTACCCGGGCATGCCGGGCGGACCGCTGGCGCGGATCCCGCTCGCCGTCGACGTGCCACTGGCCAGCGACATGCCGTTGAACACGGCTCTGACAACACCCTGACCCCGATTCCCGCAACGGACCGCGGCATTGCCCATCATGGATGTGTCTGAAGGCACCGCACCCCCAGAGCAGCCGCGATGGACGCTCTGGTTTGTCATGAGCGTCTGCACGCTCGTCGCGATGGTGGCCGCCGCACCCTTCATCGCGTTCTCCGCGTTCAGTGTGCTCTCGGTGGAGGCGACGACGCCGATCGACTGGGTGCCGCTGCAATTCGGCCCGCGCCGGGCCTACCAGGAATTCGTCAAGGAATTCGAGAGCGGCGACGTCGTCGTGGTCTCGTGGCCAGGGTGCGAACTTGGGTCGCCCGCCCTCGCGCGGCTGGTGGAAGCCGCCACCGGGGACCAGGCGCCCCGTGATCGCCAGGGGCGGCCCTGGTTCGAGGGAATCGCGACAGGGTCGACCGTGCTCGACCGGCTGACGGAACCGCCGCTGTCGCTCCCGCGTGAGACAGCGATCGAGCGGCTCACGGGCATACTCGTCGGGCCCGACGGGAAGACCACCATGGCAGCGATCGGGTTCACGCCCGAGGGGCTGGCCGATCGCAAGCATGCCGTGGCCTGGATCAGGAACACCATCCGGCAAACCGCCACCATCGACGACGCCGCCGTGCACATGGCAGGGCCCGTGGTCGACAACGTGTCGGTGGACGTCGCCAGCAACGACTCGCTCGACACGTTCGCGGTGCCGGCGGCAATGATCATCCTGCTGCTCACATGGTGGTCGCTCAAATCGTTCGGCTACGCGTGTCTGGTGTTCGTCGTGTCGCTGTGGTGCGTGGGGCTCTCGTTCGCCACGATGTACCTCTGGGGCGACCGGATGAATCCCGTGCTGATCGTCATGCCATTGCTCGTGCTGGCGCTTGGTGTGTCGGGAGGCATCCACCTCGTGAACTACCTCGTCGAGTCGCTCGCCTCGGGTGGCAGAAGGGGCGCCGCGGCCCGGGCCATCCGCCTCGGCTGGCTGCCCTGCCTCTTGTCGGCCGGCACGACCGCGATCGGTCTGGCGTCGCTGGTCGTCAGCGAACTGGAGCCAATCCGGGCGTTCGGATTCCACGCGTCGATCGCGGTGATGGCCGCGCTGATCTCGCTGTTTCTCGTCGTGCCGGGCGTATTCGAGCGGTGGCCCATTGCCGACCGCCGCCTGCAGGTGCATCAGGACTCGGCAGCGGGCTCAGGCCACGGGGGCGGGTTCACCAGAGGATTTGCAGCGTTCTGCATCCGCTTCGCGCCGGCGCTCGTGGCGGTGTTCTTCGCGGCCATGGCTTTCGCCGGAGCAGGAGTCCCGGGCATCCGCACCTCCGTCCGTATCGACACGTTGTTTCCGCCCGCAAGCCGGGTGATCAGCGACTACCGCTGGATCGAGGAGCATATCGGGCCGCTGGTGCCGATCGAGGTGGTACTGGATTTTTCCAAGGACTCGACCGTGCCGCCGGCGGAACGCCTGGCCCTCCTGGAACGCGTGGCCGACCGGCTCGGGCAGACGGTGGGCGCCAGCACGGTCATGTCTGCCGCCCTGTTCATGCCCGACACGCCCGACGGCACGGGACCGCTCGCCTCCGCACGGCGGCGAGTCGTGGCCAAGAAGCTGGAACGCAGCCTCGTCGCCATCGACGACATGAAATACATCCGCAACCACGACGGCGGACAACTCTGGCGGGCGACGGCCCGGATTTCGGCGCTCCGCGAGGTCGATTACGGCGAACTGCTCGACCAGGTGCGGAAGGACATCGAGCCGGTTGTTGCCGAGGCGGGGGCCGCGGACCGCGGCATCAGTGTCGCCTGCACCGGCATCATGCCGTTGGTGCACGCCATTCAGAACACGCTGCTCTCCGACCTGTTCACGAGCTTCCTGTCGGCCTGTGCGTTGATTCTGGTCGTGATGATGGTCGTGGAGCGGGGTGTGTTCGCGGGGCTGGTGGCGATGATCAGCAACGTCTTCCCGATGATCCTGATGTTCGGGTTTCTGGGCTGGACGCGAACGCCCCTCGATATCGGCAGCGTGATGACCGCTTCGATCGCGTTGGGGATGGCGATCGACGGCACGCTGCACTTCCTCACCTTCTACCGCCGGGCCGTCGACGACGGGCTCGAACCCGCGCCGGCGGTGTATGCCGCGTTCGAGCACTGTGCCGCGGCGATGACGGAGAGCACGATTGTCTGCGCGCTCGGGATCCTGATCTTCTCGCTCAGTTCTTTCGCCCCCACGAGCCGGTTTTCCTGGATGCTCGCGCTCTTGATGCTGGCGGCGCTCGCCGGCGACCTCGTGCTCCTGCCGGCGATGCTGGTGGGGCCACTGGGCCGCTGCTTCAAGGCCCGCCGGCAGGCGTAGCCTTGGAGTATTGCGGCCTGGGTTTCAGGTCTGGTGGCGATGCGCCGGCTGGGCTCCCCGAACACGCTGCGCTCGCGGACGACGCGCCGGGCGGGCTCCCCGAACACGCTTCGCTCGCTCGGCGGCTCGGCGACCGCGTCGGGGATGATGGTGGGCGTGCTGCGCCGAGGCGCCTGATGCTCGCTTCGGTGTTCGGGGAGCCCGCCCTCGTTGGATTGCATGGCAGGATGCCATGCGCAGCACCAGC
>JBIIGJ010000089.1:0-14296 GCA_044236455.1 Pirellulales bacterium
CCTTCTGGAAGAGCCAGCCGTTGACGTTCCACACCCAGTGGCAGACCGGGTTGTAGACGATTGTCGCCCACAGCACGGTGAACAGGCACCAGGCGCTGAACTTCACCCGTTCGGCGACGGCACCCACGATCAGTGCCGGCGTGATGATCGCGAACATCATCTGATAGATCGCGAACAGGAGCTCCGGCACGCCATTCGGAGTGGCTTCCATGGTGTCGCCGCTGGTCACGATCCGCTCGTAGGAGTTGGTGCCGTCCACGTTCAGTTCCGCGAACGACTGCATGAAGACGAGCCCCGGATCCCAGCCCAGAAAGCTGTGCTTGGGCAGATCCTTGCCATCCGGCCCCTTGCCGGCGTCGATCGCGATCGCGGAGGGCACGGCGAAGGCCATGTTGTAGCCGTACGCTACCCACTCGATGGCGACCAGCGGAATGCACACCATCACGAGGAGAAACATGTTGAGAACGTTCTTGGCACGCACCATGCCGCCGTAGAAGAGCGCGAGCCCCGGCATCATGAAAAACACAAGCGCTGCGCTGACAAGAATCCAGGCGACCGACCCGGTGTCGTAGGTGCCCTTCAAATGCGGCGCCGCATGCGCGACCTGCTCGCTGGCCGCCTGTGCCAACGCCTCGCCGGTCCATGCGAAACCGGCCAACAATGCCACCATCAGTCTTCCCATTCGCACCATCGAATCGATCCTTTTCAAAAAGGTTCAGACACCGACGCCCCGCGCTCGCCCCACGCGATCGCACTCCGCCAAAGGGCCCGATGCACACTGTGGCCGGATAATGGAGCACATTCCGGGTGAAAACGGGCAAGCTGGCCAAAAATCGCCCCAAAGCGGCTGCCTTGAACGGGCGTCACCGCCGGCCCCCGTTCCACGGGACCGGCGATAAGTTTGAACGGGGCTGGGGGACAATAGATCAGGGGCGGGTGTGCCGACCGATCTGCGTCTGTTGTCCGCCCCTGAATCCCGAGGCGCGAGCCGAGGGAATGCGGACCGGTTCACGGGAAACGCCTCGCGGCTTTTCTTACCGCGGGAGGATGCCGTCCAGCAGATGCTTCGTGGCGTCTGGAACGGCGGCGCGGATGGCGGCCACCTGCCCGGCATCCAGCGTCTTGGCCCACGCGGCGACCAACTCCCGCTGGCGATCGGGCACGACGTTCCACGCCACCCGTCCGCCGCTCGACCCGCCGACGTAGCCGTGCTGGTCCCACCACTGTGCGACGGCGGCCAGGGCCTCCGTTATCCGCGCCGCCGCATCCGCTCCATCGGTGGGCGGCTGGCTCGTCGCCACGAGGATCCGTCGCTGGCTTTCGACCTGCGTGGCGAGGATTTCGAGGTAACGCTGCGGCCCACCGGGCAGGCTTGTGGCCAGCGGACTGGCGAGCTTCGCTCGTCGCAACGCCCCCGGCAGCTCGGCCGGCAGCCGGTCGAGTGGCAGCGTCATGCACTGCCATGCGGGCACGAGCAGTTCCGCCGGCCCGCCGAGCGCCTCGGCCAAATCGCGAAGGATCTGCTCATCCGTGGCGGACCGGTAGGCGGGGTTCCGCGCGGCCTGGGCGAAGAACCAGATGTTGGGCAGCACCATCAGCGGCTGCTGGGCGTTGCCGAAGACGCCGCGGACCGTGCCGGCCAATCGGCCCTCTTCGGCGAGGTTGGCCCGGATCAGGTCGAACTGGAGCTTGGCCTGCGGGATCGACGGCTCGAACTCGATCGCCTCATAGCAAAAAATGGTCGACCGATCGAGGAGCCCGGCATCGGCGGTCGCCTGCACGGGCAGGCGGCCGTTGGCCCAGCCCTCGCGGTGCGATCGGCCCGGCAGCAGTTCCCAGTCGCCTGATAAGCCTTCCTTGATCGCGGCGAGTTCCGCGTCGAGGAACGGCCGGATAGGCTCCGCCCAGACGCCCTTCGTGCCCCAGCCGCACCACAGCCAAGGGATCACCTTCTGGCGGTCGGGGTGCGTGCCGTGGGCCGCGATGGTCGCCTGGTCAGCGTGAAACACCTTCACCCAGTCCTGCGGATCGGCCTGGGCATAGCCGCCCGGATCGCCGTCGATGGTCACATAGGCATCGGCGTTGTTGAGAATCGCCATCATCGTGGCCCGGTGCGCAAGCCACGGCTCGGACTGGGCCGGATTGTCGAGTCGGATCGTCTTCGCCCCGGCCGGGAAGACGCGGTCCCGCCACGGCTTCGCGGCGACCGACGGGTCGGTCGTCAGGTTCGCCGCCTGCACGAACCAGGCCTCGAGGCCGGCTGTCCGCGCCGCTTGAATCGTGTCGCGAAAGGCGACGAGTGACGCCCTGTCGGCATCGGAGAGCGGCATGGGAATCGCCTCGACGACGGGCCACATCATCACCCGGTCGTATCCAAAGCCCTTCAGTAGCTGGAACATTCCGGCATAGTCCGCTGGCGTCCAGCTGCGAACCGCGAAGGGATGCCGGTAGACCCAGCCGGCGTGCAGATAGAACCCGACGCTCCTGAACCCGGCGTCGCCGGGGATCGTGTCTCCACCCAGCACCCGAAGCCTCTGCTTCATCTTCTGCACATACGCGGCGGGCGAGCCGGGCAGTTCGGGCAGGCCGGATTTCTCACGGAGGGCCACCCGGGTCAGCTGGTCGTAGGCCTTGGCGGCCGAGTCGAGCGGGCCGACATCGAAGTTGGGCTCTCGGTGTCGCTCCGGCAGGCCGGCCTGCCAGGTGCTCTGGTTTTCGAGAAACCTGATGACCCGCGCGAGGTCGGCCACGGAACGGGGCTCGGCGAGGAATCCGGCAAACTCGTCGATCACCTGCTCGGGCGTCGCCGACGGATCGTTGGCACAGCGGCCGAACGCGTAGAGATTGAGGCTCTCCGCGAAGATGTTTTCCGCCATGGCGTTGGCGACCACGCCATTGAGCCCGAGCTGGCGGGCCCGACCAATCGTCTTGCTGATGAATCGCGTCTCCGCCTGAGTCTGGCCGGCCGTCCCGGGCCGATAGCCGTCATCGCACTCGTCGACCAGAAAATAGGGCCAGCCCCACCGCCGAGTCACGCCCCGCTGCTCGAGCGTCGCCACCTGTTCGGCCGACGGGCAGAGCGCCGGCTGCCTGCCGGCCTTGTCGTAACAGGTCAGCGCGAGCGATCGGTAGTAGTTGTGCATGGGGAATTCGATGCCGACATCCGGGCCGAACATGCCGGGCTGGGCGATGAGCGCGTCGGTCATGGCGGCTTCCTTCTCCCAGAACTCCACCGTGAAGGGCGACGGATTGTGGTCCCACGTCGAGATGCCCCAGGCGTTGACGTTGATGTGGGCCTTGGGAGCTTCCTCGCGGATCACCCTGACGATCTCTTTCACCATCGCGTGGAGCTGGGCGGGAGTCGCCGCGTCGTGGCCGCCCGGGTCGCCCGGGCAGATGGTGAACCCGTCGGCGGTCTTCAGCTTCCGTACCATGCCTGCGATGCGGGCCAGCCGCTCCTGCATCGCCAGATGATTCCCCGGATCGAACGCAGTGGTGCGATAGCCCTCGGGCTCGCCCTCCTGCCGCTGAATCATGTTGGTGGTCAGCAGGACGTACGCCTTGAGCCCCGCGTCCTGCATCCGCCCGACATCCTCGGCCATGTCGGCGTAGTAGCGATCGAGGCTGCTCGGCCTGAGCGTCCAGCCCAGATCCCACCGTTGGTAGGTGTTGTAGCCGCATGCCTTGAAGAACGGGATCGCGTCGGGCGGCATGCCCGAATAGCAGTTGTAGATGCCCACCGACGCGATTGGATTGGGATCCGCCGCGGCCGGTATTGGCCACAGCATGAGCAGGACAGGCAGAACCAGCGACATCAGTCGAAACATGGCGAGACGGTACTGCGGTGTGGATAGCATGGCCTGAAACACTCCTGGGCGAGGCTACTCGACCGATGGGGCTTGGCAATGTACGGATGGTATCGGCCCGCCCTGCGAAAAGAGCGCAAAGGGGGTGTGCAGCCAACCTATCGAGGTGCGTGTGCGCCCGCCCGGCATCCGGCCAATCCCCGTTATAAAACCTTTGGTCGCGTCGTGCATCGGTGAACAGCGGGGACTTTCAAAGCAACGATCGCTCGAGCAAGGAACGCCAGCATGCCGGAGCCACGTAGGTTCAACGTCAACGTCATCGCCCTGATTGCGGCGACCGGCGGATTTCTCTTCGGCTACGACCTCTCGATCGCCAGCGGGGCCCTGATCTTCTTGAAGGAGCAGTTCGACCTCGACGCCGCTGGCGAGGGGCTGGCGATGAGCAGCGCGATCCTCGGCTCGATCGCCGGGCCGGTCGTCGGCATGTGGCTGGCCGACCGGGTCGGCCGCCGTGCCACGCTCTGGATCGCGGCGGTCTGCTTCATGGCATCGGCCATCGGCACGGCCCTGCCGCGGACCATCCTCGAATTCAACATCTGGCGGGCGGTCGGCGGCATCGGCGTGGGCCTGGCCGCGATGACATCGCCGATGTATATCGCCGAGATCTCGCCACCCCGGCTCCGCGGCCGGCTCGTCACGGTCAACCAGCTGGCGATCGTGATCGGGATCAACCTGGCGGTGATCGCCTCCTACGTCCTTTCGTTCGGCGGCCACTGGCGATGGATGTTCGCCTCCGAGATTCCGGCGATCATCGCCCTCATGGTGGGGCTCCTGTTCGTGCCACACAGCCCCCGCTGGCTGGCGGCGAAGGGCCGCGACGATGAAGCCCTCGACGTGCTCACCGGCATCAACGGCCCGGAGGAGGCCGCCCGCGAGCTCGGCGAGATCAAAGCGGAGCTCGCCGAGGAGACGGGCACGGCTCGCGAACTGCTCGCCCCGGGCATCCGCACGGCGGTGCTCGTCGGGGCGGTGCTGATGGTGTTCTCCCAAATCAACGGCGTGAACATGATGCTTCTCTACGGCCCGTCAATCCTGCACGAGGCCGGCATCGGCGGCGCGTCGGATGCGATCTTCTTCACGATCTTTCTCAACCTCGTGATCCTCGTCTGCACGATCGTGGCGTTTTGGCTCGTGCAGCGCTACGGGCGGCGGCAGATCGTGATGGCGGGCGTGGCATGCATGGCGGCCGGCCATCTGCTGATGGCGGCCAACTTTTTCCTGCAGGGCTCGCCGTATCTGAATCTCGTCGCGATGTTCATCGCCGCCGGTGCCTTCACCTTGAGCCTCGCGCCGCTCTCGTGGGTGATCGTGTCGGAGATGTATCCCAATCGGATCAGGGCCACGGCGATGGCGATCGTCTGCTGCCTGCTCTACACGGCGTCGTTCCTCTGCGCGCAGGTGTTTCCGCTGATCACCGAGGCGTTTGAAACCCGGATGGGCCATCCCGGGGCGGCCTACCTGCTCTTTGCCGGCATCTGCCTGGCCTGCGTGGCCTTCACCTGGCGGTGCGTGCCCGAAACGAAGGACCTTTCGCTCGAGCGGATCGGCCAGTTCTGGCTCGACCGCGCAGGGCGGGAGTAAGCAGTGCCCACGGCCCCATGGCAAGCAACCCTATGCGACGTGTCGGCATCATCGCCCTCCTTCAGGAATCAAACACCTTCCTCGCAGAGCGCACCACGCTCGACCACTTTCGCCGTGACCTGCTCGTAACTGGCGAGGCCGTCCGTAATGCACTCGCCGACGCGCACCACGAAGTGGGCGGCTTCTTTGCCGGGCTCGAGGCGGCAGAGCTGGAGGCCGTGCCGATTCTCGCCGCGCGGGCGCTTCCCTGCGGTGTGCTGGCTGCTGAGGCCTATTCCGAACTGATGGCGCTCCTCGACGCGGAGCTCACGGCCGCAGGGCCGCTCGATGGCGTGCTCGTGGCACCGCACGGTGCAACGGTGAGCGAAGACGTGGCCGACGTCGACGGCCATTGGCTCGGCCTGGTGCGGAGTCGCGTGGGCCAAGTCCCGATCATCGGCACGATCGATCCCCATGCCAATCTCTCGCCGGCGATGGTCGACGCCACCGACGCGCTCACCGCCTATCGAACCAATCCGCATGTCGACCAGCGGGCCCGTGGCGTGGAGGCGGCCCGGCTCATGTCCCGCACGCTCGCGGGAGACATCCGGCCCACGCAGGCCGCGGCCTTCCCGCCGCTGGCGATCAACATCGAGTGCCAGAACCCCGCCGCATTCCCCTGCCTGCCGCATTATGAGACGGCGGCCCGCCATCGCGAGGCATTCGAACGAGGCGACTTCGCGGATCGGGTGCCACCGGGCACGGTGCTCTCAACGAGCATTGTGCTCGGGTTTCCGTATGCCGACGTGCCGGAGATGGGGTCGGCAGCGGTCGCGGTGACCAACGACGACCGCGCCGCCGCCGCCCGGCACGCCGCCGCGCTCGGCGACGGCCTGTGGCGCGACCGCGAAACATTCCTGCCGCAGTTGCGTGGCGTCGCAGCGGCGATCGACGAGGCGATCACGCTACCGGGGCCAGTCTGCCTGCTCGACATGGGTGACAATGTGGGTGGCGGCTCGCCCGGCGATGGCACGGTGCTCGCCCGCGGGTTTCACGAGCGGAGGATCCCCGGGACCTTCGCCTGCCTCTGCGACGCAGCCACCGTCCGAGCCGCTGCCGCGGCCGGTGTCGGAGCGACGATCCGCGCCGCCGTCGGCGGCTCGAGCCCGGAGTGGGCGGGCATTCCCGAGGCAGATCCACTCGTGGACGAGTGGCGGGTCGCGGCGATCACCAACGGCCGGTTCACCGAAAGTGAGCCGCGGCATGGCGGGCTCATGTCGTTCGATCAGGGGCCTACCGCCGTGCTCGTGACGGCGGCCGGGCTCACCGTCATGGTGACGAGCCAGCGGATGGCCCCCTTCAGCCTGGGCCAGGTCCGCCATGCGGCGATCGATCCGGCGTCGTTCCGTCTGCTCGCGGCCAAGGGCGTGCATGCGCCGGTGGCGGCGTATAGCGAGGTCTGCCCGAGCTTCATCCGCGTGAACACGCCGGGCGTCACGACGGCCGACCTCTCCCGGCTCACGTATCGCCACCGGCGACGGCCGCTGTTTCCCTGGGAACGTTGACGTTCCGTAATACGGGATCCTATATTCCGTTTCATGGAACTCACCTCGCTCTCAAAGGCGCTCGGACTGCTCGAAGCCACTGCGGGGCATGCGGACGGCCGCACGCTCGCGGATCTCGCGGCCGAGGTCGGCATGCCAAAGCCGACGGCCCACCGGATCCTCAAGACGCTCACAACGCTCGGCTACCTCGAGCGGCCATCGGCCGGCGTCTACCGGCAGAGCATGCAGGCGAACCGGCTCGTCTCCGACGAGGCCACCCGGCGGCTGACCGACGCGGCTTGCCGGCCGCTCCGCGAGCTCCACGCCCGTTGCCGGGAGACGGTGAATCTCGGCACGCTGCAGCATGGCCGCGTGGTCTATCTCCAGGTGTTCGAGTGCACCTGGCCGCTGCGACGCGTGGCCGATCGCACGAGCGACCCGTTCCACACCACCGCCCTCGGCCGCTCGATCGCGGCATTCCTGCCACCAGACCGCCGGCAGCAACTGCTGTCCCGGGCGCGGCTCGAACGGCGCACGCCCGCCACGATCACCGACCGTGCCACGCTCGTCGCCGAACTCTCCCGGGTGGTGCGGCAGGGCTACGCGATCGAAATCGACGAGACCGACATCGGCGTCACCTGTCTCGGCGCGCCGGTGTTTTGCGGCAGCGAGGTAGCTGGTGCGATCAGCGTGAGCGTGCCGACGGCCCGGGCGCAGCCGGCCGCGCGAAAGCAGCTGCTCACGCTCGTCCAAAAGACCGCGCACGCGATCACGGCCGCCCTCTCGAAACCGCGCAGGCCCAAGGGCCGGCGCCCCACCACCCCATCCCGATAAGGAATCGACGCATGAAACTCGTCCGGTTTGGAACGCGTGACGCAGAGAAGCCCGGTATCCTGACCCCGGCCGGCCTGATCAAAGACGTGTCGGCTCACGTCTCCGACTACGACCATGGATTTTTCACGGGTGGCGGCATCGAGAAGCTCCGCGGCCTCGCCGCGCGGGCCGATCAGCTTCCCGACGCCCCCGCAGGCGCCCGCATCGGCGCCCCGGTGGCCCGCCCTCGCAATGTGTTCGCGATCGGTCTCAACTACTCCGACCATGCGAAGGAGACGGGCGCGGCGATCCCCTCCGAACCGATCCTGTTCATGAAGGCCACGAGCGCCGTCTGCGGCCCGAACGATCCGATCCTCATTCCCCGCGGCAGCGAGAAGACCGACTGGGAGGTCGAACTCGGTCTCGTCATCGGCCGCGACTGCCGCTACCTCTCATCGCCGGCGGCGGCCCGCGACGTGGTGGCCGGTTTTTGTCTGGCCAACGACGTTTCGGAGCGGGCCTTCCAGATCGAGCGTGGCGGCCAGTGGAGCAAGGGGAAATCGAGCGAGAATTTTCTGCCGCTTGGGCCCTGGCTCGTGACGGCCGACGAGGTGCCCGATCCGCAGAGGCTCGGCCTCGCGCTCGACGTCAACGGTACCCGTCGTCAGACGGGCAGCACCGAGACGATGATCTTCGATGTCTGGTTCATCGTCCACTACCTCTCGCAGTTCATGAAGCTCGAGGCGGGCGACGTGATCATCACGGGCACCCCGCCGGGCGTGGGCATGGGCTGCAAGCCGCCGGAGTTTTTGAAGGCAGGGGACGTGGTCACGCTCGCGATAGACGGTCTCGGCAGTCAGCGAAGCGAGTGCCACGGGGGCTCAACCGCATGACCCATCCTGAAGACGCACCCGGCCACTTCTCCACCGACGCATCGGCGGCGCTTTTAGCCCGCTCGAAGCAGTCGCTCGCGATGGGCGTTTCGAGCGGCATGCGCCGCGCCGGCGGCCCGCTGCCGCTCTTCTTCGACCGCGGCATCGGGCCGTATTACTACGATGTCGACGGCCACGAGATCCTCGACTACACGCTCGCCTGGGGTCCGCTGATCCTCGGCAACGGGCATCCCGCCCTCACGGCCGCCGTCACGGCGCAGCTCTCCCGGGCCTACGCCTTCGGCGCCCAGCATCGCGGCGAGATCGAACTGGCCGAGCTGATCACTCGCGTGGTGCCGGGCGTCGAGCGGGTTATCTTCTCGAACACCGGCTCCGAGGCGGTGCAGGCCGCCCTGCGGCTGGCGCGGGCATACACCGGCCGGCCGCTGTTCGTGAAGTTCGAGGGGCACTACCACGGCTGGTTCAACAATGTGCTCGTCAGCTACCGTCCGAAGGCGGACGACGCGATCGAGCCGCTGCCCACGTGCGGTGGCCAGCCCCACAACGAGTTTGCCGACACGCTCGTGCTGCCGTGGAACGATATCGCCGCCCTCGAGCGGGCCTTTGCCGACCATCCGGGCCGGATCGCCGCCGTGATCACCGAGCCCATGCTCGCCAACAGCGGCTCCTGCATGCCCGAGCCGGGCTACCTCGCCGCGGTGATCGATCTCTGCCGGCGGCACGGGGCCGTGTCGGTGTTCGACGAGGTGATCACGGGCTTCCGGCTCGCGCTCGGCGGGGCGCGGGAATTCTTCAACCTCCAGCCCGATCTCTCCGTCTACGCCAAGGCGATGGCGGCGGGCTTCTGCCTCTCGGGCGTGGGCGGCCGCAAGGAGATTTTCGACGTCCTCGACGATGGCCGGACGATCCACGCCGGCACCTACAACGGCAACCCGGTAAACCTCGCGGCCGGCATCGCGACGATCACGGCGCTCTCCGTCCCCGGCACGTTCGAGCGGATGCACGCCCACGGTCAGGCTTTGCGCGATCGGATCGAGTCGGCAGCTGCCGCGCGGGGCATCGAACTGGTCACGTCTGGCTCAGGCCCCGTGTTCAGCGTCCACTTCGGTCTCGCCAGTCCGCCCCGCGACTACCGCGAAACGATCCGCGCCTCGGCGGACCGCTACGCCGCCTTCCGGCTCGCCCTGCTGCACCGCGGCGTGCTCGTGCTCCCCGATGGCCGCTGGTATGTCGGCGCCGTTCACGGTGAGCCCGAACGAGCCCGCGCCCTCGACGCGATCACGGCAGCCATGGACGGCATGTGACCTCAGGGGCATTCACAAGCCATGCTCGCGTTCGTCTCGATGTTCGGACCGCCCGGTGAAGCTGGCATCTAGGCTTTCGAGTCGATAGCGAGAAGGGGTCGCTTACCCCAGCTCAGGAAACGCCCGAGGACGGGCATCTTTTTTCTGGCGGAGCGACGGTCTACTCCGTTCGCCGCGTCGCCTCCGAGGAAGCCCCGCAACTCGACTGCACGGCGATTCGACGGGTGATGTCGGGCGGCATGTGCATCCGCGACCAGCCGCCGTCGAGCACGAGCGTCGTGCCGGTGAGATAGCTGGCCTCGTCGGAGGCGATCCAGGCCACGGCGCGGGCCACCTCGGCGGGCGTCCCCCAGCGGCCGAGCATCGTCATCGACTCGCTGAACTCGCGGATCGCCGCATGGTCGGCCCCGCCGGACAGCGGAATGAGGGCGGTGTCGATCGCTCCCGGCGCGATCGTGACCACGCGGATCCCCTGCGGGCCGTAGAGCGCGGCGAGGTCGTACGTCAGCGACTCGAGGGCTCCCTTGCAGGCCACGTAGGCCGGCGAGAGCCCGTGCGCCTGCCGTGCCATCATGCTGCCCATGTTCACCACCACGCCTCCCCCCTGCGATTCCATCTCCTCGGCGCACCAGCGGGCGAGAAAGGCCGGCACGGTGAGGCAGAGCCGGACGGTCGCGTCCCACTGCCCGGGAGAGATGTCCCGCATTGTCGTCAGTTCGCGGGCGCCGGCGTTGTTGACGAGCACGTCGAGCCTGCCGAATCGCCGGGCCGCGGCCCGCACTGCCGATTCCGCGAACCTGAGGTCGGCCAGATCCCCCTCGATCGCGAGAGCCTCGCCCCCCGCGGCGGCGATCCGCCCGCATGCCGCTTCGAGGCCATCGCCATTACGGTCGACGAGCGCGACCCGATCGCCCCGGGAGGCGAATTCCTCGGCGACCGCGGCGCCGATGCCGCCGGCGGCCCCGGTGATCAAGACGGCGCGACGATTCGGCGTGCGTTCCATAAACCCCTGTCTCCTCTGAGAGCTGCTTCTCTGGTCGCGATGAGTGGCCCGACTCTTTTGTTTCGCTTCCTACCGGCCCTGATGTTCCGCACGGCAGCTGCTGCGGTATTCGCTGGGCGTCACGCCGACCACCGCCTTGAACCGGTGGGCCAGATATTTCGAGTCGCAGAAGCCTACGGCCGTGGCCACACCGGCGAACTTCTGGTTGCTCAGCCGCAGGAGCTGCTTGGCCCGATCGATCCTGAGCTTTTCCAGGTAGCGCATCGGCGAGGTGCCGAGCGACCGTTCGAAGAGCACCGCCAATTGCGACCGCGACACCCGCGCCGCCCGGCAGATCTGTTCGATCGTGACCTCGTCCGCGAGGCTGCTCGCCATGAACTCGATCGCCTTCTGCACCCGCCTGTCGGTGGCATCGTGGCGGGAATGTTGGGCCGCCTGGCACCAGAGCAGCACCTGCTCGAGCAGGTTGAACTGCAGCGCCACGCGGTTGGGGAGCTGCGAGTTGCAGATCGACTCCATCTGACTCAGGCAGCGGCTCATGCGGCGGAACATTGCCCGGTCGGCAATCCGCAGCAGGCTGTAGTGCGGCTGCACCTCCGGATAGCGAAGCAGCAGTTCGAGCGTCGAGGGCGGGCGAAAGAGCGCGAAGCGAGCCGACACGCCCTCGCGGCATCCGAGCGGGCTGTCGCTCGTGGTCCACGCATGGTCACACTCCGGCGACATGATCAGAAAATCGCCGGCTAGGGCGTCGAATGTCCGCCGCGGGTCGGTGCCCACGCGGTAGCCACCGCGGGTGATCAGGATCACCGCCCATTGGTGGTGCAGATAACGATCAGCCACCCCCGGCGCATGGCTGCCGTGCGACGAGAGGATCTCGTGGACGCGGAGTTCCGGGGGGCTTCGATCGAGGTGAATCTCGTCGGCGCGAGCCGATTCCGGGGTCGCTTTGTGGGTGGTGATCGATCCCATGGCCCTGGTTTCTCGGAGTGCCATTGGAGGGATCACGTGGACACACCCACACCCTCCTGCGGCTGACTCTGCACAGCTTACCCTGTTAAGAGAGACGTGTTCATTGCCGAATGTGGCTTTTTTCACACCCAGACAGGGCGCACACGCACCCTTTGGTCGGGCCCCTGCGGCTAAACTTTGGCGGATTAGAGAACGCCTCCAAACGGCCCGACGGCGTCCGAATCAGCACAATTGCGAGAGGGGGAGGGGACGATGAAACGCATGCAAACCAGCCACACACTCCATCGCCGCGGGTTCACACTCGTGGAGCTGCTTGTGGTGATCGCCATCATCGGCACGCTCGTCGGCCTGCTTCTGCCGGCGGTGCAGATCGCCCGGGAGAGCGCCCGCCGCAGCACCTGCAGCAACAACCTCAAGCAGATCGGCCTCGCCAGCCACTCGTATCTCTCCGCCTATCGCACGTTCCCGCAGGGATGCAGGATCAACAACACGAATGGAACCCAACGGGTGACCTGGGGAGTGTGGCTGCTCCCATACGTGGAAGAAGAGAGCCTCTATAAAACGATCAATCTGACTGTCGGCGAGGCAAGCCCCACGTCGGTCGCGACAAATGGCCCCGCCTTCCAAAAACGGGTGAACAGCTACCTCTGTCCGTCCGACACCGTTGGTCGTTGCAAGATGTATGACGCCACAAACCCGTGGTCGCAGTCAAATTACGTGGCCCTCTTCAGCGGGTCCAATGGAATCATCGTCAGCCAGGACTCGCCGTACACTGCCTACGGTCCCAAGGACTCATCGACCAGGCTGCCGTTGTTCAACTTCAACCTCACACGCCGCGACAAGGACGTGACCGACGGCCTCTCCTCGACACTGGCCTTCTCTGAGTGCATCACGGGATCTGACCGCACCGACGACCTCCGCGGCGCCTGGTGGAACCAGTTCGGAGCCCAGTTCTCCACCTGGCGAGGCCCAAATTCCACGACGCCCGATCGCGTCTGGAACTTGGTACCGAGCCTGTGCAACAACACTTCGTCTCCCGCCGTGCCCAAGCGACAGGCTCCCTGCGATGCGTCGGGCGGCGGCTGGGGCAACTGGGCGTACATGGCCCGCAGCTACCACGGCGGCGGCGTGAACACCGTCTTCGCCGACGCCAGTGTGCAGTATGTCAACGACTCCATCGCCCTCGACGTCTGGCAGCAGTTGGGCACCATCAATGGTGCCGAGATCGTGGATAAATCGGCATATTGATTGAATGACGGAGGCGGACGGAGCGAGGAGTGGCGCAGGTGTTGAAGGAGCACGTGTTGAAGAAGTCGAATCGCATGCCAGCTGCGTTCTGGTGCGCATGGCTCTGCATCACCTTGCTGGCCGTGGCCGCGAGCGGCTGCGGCCGCGGCGGCAAGCAGATCCCCAACCGGGTGCCCGTGTCGGGCCGGGTGACGATCGCGGGCCAGCCGCTCGCGTATGGAACGGTGCAGTTCGTACCCGAGAGCCCCGAGGGCCATGCCGCCATGGGCACCATCAAGGGCGGGTCGTTCACTCTTGCGTCGGCGGAATCATCCCCAGGCGTCGTGAAGGGATCCTACAAGGTGAGCATCGTCAGCCCGCAGCCGATCGACCCTTCCAACCGGCCCAGCGACCCGTTTTCGCCGGAGGCCAACAAGTCGAACATCCCCAATCGCTACGGGAATATCGAGACCTCGGGCCTCGCCGTCGAGGTGACCGCCCCGACCCGCGACCTCACGTTCGACCTCAAGGCCGAGTGACGCCGCATCGCATCCGAATAAAAGCCCCCGGCGGAAGCCGGGGGACTCCGGGTGTGAACACCGCCTAACATGCCATGCCGATCCGTCCAGCCGGGCATCGATGGCGAACGTGCCTATGAACGCCGCGTGCTTTTGTCACCTGAGCCACGCGAGCATACACTTCACTCGTAGGTTCCAGAGGTAGCGATCATGTCGGTGTTGCAATGAAATTTGTTGTCACGCTCGTGCAGGACGAAGACCGCGTTTGGGTGGCGGAGTGCCCCAGTATTCCGGGCTGCATTTCGCAGGGCTCCACCCGTGTAGAAGCCGTCGAGAACATTCGTGAAGCCATTGCTGCTTGCCTCGAAGTGCGGGCCGAGCGGGGGATGCCGTTGACGGTCGAGACACAGCAGGTTGAGGTCGTCCTCTGATGGGCCGGCTTCCCGTCGTGAGCGGCGCCGAGGCGGTCAAAGCCTTCGAGAAAGCCGGCTGGGCGGTCGATCGCCAGCGAGGCAGCCATGTCATCCTGGTCAAGGAGGGGCATCCGGCCACGCTGTCGGTGCCGATGCACAAAGAGTTGGCGAAGGGAACGCTCCGCA
>JBIIGJ010000208.1:0-3831 GCA_044236455.1 Pirellulales bacterium
TGCTGTTTTTTCTTGGCAAACGCAGTTTGCTGGTGCTGCGCTTCGCATCCTGCGAAGCAGTCTTGGACGAGCCGGGGATCGGCGGAAGCTCGAGGAGCATTAGGATTTTTCGACCTTCTGGGGAATGTGCTGCCGTAGGTCGTGGAAGGAGAAAAAGCCGTAGCGACGAGACTTCTGCCGTCCCCGGCGGTTTGGGCTCTGTGGGCCGTGGGCTCTGTGGACTTTGGCGGTACCGTCCCCGGCGGGGCGGGCAAGTCGCCGCCCCTATCCACGCCGATCCTCGCGACTAAACTCTGAAGTTCACCTGTACCGGGAGGTTATTCGTGCCGCTGCAGCTCGCCTTCAGTTCCAATGCCTATCTCGACGTACCCGTCGAGCAGGCGATCCAGCGGATCGCCGGGTTCGGCTATCGCGGCATCGAACTGCTCGCCGACGTGCCGCATGCCTGGCCCGCCGGCCTCTTGCCCGTGCAGAAGGAGGCGATCCGCACGGCCCTGCGTGAGAGCAACCTCACGATCTCGAACATCAATGCCTTCATGATGAACGCGATCGCCGATCCTCGGCAGCCCTACTGGCATCCGGGTTGGACCGATCCTGATCGTCACTACCGGGCCATTCGCCGCGAACACACGAAGCGTGCCCTGCGGCTGGCCGCCGAACTCGGCGCCCCGGCGATCTCCACCGAACCGGGGGGCGAACTGGCGGAAGGGCAGAGCCGGGCCGCCGCGACCGACATTTTTTATGACGAGATCATGCCCTGTCTCGACGTGGCCGCCGAGTGCGGCGTCACGCTCCTGATCGAGCCTGAGCCGGGACTGCTGATCGAGAAGTTCGACCAGTATCTGGAGTTTGCCGAGCGGGTCGACCATCCGTCGCTGGGCCTCAATTTCGACATCGGCCACGCCTACTGCGTGAGCGAGGATCCGGCCGAGTGGGTGCCCCGCATGAAGGAGCACACGCGGCACTACCACTTCGAGGACATCGCGGCGACCCGCGTGCACCACCACCTCGTGCCAGGGGAAGGGGCGATCGACTTTGCCGGCGTGTTCAAGGCGATCGCCACGCACACGCCCGACATGTGGATCACGGTCGAGCTCTATCCGTATCGCGCCCAGCCCGACGAGGCCGCCCGCGCAGCCCGAGCCTATCTGCTGTCACAGGCCGCCGCGGCTGCCGTGACCATCGCCTGACGCCACACCAGCAAGACCCCACATGCTCGCATCTCTGCTCGCCTGGGTGAGGCTCCTGCGACTGCCCAACCACGCCACGGCGGTGGCCGACGTGCTCGCCGGCTACTTGATAGTGTCGCAGGCACGGACGATCGACTGGCCGTCGCCGGCCCTCTGGTGGGCGGTGCTCGCATCGCTCGGCTTCTATGCGGCCGGCATGGTGCTCAACGACGTCTTCGACCTGGCGCTCGACCGTGAGGAGCGGCCGGGGCGGCCGTTGCCGAGCGGGCAGATCGGCGTGCGGGCTGCCGCTGCCGCCGGCAACATGCTGATGGCGGTCGGCAGCGCCGCCGCCTGTGCCACTGCGTTTGCGGCGCAGAACCCCTGGCCGGCCCTCGTCGGTGCCCTGCTCACCGCCGCGGTCTGGACCTATAACCGCCATGCCAAGGCGACGAGCCTCGGCCCGGCCGTGATGGGCAGCTGCCGGTCCTTGAACTGGCTGCTCGGCATGACCGCGGCCGGCGGGCCGCATGTGCCGCACCAGTGGCTGCTTCCGATCGGCATGGGTGTCTACGTGATGGGTATCACGGTCTATGCCCGCGACGAGGCGGAGGAAAGCCGCTCCGGCACGCTCGCGGCCGGCATGCTCATCATGCTCGTCGGCCTGGCCACCGCGGGTCTTTCCCCCTGGCTGGCCGCCCGTGCCGGCGAGGCCGGGGCCTGGCTCACGGGCGCAAAACTCTCGAATTGGCTTTTGCTCTGGGGCATGCTGACCGCGTCGATCCTGCTGCGGGCGGTGCTCGGCATCTTCGACCCGACGAGCGGCCGCGTGCAGCAGGCGGTGGGCAATGCGATCATGGCGATCATCACGCTCGACGCCGTCCTCGTGCTGGCCACCTGCGGCGAGCCATGGTCGATCGTCGTGCTCCTGTTGCTCGTGCCATTCCTCGTGGGCCGGCGTTTCGTCAGCCCCACCTGAGTCCCAGACCCATGCTGCTCGGCTACAGCACCAACAGCATAGGCGACGTCGATCCGCTCGACGCGATCCCGTTGCTTCACGAGATGGGCTATCGGTCGCTCGCGATCACGCTCGACCACCATACGCTCGATCCCTACGCCAACGATCTCCCCGCGAGGATCGCCCGCTGGCGTGATGCCCTCGCCGCCACCGGCATGGCCTGTGTGGTCGAAACCGGCGCCCGCCACCTGCTCGACCCCATGCAAAAGCACGAGCCAACGCTCGTGACGGCCGACCGCGAAGCCCGGACCCGTCGGACCGATTTTCTCCGTCGGGCCATCGACATCGCCGTCGACCTGGGGGCAACCTGCGTCTCGCTCTGGTCGGGCGTGGTCCGCGACTCAGCCGACGAGGCAGCGATCTGGAACCGGCTCACGGGCAGCCTCGCCCCCGTGCTCGACCATGCCGCGGCCCGGCGGATGCCGCTGGGATTCGAGCCCGAGCCGGGCATGGCGATCGACACGCTCGCCCGCTATCGTCAACTCTTCGATCGGGTGGGCCGGCCCGACCACCTCCGGCTCACCGTCGACATCGGCCACATGGAGTGCATGGGCGAACGACCGATGGCCGGCGTGCTACGGCCGTGGGCCGACCGCGTCGTCAACGTCCACGTCGACGACATGCTCGCCTGCCGCCACGAGCACCTGCCGCTGGGCACCGGCGACGTCGACTTTCCTCCGATCCTCGCCGCCCTCGCTGCCGGCGGCTATGTCGGCGGCCTGCACATCGAACTGCCGCGGCAGTCGCACCGCTGGGTGGAAATCGCCACGCAATCTGCCGCCTTCCTCACACCGCTGCTGCGTAAGCTTCCTTGCCAGCTTCCTCCTCAGGAGTCGTCCCGATGAGTTCCGCATCGTCCCCCGGCCATGTCCTGCTGCTCTCGATTCCTGGCCTGCGGCATGAGGATCTGTCGCGAATGCCGACGCTTGCGTCGCTCGCGGCCGGCGGTAGCTGCGTGCCGCTCGATCCGGGATTTCCCGCGGTGACCTGCCCCGTGCAGGCCACGCTCACGACCGGCGCGTCACCAGCCGCCCACGGGATCGTGGCCAACGGCCTCTACGATCGCGGCTCACACCATCTCGAGATGTGGATCAGCCCCGACGGCGTGCATCGCGCGCCGCGGCTCTGGGACGGGCTCAAGTCGGCCCGGCCTGACCTCCGCACGGCGGCCTGGTTTCTGCTGCAGTCGAAGCACGCCACCGCCGATCTCGTCTGCCTGCCGGCGCCAAAGCACAACCCCGATGGCACCGAGACGATGTGGTGCCACACGAACCCCGAGCCGCTCTATGCCACGCTCCGTGAGCAGTTCGGCGATTTTCCACTCCATAAATTCTGGGGCCCGATCGCGGGGATCGAGTCGTCGCAGTGGATCGCGAGGAGTTTTCTCGAGGCTGCCCGCGACAATCCGCCGCACTTCGCCGCCGTCTACCTGCCGCATCTCGACTACGCGGCGCAGCGGACCGGCCCCGACAGCCCGCCGGCCCATGCGGCCTGCGGCGAGCTCGATGCCGAGATCGCGAAACTCATCGACGGCTTCGACGCGATCGTGGGCCGCGACCGGCTCACGGTGCTCGTGGTTGGCGAATACCGGATTCGGCCGGTGTCGCACACGCTCTTTCCCAATCGCGTGCTCCGCGAGGCCGG
>JBIIGJ010000016.1:0-42482 GCA_044236455.1 Pirellulales bacterium
TGAGGAACGGTCACGGGACGGTTTATCCTGCGTTGATGGCTCACTGGCTTTCCCTCGTCGTCGACGGCCTCAATCGTCAATTCCTCGACGACGTCTCCTCAGCGATGTTCAGCCTGGGCGCTGCCGGTGTCGCCGAGGAGGGCGATCGTGGCGTCGAGCCGCCCACGCGTCAGACCTGGGACGACGGTCCGCCGGAGACGCCTTCCAGCACCGTCCGCCTGCGGGCGTGGTTCGAGTCGCCCGATGCGGACATTCGCGCGGCCGCCGAGGCATGCCTGCCGCACTCCGTCGAGTGTCGCTGGGAGACTGTTCCCGACGAGGACTGGTCGACAGGGTGGCGAGTGAATTTCCCCGTCTTCCGCGTGGGCCGACTCGTCGTCGCGCCGCCCTGGGAGGAGGTGCCAGGATCGCTCATCCTCGAGCCGGGGCAGGGGTTTGGAACGGGCCAGCATGCGACCACGCGGCTGGTCCTTGAACGGCTCGTCTCCCTCCTCGACCTGGAAGGTGATGCGATGCCCCGCTGCCGCGTGCTCGACGTCGGCTGTGGCTCCGGCATTCTCAGCTTGGCTGCGGCCCACCTCGGGGCCGACGCCTACGGCATCGACAACGACCCATTCGCGGTCGAGGGTTCGCGTTCTCAGGCCGCCCGCAACGGCTTGAGCGTGCCATTTGACACCACGCCGCTTGCCGACGTGCCGGGCCGATGGACCATCGTGCTCGCAAACCTGTTCGCCGACACCATCGTCGACCTGGCTGACACCCTCATCGCGAAAACAGAAAAACACCTGATCCTGTGCGGCATTCTGGCCGATCGCGAGCGACGTGTTCGCGACGCGATCGACCCGCGGCTCGGGCAGCCGGATCGCTCGCAGGACGGCGAGTGGGTCTGCCTGCACTATCGGCTTCCAAAAAAGTAAAAAAGGTGGCTGTCACCTTGTTCCCTTTCGGCCTGGGGTCCGCAACGCGATCGACCGATTCGTGCTCGCTAAGCTCGAAGCCGAACAAATGCACCCCAACGCGTTCGCCGACCGGCGCACGTTGATCAGGCGGGCTTCCTGTGACCTGATCGGCTTGCCGCCCGCCGCCGTTCGATCAGGCTGAGGCAGCCAACGACGAGAGCCACGACGCTGCTACCGCCGGCGGGATCGATTTCCGGGACACTGGTCGTAAAGGTGTACATCGATTGGGCGAGGATGGCATGCCCCGCGGCGGTCGGGTGGATGCCGTCCCAGCAGAGAAATTTCGATAGATCGGCGCCGGGGATGGCCCCACCGGCATCGCTGGCATTGGTGAGCCCGTACGCGCCGGGATTCGCGTGCACCGACGTGATCAGGCCAAAAAAGTCGAATGTGCGAACATCCGTCTCGCTCGCGAGGCGCACCGCGAGGGCGGAGTTCATCGCTTGGGTGAGCGTGGTCGCGAGATAAGCAGCGGCAGGACCATTCGCGGTGAGGGCGGGTGAGAGCCCCAGGTTCGGCGCGTCCCACACGACGATGTTCTCGGCACCATTGGCCTGCAGGGTATCAACGATGCTGCCGATATCCAACGCGAATTGGCCCGCGGTCGCCGCGATCGTCGTCGTTGGATCGGCTCCGCCCAAGATCGCAGTCATCGCGGCACGGGCGTTGTTGCCTCCGCCAGCCACCACGTAGAGGGCGTTGGCGGGCGCGGGGTTCGTTCCCAGCGACGCGACGAAGGTCGCCGTCTGCGTGAGGAGGCTCGGCACGGGCTCAGGGTTGTTCAAGGGCCCCGTCGCCGCGCCAGCAGAGGCGTAGTTGGTCCCGAGACCGCCTCCAAGCACGGGGCCGGCCACCGCGGAGGGCAGGCCGAGCATCGTGGCAAACTGATACGCCCAGACGTTGCCGTTGGTGTACTGGTAGGACGTCGCGTAGGGAAACGTCGGGATGAAGGAGTTCCCCGTGATGTCGCTCTGCAGTGTGACGTTGACCGGGGGAGACGCGGTCGCATTCGAACCGAAACGAATGGCGTTGTTTCCCGGATCCGAAAGGCTGTCGCCGAAGATATAGAGATCACTGATGGTCGCACCCGTCGCCGTGTCGAGCGTGGCGGCGAGGAAGAATGACTGGACAAGCACGGCGGCGTAACGGAGTTTCATGCGTCGGGTAGCCCTTGATCGCGGGTGCACGGCAAGGCTTTCTTCCGTGGCAGGCTTTGCCGCGAGGGAAACGATAGCTCGGACAGCAACGCTGCGCCAAACGCGGTTTGGGCACGAGTCAGCTGCGAACACGACGGCCGGCAGGCCGCACGGTCGGGCCGAGGCCGATCGCGTGCCGGATCGAATCCTGTCGTAACGCCGGCTCCGCTTCGGTACGATACGGCATGGCCACATCATCCGCTCGAACGATCGCTCTCACCGACACCAGGCCTCCCGCCATCGGCTTTGGCCTCTGGAAGGTCGCCCGCCCCGAAGCCCCGATGCTCGTGGAGGAGGCGATTCGCGTCGGCTATCGGCACATCGATTCGGCGTGCGACTACGGCAACGAGGTGGAGGCGGGGCAGGGCATTCGTGCCGCGCTTCAAAAGGGGCTCTGCCGTCGGGACGACCTCTGGGTCACGTCGAAGCTCTGGAACACTTTTCACGAGCCGCAGCATGTGCGGCCGGCGGTCGAACGGTCGCTCCGCGACCTCGGGCTCGACTACCTCGATCTCTATCTCGTGCACTTTCCCATCGCGCTCTCTTACGTGCCGTTCGAGACGCGCTACCCGCCGGGGTGGATCCACGATCCCGCTGCCAGCGAGCCCCGCATGGAGCCGATCTCCGTGCCGTTGGCCGACACGTGGCGGGCCATGGAGGACCTCGTGTCGACCGGCCTCGTTCGGCGGATCGGCCTGTGCAACTGCAACGTCGCCCTGATCCGCGAAGTGCTCGCGGAGGCGCGGGTCCGGCCTGCGGTCCTGCAGGTCGAGCTCCACCCGTTTCTCACGCAGGAAAAGCTGCTACGATTCTGCCGTGAGGCCTCGATTGCGGTGACGGCGTTTTCACCGCTCGGGGCGCCGTCGTATGTGCCGCTCGGCATGGCGACTGCTGCGGAGTCGGTCCTCGAGCATCCGGTGGTGACGGGGATCGCTGCGGCGGTCGGCCGCACGCCGGCGCAGGTCGTGCTGCGGTGGGGCATGCAGCGGGGCACGGACGTGATTCCGAAGACATCCCGCCCGGAGCGGCTGCGGGAAAATCTGGCGGCGTGTGAGTTCACGCTCTCTGCCGAGCAGATGCAGGCAATCTCGTCGCTCGATCGCGGTCAGCGGTTCAACGACCCGGGCGTCTTCTGCGAACGGGCGTTCGGCACGTTCTTCCCGATTTACGAATAGAACCGGTCTCCTACACCCGCTCCTCGATCACGGGATTGGTGAGGCTGCCGATCTTCTCGATCTCGATCGTCACCGTGTCGCCGGCCTTCATGAACACCGGCGGCTTGCGGGCGAAGCCGACGCCATGAGGCGTGCCGGTGAGGATCACGGTGCCGGGCTTCAGAACCATGCTCGCCGACATGAACTCGATGATCGCCGGCACGTCGAAGATCATGTCGTCGGTGTTCCAGTCCTGCATCACCTCGCCGTTCAACACCGTGCGGATCGAGAGCTTGTTGGGATCGGGGATCTCGTCGGTGGTGACGATGCTCGGCCCCAGCGGGCAGAACGTGGCGAAGGTCTTGCCGCGGCACCACTGGCCGCCGCCGCCGTTCCGCTGCCAGTCGCGGGCCGACACGTCGTTGGCGCAGGTGTAGCCGAGCACGTGCTTCAGGGCGTCGGCCCGGCTGACGTTGTGGCAGGTCTTGCCGATCACGACGGCCAGCTCGCACTCGTAGTCGACCTCGTCGCTCCGCAGCTTCCGCGGCAGCACGATCGGATCGCCGGGGTTTTGCACCGTGCCCGTGTTCTTGAGGAAGAGCACGGGGTGGGCCGGCGGGGCGGCGTTGCTCTCGGCGGCATGCTGCTTGTAGTTGAGGCCGATGCAGAGGATGTCGCGGGGCTCGAGCGGTGCGAGCAGCTTGTCGACCGTTGCCACCGTGCCGGTGTCGCGGAGCGGGCCGAACAAATCTCCGTCCAGAATCGTCACGCGGCCGTCAGCGTGGAGGCTTCCCAGATGGGTGGCACCGGCGGACTCGAAGCGGACGATCTTCATGGTTTTGCTCTCCGTGCGGAAAAGGGAATGGCGTACTGCGTTAGTGACCGCGGACCAAATGATTCGATCCAGATGATACCGTTCACGGCCGGGGTGTCAGCGGGCCGCGGACCGACCGGGCGTGTCGCCGGAGGCGGTTTTCAATCGGGTTGCTTCCACCGCACCTGTGGCCAGACCTCGGGGTTGGCCAACACCTTTGGCCGCTCACCGCGGAGAGCCCGGGCCACCTCCTCGGCGGCCAGTCGCTGCAGGTCGGTGAGCGCCGTGGTCGACATCCAGGCCGAGTGCGGCGCGAGGATGACGTTGTCGCACTGCATCAAGGGATGGTCGACGGCCAGGGGCGGAGCGTTCTCGATGACATCGAGACCGGCTCCCGAGATGTGGCCGGTCTCCAAGGCCCGGACGAGCGCGGCGGTATCGATCAGTTCGCCCCGTGCGCAGTTCACGATCACCGGCCGGTGGCCCATCGCGGCGAAGGCGGCGTCGTCGAGCAGGTGTCGTGTGTCTGCGGTGAGCGGTGTCTGCAGGATGATGGCGTCGCTCTCGGCAAACAGTTCCTCGAGGCCGACGGCACGGGCAGCGGGCACCGGCGGCTCGCCCGTGAAGAACGGATCGTGGAAGACGATCCGAAAGCCGAAGGGCTCGAGCTTCGCGGCGATCATCCGGCCGATCCGCCCCATGCCGACGATCCCTGCGGTGAGCGTGCTCAATCGCTTGAGCGGCGCGATTGGCTTCAGGTCCCAGTCGCCCGCCCGCACGCGGCGGTCGGAGAGCGGCAGTTTCCGCAGCAGCGACAGCGTCATCGCGACGGCGTGGTCGGAGACCTCCGCGATGCAGTAGTCGGGCACGTTGGCCACGGCGATACCGCGGGCTGTGGCGGCAGGGATGTCGACCGAATCGAGGCCGATGCCGTAGCGGACGATGATCCGGCAGTCGGGCATCGCGTCCATCACTTCGGGGCCCACCGGCTTGAAATAGCCGTTGAGCACCGCGTGGGCGCCTTTGACCAGGGCCACGGCATCGGCGACCGACCCGCACTGCGACGCGGCGATTTCAGCCCCTTCCCGGGCGAGAATGGCCCGCTCGGTGTCGAGATTGGGAAACACCGAATCGGTCACGGCGACCTTGAAAATAGCCATTCTTCCCCTCGCAAGATTCCGACACATGCCTATAAATTGACGTAATGCAGCATGGTGGTATAAAAATATAGAACTTTCGTCAACCGGCTGGCCGACGTTTCAATCTGGTTGGGTTTCAGGCAGCGGCTGCCCTTGGTCACCGTTTTCCATCTGGTGAAGCCGATGAGATCGTCTCGTCTTTTGCAGCAGACGGTGACGCGAAGCCGTCGGCCCGCACGCATTCGGTGGCGCATGGCGCGTTCCGCAGCCATCACGGCAGTCGGCTGCCTGATGCTGTCTTGCCGTGTCGCCGCGGCTGCGGGCGTGGACGCCGCGGAGTTCTTCGAATCACGGATCCGGCCGGTGCTCGTCGAGCACTGTCACGAATGCCACGCGGGCGATGCGGCGGAAGGGGGCCTGCGGCTCGACTCCCGCGCAGGGTTTGACGCGGGTGGCAAAAGCGGCAGGCTCATCGACGAGAAGCAGCCCTCCGCCAGCCTGCTCTTGAGGCTGATCCGCCATGAGATCAAAGACCGGGAGATGCCGCAGGGCGCCGACAAGCTGCCCGACACGGTGATCGCCGATTTTGAAAAGTGGATCGAGAACGGCCTGCGCGGCCTGCCCGATGCGCCGCCGACACCGCAGGCGGCCAGCAGCGAGGCCTGGGCGGCGAAGCTCGCCGCGCGGCGTTCGCACTGGGCGTGGCAGCCGGTCGCCACGGTTTCCGTGCCGGAGGTGCCGCTTCCGACCGACTCGCCGCACCGGGCGTGGCTCGACCAGCCGATCGACCGCTTCCTGCTCGAAAAAATAATCGCCCGCGGACTCGAGCCCGCGCCGCCGGCCGACCGCCCCACGCTCATCCGCCGGCTCAAGATCGCGATCGTCGGCCTGCCGCCCACGCCCGAGGAGGTGGCGGCGTTTGGAAACGATTCCGCCCCCGATGCCGTTGCCAAGCTCGTGGACCAGCTGCTCCAGAGCCCGGCGTTCGGCGAGCACTGGGCCGAATACTGGCTCGACCTGATGCGGTTTGGCGAGACCGGCGGCTATGTCCGCGATTATCCGATCCCCGACGCCTGGCGGTATCGCGATTACGTCATCCGGGCGCTCAATGACGACGTGCCCTACGACCGCTTTCTTGCCGAGCATCTGGCCGGCGATCTCCTGCCACCCCGGCACAATCCCGTGCTCCGAATCAACGAGGCCATTCTCGGCACCGGCTGCCTGCGGGTGATGGAGGTCTCTTCCACGGCCACCGACGTCGCCCTCGAAGAAGCGCAGATGATCGAGAACCAGATCGACACGCTCGGCAAGGCGTTTCAGGGGCTCACGATCGCCTGCGCCCGCTGCCACGACCACAAGTTCGACGCCATCTCCACACGGGATTACTACGGACTCTTCGGCATCCTCGCGAGTTCGCGGCAGACGCAGGCCATCATCGACGACGACGCGGTCAAGCAGACCGGCGTTGCTAGGCTCGCGGCGCTCAAGTCCGACATCACCTCAGCGCTGGCCCAGCAGTGGTCGGACGACATCGCCCTGTCAGCTTCGGCACTGGCGAGCCAGCTTGCCGGCAGACCGACCGCGGTGGAGAGCGGAGCCACCGGTGCCGCGGCTGCCCGGATCGCGGCGGTGTTGAACCGCCAGCAGGTGCCGCGCGAGGACCCGCTGTTTGCGATCTGGAAGGCACGGGCTGCGCAGGCTGCCGCTGGTGGCGGGCAGGGTGGAGCCGATGGCGACGCGGCCTTCGGAGCGGCATTCGCGGCCGCGGCGACCGAGCTGCGCGGCGAGGCGGCGGCCCGGGCTGCGCGCAACGCGGCAGGCTTTCGAACGCTCGCCGACTTGAGCCAACCGGATCGCCCATGGCATGCAAGCGGCGCGGTTCCTGACACGCTCCCTGCCGCGGCCGGTGACATCGCGCTGGCCGCAGCCGGCGACATGGTCGTCGACCGGTTCGTGCCGCCCGGCCTCTGCTCCGACCGGCTCTCCCGCAAGCACGGTGCAATCGTTCGCTCCGACGATTTTCCGCTCGGCACGAAGTTCATCAGCCTCCGCGTGGCCGGTGGTGATGCCGCCCACGTCCGCCTCATCCAGCACAACTTCCAGCAGATGGAGAATGTCGCCCATGGCTCGAAGGTGCGGCACTTCGAGTCGCGGTTTCCGACGTGGGTGACCGTGCCGGTCGGCCATCAGGCCACCTGGCAGGGCGGCCGGTCGTATCTGGAAATTCTCACCAAGGACGACGTGGCCCACTTCCGTCGGTCCGAAGGGGGCGGGAAGTTTTTCAACATCGCGAAGTCCGACCATGCGGGCCGCTCCTGGTTCTCGGTCGATCGCGTCATCGCACACGACGGCCCCAAGCCGCCGGAGGACGAACTGCAGCTGCCGCTCCTGCTCGCTGGCGGCGAGGCGGGCGAGGCCGAGTCGCCACAGACGATCGCCGCTCGGTGGGCCGCCGTCTGCATGGCCGCGATCGATGCCTGGCAGCAGGACAGGGCCACGACCGTGCAGGCCGACCTGCTCAACTGGCTGCTTGCCAATGGCATCCTGCGGAACGACATCCATGAACTCGGCGACTCGATTCCGCTGCTCGTCAACGAGTATCGGCAGGTGGAAGAGGGCATTCCGAAGTTTCGGCGGGCGGCCACGATGGCGTCAGAGGGTCCGGGCTTCGATGCGGCCGTGCAGAAGCGAGGTCAGCCGTCGCAGCCCGGTGACATCGCCGCCCGCCGGTATCTCGAGGTGCTCGAGCGGGACGCGAGCCATTCCGGTGACATGCCGGCGCGGCTGCTGCTCGCCGCCCGGATCGCCTCGGCCGACAATCCGCTCACCGCCCGCGTGCTGGTCAACCGCGTCTGGAGCTGGCTCTTCGGCCGTGGCATCGTCGCCACCGTCGACAATTTCGGCGCCACCGGCGAGCAGCCGAGCCACCCGGAACTGCTCGATCATCTCGCCGCCAGGTTTGTCGCGGAGGGCTGGTCGCTCAAACAGCTGATCCGCGAGATCGTCGGCACGCAGGCCTACCAGAGCGTGAGCGTGCCGCCGGCCGGCGCCATCGAGGCCGATCCTGCGAACCGCCTGCTCACCCACATGCCGCTGCAACGGCTGCGGGCCGAGACCGTCCGCGACTGCCTGCTCTTTGTCTCGGGCCAGCTCGACCGAGCGATCGAGGGCTACACAGGCCCGCCCGATCTCGGCGGTGGCGGCGGCCCGGCGAATCGTCGACGCGGCGTCTATCAATACCGCAAGCGCGAGGCGCAGGACCACATGATGGTGATGTTCGACGCGCCCGAGGCCGCCCGCACGGTGGGCGGACGGGAATCGACGAACGTGCCGGGGCAGTCGCTGCTGTTGCTCAACAATGCGTTCGTGCACGACCAGGCGAAGGCCTGGGCCTTGCGTTCGATCGCCTCGTCACAGGGCATGTCGCTCGACCGCCGGCTCTCCCGGCTCTTCTGCGAGGCGCTCGGCCGCGAGCCCAAGCCAGAGGAACTCGACGCCCTGATGGCATTCCTCGAATCCCAGGCCGATGCCTACAAGCTCCAGGACGCGGCGCTCGCGACCGACCCGCGGCTCTGGGCCGACATCTGCCACGTGCTCTTCAACGCGAAGGAGTTTTTATATGTTCGCTGACTCCCGCCGCCGCTTCCTCGAACAGACCTCGCTCGGGTTTGGCTGGCTGGCCTTCAATGGCCTTCTGGCCGACCGGAGCTTCGCCACGGATCTGAGCATCGTCTCGCCGCGGGCCGCCGCGAAGGCGGAGCGGGTGGTCTGGTTCTTCATGGACGGCGGTCTCTCGCACATCGACAGCTTCGACCACAAGCCGCGGCTCGTCGCGGAGAACGGTCAGCCGCTGAAGCTCCCTGGCAAGAAGGAAGACATCACCGGCCGCACCACGCCCAACATCATGCAGAGCCCGTGGAAGTTCCGGCCCCACGGCGCGTGCGGCAAGATGGTGAGCGACCTCTTTCCGCACATCGGCAGCCGCGCCGACGACATCGCCTTTCTCCACGCGGTCACGGGCCCTTCGCCCGACCACGAGAGCGCCATCGGCTTCCTGCATTCGGGCTCGCTCTTGCAGGGATTTCCCAGCGTCGGGGCCTGGACCAACTACGGCCTCGGCAGCGACGCCGCCAACCTGCCGGGCTTCGTGGTGATGGGCTCGCGGAAGCGGCAGTGCCGCACCAACGGCTTCCTGCCGCCCTCGTTCCAGGCGTCGCAGTTCTTCGGCAGCGGCGCGGAGCCGCTGCCCGACCTCGCGCCCCGCGAGGCCGCCCGACAGCTGCAAGACAACAAGCTGCGTGCCGTCCGCCAGCTCGACGGGCTGTTTCTGGGTGCCACGCACGACGATTCGATCATCGAGACGGCGATCGCCAACCACGCGAAGGCCCACGCCATGCAGGACTCGGTCCCCGTGGTGGCGGATCTCAAGGAAGAGTCGGCGGCCACGCTCGCCGCCTACGGCATCGGCGGCAGCGACAAGCAGACGGAATCGTTTGGACGCTACTGCCTCACGGCCCGGCGGCTCCTCGAACGCGGCGTGCGGTTCATCGAGATCGTGAAGGATGGCTGGGACCAGCACGACAAGCTCCAAACGGACCACGCCCGGCATGCGCTCACCGTGGACCAGCCGATCGGCGCCTTCCTCACCGACCTGAAGGACCGCGGGCTGCTCGACTCCACGCTCGTCGTCTTCGCCACCGAGTTTGGCCGCACCCCCAACACCGAACTCTTCGGCAGCGAGCCGGGCCGCGACCACCATCCCTGGGGCTTCACGATCTGGATGGCCGGCGGCGGCGTGAAGGGGGGCACGAGCCACGGCAGCCTCGACGACTACGGCTATTTTCCCGTCGAGGGGGCGGTCGATATCCACGACATCCACGCCACGGTGCTCCACCTCATGGGCATCGACCACAAGCAGCTCACCTACCGTCATTCCGGCCGCGACTTCCGGCTCACCGACGTTCACGGCAGGATCATCACGCCGGTCATCGCCTGACATTTCGTATCAACACTGTCCTTTTCACCGCGATTCGTTTCACCACGCTTCGAGTCATCGATTCCCAAAACTATGAAAAGCTCCCGCCGCCGTTCCACGTCCGCCGCTCGGTCTTCTGTCAAGCCATCCATCCAGCCATCCATCTCCTTGGCCGGCCAGCCCGTCGTCGTCCGCGACTCGGGCCACCAGACGCCCGCCCTCGACCGGGCGCTGGCGGTGCTCGAATTCGTCAGTGCCCACCCGGAGGGCGTCACACGGCAGGAGGTCAAGGAGGGCCTCGGCTTCACGACGAACCTCGTCTTCCGCCTCACGCGGGCGCTGCTGGCCCACGGCTACGTGGAGATCCAGGAGCCGGGCCGACGCCTCGTGCTCACCCGCAAGATGCTGGCGATGTCGCAGCCCAAGCGGGATGAGCGGAGCCTCGTGCAACTCGCCCATGAGCCGATGCGGTGGCTGCGGGATTTCACCGGTGAATCGGCTCACGTGGGTGTTCGCGTGGAGCAGAACTGCCTCGTGCTCGACCGTGTGATCGGCACGCAGCCCTACAAGTGCTACGTCGAGGCCGGCGCGATGGGGCCGCTCCATGCCGCCGCCCCGGGCAAGGTGATGCTCGCCTGGCTGCCGCAGAAGGAACTCGACGAGTTTCTGGCGGACTATTCCTTCCGGGCCCTCACGGCCACGACGATCACATCCCGTCGCGGCTTCGCCGACCACCTGCGGCTCGTGCGGCAGCGGGGCTACGCGATGGATCTCGGCGAGACGATGGAAGGCCACCACTGCCTCGGTGCTCCGATCTTCGATGCGAATGAAATACCGATTGCGTCGCTCTGGATCACGGCGCCCGCACCGCGGCTCTCCGAGGCCGATGGCGAGCGGCTCGCACCGGCGGTGATCCGCGCAGCCCACATGGTGACGGAGGTCCTGCGGTGAGCCGCAGCCGGGCGTGGCAACGCGTGCTGGTGTTGGCTGCGGCGCTGGCCGTGTGCTCGGACCCGGCGTTTCCCGGCCGGGCCGCCGAGCAACTCGCCGCGCAGCCCGCCGATCCCGTCAGGCCCGCAGCGGCCACGCGCGTGCTGCCGCTGCTCGAAGCCTCCTGCCTCGATTGCCACGATGCCGACACGGCCGAGGGCAAGCTCGCGATCCCCGCCCTCGGCACCGACCTCTCCGATGCGAGCGTCCGCGAAAAGTTCGCCCTCATGCACGACCGCGTGGCGAAGGGGCAGATGCCGCCCGATGCCGGCGACCTGCCAGACGACAAGCGGGCCTCGCTGCTTTCGGCGCTCTCGGCGCTCGTCGAGCAGGCCGACCGGGCCGACGCTGTTGCCAACGGCCGCGTGCCACTCCGCCGGCTCAACCGCCACGAATACGAGCACACGCTCCGCGACATTCTCCACCTGCCGAATCTCGACATCGGGGACCGGCTGCCAGAGGACCGCACCCGCGACGGCTTCAACAAGTCGGCCGAGGGCCTCGACTTCTCGCGGATCCAACTCGAGGCGGCGCTCGACGCCGCCGAGGCCGCCCTCCGAGCGGCGATCGCCGACGGCGTGGCGCCGCAGCCGCCCGACACGTTCACGGCGATCTCGACGAACCTCTTCGCGGGCGAGGCCTACGGCGAGCCGGTGGCGCGGTTCTTCGCCAAGGAGTCGAAGAAGGTCGACAAGCCGGAGGCCAACGACGCCGAGGTCGAGTGCGCGATCTTCCGCTCCGCCTACTGGCCGTATCACGGCTATCCGCGTGGCTTCGTGGCCAAGCGGAGCGGCGTCTACCGCGTGCGGTTCAAGGCCCGCGCGGTGCACCAGATGGAAAACTTTATGCTCGTGCCGGCGCGGCAGCCGGTGCCGATGACGTTCCGGGCCCGCGCGCCTTCTGGGCCCGACGTCTCAGGCGACGTGCAGGCCGTGGGCGGGCTCTTCGACATTTCGCCCGAAGGGGGCGACTACGAGACGACGGTGCTTCTGAAGAAAGGCCAGACGATTGAATACAGCCTGCTCGGCCTGGCCGTGCCGCTCGCGAGAAACGTCAACGGTGGCGAGCCTACCTATCGCTTCCCCCCGCTGCCGCCGGGCGGCCATCCCGGCATCGCCTTCAAGTCGCTCGAGATCACTGGCCCGCTGCCGCCCGATGCCTGGCCGCCCGCATCCCACCGCGTGCTCTTTGACGACCTTCCCTTTCGCGCAGCTCCCGCGGGAGCGTCGCCCGCCGTCGAGGTGCTGGCGAGCGACCCCGAGGCCGACGCGCGGCGGCTCTTTCGCCGGTTCGCTGCGGCAGCGCTCGTGAGGCGGCTGCCCGAGGAAGACATCGCGGCCTACGAAGCCCTCATCATCACCGCGATCCGCGGCGGCACCGGGTTTACGCAGGCGATGCTGGCCGGGTATCGGGCGGTGCTCTGCAGCCCGGAGTTTCTCTATCTCGAAGATCCCCGCAGCCCCGACAACTCCAGCGATCTCTTGCCTCTGGCCCAGCGTCTCTCCTATTTCCTCTGGGACACGCGGCCCGATAGCGATCTGATCGCCAAGGCCACCAGTGGCGACCTTGGCCGCCCCGAGGTGCTCCGCGCGGAGGTCGACCGGCTCATCGACGATCCGCGGTTTGCCCGGTTCATCAAGAACTTCACCGACTACTGGCTCGACCTGCGGAATCTTCGCCGCGACGAGCCCGACATCCGCCTCTATCCCGAGTACCGCTTCGACGACTATCTCGTCGAGAGCATGGGGATGGAGACCCGTGCGTTCGTCACGGGGATGATCCGCGACAACATGCCGGCGGCGGCGATCGTCGACACCGACTTTCTGTTTGCGAACGACCGGCTGGCGAGGCACTATTCTTTAGAGCCGCTCTCCGGTCATGCCGTCCGCAAGGTGCCCGTGCCCCCCGGCAGTCCGCTCGGCGGCCTTCTCACGCAGGCAGCGATCCAGAAGGTGACGGCCAACGGCACGAATACTTCGCCTGTGATCCGCGGCGCCTGGGTGATGACGCGGCTGCTCGGCCAGCCGCCGCCGAAGCCGCCCGAGAGCGTGCCGGCGGTCGAGCCCGACATCCGCGGCGCGAGGACGATCCGCGACCTGCTTGCACTCCACACGAAAGACGCATCGTGTGCCTCCTGCCACAAGCTCTTTGATCCGGTCGGCTTTGCGCTTGAAAACTTCGACATCTGCGGCGGCTGGCGGGAGCGGTATCGCGGGCTCGAGGAGGGGGAACCGGTTACCGGCATCGACCGGGCCGGCCACGATTTTTCTTATCGGCTCGCGCATCCGATAGACCCGCGGGGCAGCCTGCCCGACGGCCGTACGTTTTCCGACATCAAGTCGCTGCAGGCGTTGCTCGTTGACTCGCCGCGGCAGCTGGCCCGCAACCTGCTCCATCAGTTCACGGCCTACGCCACCGGCGGCCCGGTGCGGTTTTCCGACCGCCGTGACATCGAGGCGATCCTCGATGCCTGTGCGACCGACGGCTATCGCGCGCGCGATCTCGTGCACGGGTTCGTGGCCAGCGGCATCTTCCGCGGCCGGGGAGGGGAGCAGCCATGAGACACCACGAGCATCGAGTGGATGGAGATCGAGTGCACGGCCGGCATGGGCTTTCCCGGCGGATGCTGCTTCGCGGGGCCGGCGCCGCGGTCGCTCTGCCGATGCTCGAGGCCCTTGTGCCTGCACGTGCGGCGCGGGCCACCCTCGACTCGCCGCCGCAGCGAGCGATCCTGATCTCGAACAACCTCGGCGTGCTGCCGAAGCCGTTCTTTCCTATCGGCGCCGGCCGCGACTACCAGCTCTCGCCGTATCTCGAAACGATCGCCGCGCACCGGGCCGATTTCACGGTGATCAGCGGCCTCTCGCATCCGAATGTCCGCGGCGGCCACTCGACCGAAAACTGCTTCCTCACCGCCGCCCGCAACCCGACGGCCAGCGGCTTTCGCAACACGATCTCACTCGACCAGTTCGCCGCCGAGCGGATCGGCCACCTCACGCGGTTCCCCACGCTCAACCTCGGCGTCAACATCGACAAGGGCAACCGCAGCCTGGCCTGGACCCGCGACGGCGTGCTGATCCCCGCTGAGGATCGGCCCTCGCGGCTCTACGAAAAGATGTTCGTGGGCGGCTCGCCCGCCGAGGTGGCCGCCCAGCTGGAACGGCTGCGGGAGCGGGGCAGCATTCTCGATGTGCTCGACGACGACGCCCGCCGGCTCTCGCGGCGGATCAGCGCCGCCGACCGCCGCCGGCTCGAACAGTATTTCACGTCGATCCGCGAGCTGGAGGAGCGGCTGCAGGAAGCGGGTGCCTGGGAGCAGCGTCCCAAGCCGTCGGCTCCGGCCGCGGCGCCACGCGACGTGACTGATCGGGCCTATTTCTTCAAGGGCTTCGAGGCGATGCTCACGATGGCCCGCCTGGCGATCGAGAGCGATTCGACGCGGATCGTGACGGTGATGGTCGATGCCTTCGCCACACCCGCCTTCAAGCTCGACGACACCGAGACCACGACCGACGGCTACCACAACCTCTCGCACCACGGGCAGTCGGCGGAAAAGGTTCGCCAGCTCGAGGAGGCCGACCGGCGGCAGATGGAACTGCTCGGCGGCCTGTTCACGGCGCTCGGGCAGCGACGGGAAGGGGAGCGGCGATTGCTCGACAGCACGATGGTGCTCTACGGCAGCAACATGGGCGACGCCAACACCCACGACAACACGAACCTGCCGATCCTCGTGGCCGGCGGTGGCTTCCGCCACGGCTCGCACCTCGCCTTCAAGCACGACGACAACACACCGCTTTCGAACCTCTTCGTGACGGTCCTGCACAGGCTCGGCGTCGCCGCCGATGCGTTCGGGTCGAGCACTGGTACGCTCAAGGGACTGGACGCATAATTACGTGTGAAGCTGTCGCCGGGAGCAGGCAGACGCTGGCACCTTGTGCGATTCATGGTGCCAGCCGTGCGTTCCCTGAAGGAGGATCGCCATGTCAGAAGTGCCGCAGCCGAACCCGCACCACGCGACCAAGCGTCGGATGTTCCTGGGGCTGACGCTCGCCCTGGCCCTGTTGACAGCGTGGGCAGTCTGGTGGTTCCGAGGGAGTGGCGAGGATCCCCGCATCACGGAGATTCGGACGCTGCAGCGTGAGTTGGCCGCCAAGTATCCTCCGGGGCAGGCGATCAGGGGGCCCGAGGATGCGGCAGCAAGGGTCGCGGCGATAGGGCAGGTGATGGCGAAGGTGCAGCAGCTGCCACCAGAGCTACGCCCGCAGGCGATGCGCGTCGGTCAGGACACCTTTCGGAAGATAATGGACGGCAAGGTCTCGACCTACTTCTCACTCCCCGCGGAGAAGCGGCAGGATTTTCTGGATCAGGAAATCAGGCAGATGGAGTTCATGCGGAAGGCATTCGAGGCGGGGCAGTCGGTGGCTAGTTTTTTTGGCGGTGGCCGGAGCAAATCGGCTGACGGGAAACGCGGAGAGGGAGTCGGGCCGCGTCCGCCATTTGGCCCCCCCGGCCGCTCCGAGGAGGATCGAAATAGATTTCGAAAGGAAATGATCGACAGCACCACGCCCGAGCAGCGGGCCCGCTTCGTGGAGTACATCGGTGCGATCGAGCGGCGTCGTGGGCAGCTTGGTCTGCCAGCCATGCCTCCGCCGCCGTAGGGCCATCAGGTCAGGTCCGGAGCGTGGACATCCCGCCATCGACCCCAAACACCTGCCCCGTGATCCAGCCGCTCTCCGTTGAGAGCAGAAATCGCGCGAGTGCCGCGACGTCGGCAGACTCGCCGATCCGCTTCAGTGGATAGCGGGCCGCGAATGCCTCCCGCTTGTCGGGAGATGAGAGAAGTTTTGCGGCGAGCGGTGTGTCGGTGAGCGCAGGCGCGATCGCGTTGACCCGGACCTTCGGCGCCCACTCCGCGGCCAGTGATCGCATCAGGCCTTCCACCGCACCCTTCGCGGCCGCCACCGATGCGTGCATCTGCATGCCCTGACCCACCGCCACCGTGCTGAACAGCACCACGCTCGCGGGCCCGCCGTCAGGGCCCTTCAGTCGCGGCTGGCAGGCCTGCAGAAACCGCACGGCGCCGACGAGATTGAGTTCGAGATCCTGGCGAAAGTCGGCGGGTTGCAGGCTGCGGAAAGACCGCAGGTTGATGCTGCCGGGGCAGTAGACCGCCCCGTGGATCTCATCGGGAAGCTCCGGCAGCGGACCTTCAGCATCGGCGAAGTCGCACGGTAGATGTCGAATGGTCGCTGCTGACGGCAGATCGCCGCTCGTCCGCGACCAGACATCGATCCGCTCCGCAGTCGGGGCCAGCAGTCGGACGATCTCCAGGCCGATGCCGTGACTTCCTCCGGCGATGACGTAGTTTCCAGACATAACGAGGTGCCTCCGCGAGTAGTGTAGGCGAAGTCATCGGGCGGGCTATCCCGACTGTTGCGTTGAAGCTGGCTGTCACCTTTTTCCAACCTTTTTTCTCCTGGCTTGGGGCCCTTGCAGGCTTTGGGAATCTCGGCGTAGGCTGTCGTCCGAAAGGGTGGGCCCCGGGGGATTCGTCTGGCCGACCCTGATGATCGAGGTCGAACGTTCACTTCCTGACTCAGTGGAGGCTCCCATGTCGAAGACGTCCACCATGGTGCAACGTGCCCCTGCGGGCCGAACAGTGGCGCGGCGGCCGGTGAGGCGGCCGATCTCCAAGACGATGCTCGGGACGCCATTCACGCTCGACCAGGAACTCGAGCCGTTCGCACGGTGGTACGGCCGGTCGATCTGGGTGCCGCCGAAGAACCGCAGCACGGACCTCGCCCAGACGATGCTTGCCGCCGGCTTCTGGCCGCGGTCGAGCCATCATGCGCAGGGTCGGGAGAGAAGTTGGGCGGCCGCGCTTGCCGAGCACCACGCGGAGTTCACCCACGTTCGCGAGATCGAGCTCTCCAAGGCCTCGATCAGGCTCCCCAAGGGGCGACTGCTCGTGGCGATCACCCCACAGGATCGCTTCGACTCGATCACCGACACCGTGCCGGCCTGCGTACGAACCCGGCTCGAGGAATTTCTCGACGGTCCCGGAAAGCAGCCGGGTGTGAAGGTCTACTATCTCAAGCCTTTGTGCATCGAGGTGGGCAATAAACTGCTCTTCACGACACGCGAGAGCGTGGAAGCGGTCGTGCGACGGATTCAGGACGAGGCGTTTGCGGAATACCGCCGTCTGTTCATGTCAGACCTTCCCCGACGTCTCCTTGACGGTACAGCCGATGCTGCCCTGACGATTCCACGTGCCATGGTCACGTTCTACGCGAACCGTAAGAAGCAGGCCCTCGAGGCCCACCACGCCAAGCTTGAGTTCGAGAGGCGGAAGATAGCGCTCAAGGCGGCGTTGACCCACCGCGAGAGCTTCCACAGCGTGTGCAGCTACGACGACATGCTCTCCATCATGAGCCCGCTCCAGGAGTCCGAGGTCATTCGCCACTACGCGTTGGAGCATGAACTCTCGGCCTCAGAATTCGACGAGTTGGTCCAGTTGGCGGCTGGCACGCTGCCTTGGTTCGTGACCTTCTCGTTGGCCACGTCCTTCGTGATGTCGATCGCCGCCTCCATGATGGTCAAGGCCACGGTGACGACGACGGCGGTGGCGGTCTGCGACCCCGCGTTCGTTGCGGAACTGCCTGAGGCCCCCGGCGTGCTCCTCAAGATCGGGCACTTCGACGAGATCGACGGCGTGACCCACGTGGAGATCTGAAGGCCGGTCGAGATCTGAAGGCCGTGGATGTGCGTGTCCGCCACGCGGTCGGGAAACCCACGATGGCCACGAGCGTGGCGACGATGTCGAGCGTCAGACGGTCTCGCCGCGGACCAGGTCCTCGGGCGTCTGGCGGGCACGAACGAGCCTCGCCTTGCCGCCGTCGATCAGCACCTCGGCCGGCAGCGGCTTCGAGTTGTAGTTGCTCGCCATCACGAAGCCGTAGGCACCCGCGATCTCGATCACGAGCAGGTCGCCCACCTGTGCCGGCGGCAGCGGCCGCGAGGCGACGAAGCCGCCGTCGGTCTGCGTGAAGATGTCGCCCGACTCGCACAGCGGGCCACCCACGGCCACCTCTTCGGTGGCGGTTTCCGTGACTGAGTCGGTCTTCGCCGGGCAAAGGCTCATCGGATGGTAGGAGCCGTAGAGCACCGGCCGCGCCAGTGTGTTGAAGCCGGCATCGACGAGCAGGTATTTCCGTGAGCCCTGCCGCTTGACGGCACGGACCTCCGTGACCACGGAGCCCGACTCGGCCGTGAGATAGCGGCCCGGTTCGATCTCCAGACGGATGCGGTGGCCGAACCGGTTTTCCAGCTTCTTCCGCGTCGCGTCCCAGAGCTGAAAATAGCCGCCGAGGTCTGCGTGGACCTCGCCCGGCTTGTAGGGCACCGGCAGGCCGCCGCCGGCGCTCACCATCGTCAGCGATCGGCCGATCTCGATCGCGACACGCTCGAGCGCCCCGGCCACCTCGGCCAGATGCGCGAGATCGGTGCCGCTGCCGATGTGCATATGCAGGCCGCTCACCGCGAGGCCCGCCCACTCGGCGCGGCGGAGCACCTCGGGAATCTCCTCGTGCCAGATACCGTGCTTCGAGCCTTCGCCGCCGGTGTTGGTCTTCTGACTGTGGCCGTGGCCGAAGCCGGGATTCACTCGCAGCGTGATGTTCGCTCCCGGCACCCGTTCGGCCAACTGCTCGATCATGTCGGCCGAGCCACAGTTCACATGGATACCCAGCTTCGCGACCGCGTCGAGACTCGGCCGGTCGAAGATGTCGGCCGTGTAGACGATCTGGTGCACGGGGGGCAGGCCGTCGGCCGCGGCAGCGCGGTCGGTGTGCGCGGAGTAGCCGGCCGTCAGGGCCCGGTGGATCTCGCCGGTGCTCACCGCATCGACCATCACGCCCTCGCGGCGGATGAGATCGAGCACGGCGAGGTTCGAACAGGCCTTCTGGGCGAAGCGGACTGTGTCCCAGGCCGCGAGATCGCGGCAGCGGCGCCGGATCATGTCGGCGTCGTAGGCGTAGAGCGGCGTGCCATGCTCGCGGGCGAGATCGGCTACGTTCACGCCGGCAATCTGCGTGCGGATGCCCGACGGGCTGGAACAGTCAGACGGGTGGGAACCGGAGGGTGTCAGGCTGGTGGTGATCACGGGTGGAATTCGTGTGAAGGGGAAAGACGGGGCAAAAGACAAAGAGCCGCGTCGCCTGAACCGTTCAGTGCAACGCGAGATGCAGCAGCCCAGGCCCGTTATTGTGCGGCACCCGGGATGGGAAACCCATTCGGGATCGGGAGACCCGGGCCGTTGGGATCGGTGTTCCCGGCGCTCGCCGCCAAAACCCTGATCGCACTGCCATCGGCCGATAGCCGGGTCGCTACGCCCCGTTCGATCGGGCGGATGAGCAGCTTGACGGTTCCGTCCTGCTCGTCACCGCCGTTGCCTTCCGCGGCAGGAACAGCCTTCGCGGGCAAGGCACCCCGGTCGGCAGCATAGGCCAGCACGCGAGGCATCGACACGTCGATGCCGACGATCGGCTTGGCCTGCGGATCCGCCTTGCCATCGGGCCCGAGCACCGTTGTCAGCCGCTGCCGTGCATCGCCGCCTGCCATGAGGAAGGCGTATTCCGGCGCGACTGCCAGCGTGAGTTCGAGCGATTCTCCGAGACTCTCGGCGGCCTCGGTTCCGCTCAAGTCGACGGTGATCGTATGCAGGTTCGTCGCGCCGACCTTGCCGGAGTCGAAGGCGACGTCCACGCCCGGGGGCAGCAGCCGCTTGCCGCCGTTCTCGCCACCGAACGACTGCTTGACGCGGTTTTCGAGGACGGCACCGTCTTTCACCCGCATGCCCGCCGTGACGGAGGGCAGGGCGGTCTTCTTCGCGGCGGCGGTCGTGTCGACGCAGACCGCCGCATCGATGCCGCCTGTGGCGAGCACCGACACGATCGCCTCGCGGAACAACAGCGACAAGGTCTTCGTCAGCGGGTCGTTGCTGCCGGGAGGCAGGGCCTGATCGAACATGGTGAGGACATCGCGGCGGGAGGCCTCGGGAACCGACTGCACCAGGTGCGCACAGACCGCGGGGCGTGTGCCATCGGCGGCCGGCGGCATGGGCACGGTCGACTTTCCCTTGTCGGAGCCCTGCATCGCCAGGGCCGCAGGCGAACCGGGCACCGCCACAGTGCGGTTCTCGATGAAGAGCCGATCCTTCTCGGTGTCGATCGCGATGCCGAGCACCAGCGTCTCGGTGTCGGCGAGACTGTCGAGCGCGGCACCGATCGCACGGGCGTCGAATGGCTGCCCCTGTTCACCCGCAGCTGCCGCGCCCTGTTCGATGAGCATGCGGAGCTGTTGACGGAGCGAGTCTGGCAGCAGGTGCGGAAACAGTTCGATACCGAGCGAGTAATTTTCCGAGAGCGGGGCGAACAGCGGCGCGGGATCGACCGCCTCCACGTCGAAGCCCTGCGGCGACACGATCGCCCAGCCATCCTTCTCCACCATGTCGAGGGCGATGCCACTGGGCAGCGTGAGGCTGCGGGTGTCGCCCGACTGCTCGCTGGGGCCGGTCACGGCCTGGAGCGAGTCGAGCAGCTTGTCGAGGCTCTTGACCGGCACGAAGCCGTGCACGGCGATGTCGCCGCCGTCGGTCGTCACGACCGCGCCCAGCGGCCGCTTCACATCGAGCCCGGCCAGCCCACGGCCTTGCGTGGCCATGAGGAGCACCGATTCGAGCATGCCTGCCAGTCCGGGCTGGCCGACCTGCGCCCCGAGCCAGCCGAATTGCTTCTTGAGGTCGGCGTAGCTGTCGCAGGTGACGACGGCCAAGACCGTCCGCTCGGCGGCCTGGAGCGGCGCGAGACTACCGGAGAGAACGGTGGCCATGGCACAGGCGACCACGGCATGCACCGCGCTTCGCAGATGACGACAGCAGGCAGGCAGGAACGGCATGGGAATTCCCTCGTGAACAGGCACCAGTCGGTTCTCCGCAACTCCGCACGGAGTGCAATCTCACGCAGCTTACCAGCCGCGCCTCAAAACCTGTATTCTGAAGCAGATGCAGCCGCTTTCCCAAGGTTTTGAGCCCGGCTCCCCGCCCTATCCAGCGGTGCCCACGGCTGTGCCGGCCCGGCGGTCGCCGATCCGGCTGCAGGCGTTGCTCTTTCTGCTCACCTGCATCACCACCTTCGCGGCGGGGGTCTCGGGCTGGCAGGCGGAACTACTCGGCTTCGACGACCAGTTTGGCCTGGAGGTGGCGGATCACTGGCAACGCGGCCTCCTTTATATGGCAGCGGTGATGGCAGTGCTCGGGGCCCACGAGGCGGGCCACTTCATCGCCGCCTGGCTGCACGGGATTCCGGCCACGCTGCCGTTCTTCATCCCGGTGCCAGTGCTGCTCACCGGCACGATGGGGGCCGTGATCGGGATGGAGGGCTCCCGGGCCAATCGGCGGCAGCTCTTCGACATCGCGCTCGCCGGTCCCCTGGCCGGGCTCGTGGTCGCTCTTCCCGTGCTGGCAGTCGGGCTGCTCACCGGCGAGCCGGCGAAGCACAGCCCCTTCGCCATGCCGCCGCTTGCCCGCGGCATCCTCGGGCTCGTCCGCCCCGACATCGCCGCCGACGTGACGATCGCCCCCAACGCGCTCTTTATGGCGGGCTGGGTGGGCCTGCTCGTGACGGGGCTCAATATGATCCCCATCAGCCAGCTCGACGGTGGCCATGTGAGCTATGCGATCTTCGGCCGGCGGGCCCACTGGATCGCGAGGAGCGTCTTGATCGCGTCGATCGCCGCGATCGTGATCCTGGGCCGCACCAACTGGATCGCGATGGTGGTGATCGTGACGCTGCTAGGCACGGATCATCCACCCATCCGTGCGGACGGCCGGCCGCTGGGCCTGCCCCGTACGGTGCTGGGGGTGCTGTCGTTCCTGATCCCGATCGTGACTTTCATGCCAGAGCCGCTGCTGCTCTAGAGATGTTCGTTGACGGTGGGGCCGGCCGTCCCCACAATCTTTGTGGAGATCGTTTCCGCCCCCGAGAGGAGAAACCCCATGAACGGCACCCCCAATCTCGTCGAACAGGATGATCCCGAAGTGTGGTCGGCGATCGCCGCGGAACAGACCCGGCAGCAGGACGGGCTGGAGATGATCGCCAGCGAGAACTTCACGAGCGCCGCCGTCATGCAGGCGGTGGGCAGCGTGCTCACCAACAAATATGCCGAGGGCTACCCCGGCCACCGCTACTACGGCGGCTGCGAGTTCGTCGACAAGGTCGAGGACCTCGCCCGCAACCGGCTCAAGGCCCTCTTCGGCGCCGAGCATGTCAACGTGCAGCCGCACTCGGGCAGCCAAGCCAACTCGGCCGTCTATCTCACCGCCATTCAGCCGGGCGACACCGTGCTCGCCTTCGACCTCGCCCACGGTGGCCACCTCACGCACGGCATGAAGCTCAACAGTTCAGGCATCTTCTACAAGTTCGTCCACTATGGCGTCCGCCGCGACAACCAGCTGCTCGACTTCGACCAGATTGCGAGCCTGGCGCGGGAGCACAAGCCGAAGCTGATCGTGGCCGGCGCGAGCGCGTATCCCCGCGAGATTCCTCACGGCCGTTTCGCCGAGATCGCCCGCGAAGTGGGCGCGAAGCTGATGGTCGACATGGCCCACTACGCCGGGCTCGTCGCCGCGGGCATTCACGACAATCCCGTCCCGGTTGCCGACTTCGTCACCAGCACCACCCACAAGACCCTTCGCGGTCCGCGGGGCGGCATCGCCATGTGCCGCATGGAAAACGCCAAGGCTCTCGACCGTTCGGTGTTTCCCGGCACGCAGGGCGGCCCGCTCATGCACGTGATCGCCGGCAAGGCCGTGGCCTTCGGCGAGGCGCTCAAGCCGGAGTTCAAGCGGTATGGCCAAAACGTCGTCGACAACGCGCGGACGCTGGCGGCGGCGCTGGCCTCCGGCGGCGTCAAGCTCGTCAGCGGCGGCACCGACAACCACCTCATGCTCGTCGACGTGACGCCCCTGGGCATCGGCGGCAAGCTGGCCGAGGAGGTGCTCGATCGCTGCGGCATCACCTGCAACAAGAACATGATCCCCTTCGACGAGCGGAAGCCGATGGACCCCTCCGGCATTCGTCTGGGCACGCCCGCCCTCACCACCCGCGGCATGGGCACGGGCGAGATGAAGCAGATCGCTGCCTGGATTCTCCGCGTGCTCAAGTCGCCAAGCGACCAGCAGCTGATCGCGACGACAAAGGGCGATGTGGCCGAGTTGGCCGAGCAGTTTCCGGTGCCTGCAGCGAAGCTCGACGCCGCCCGGCTCGAAGTGGCGTCGCGATGAGCGGCAGAGTGGGCAGCGTCGTGCGGATCGGCCTCGTGCAGTCCGCCTGCACGACGGACCGCGAGCACAACATCGCGCAGGCCCTTGCTGGCATCGCCGAGGCGGCCCGCGGCGGCGCGGAGGTCGTCTGCTTGCAGGAGCTCTTCGCGGGGCAGTATCCCTGTCAGGCCGAGGACCATGGAAAGTTCACCGAGGCTGAAGTCGTGCCCGGGCCGCTCACCGAGCGGCTGGCCGCGGCGGCACGTGAGCATGCTGTCGTGCTCGTGGGGAGCGTGTTCGAGCGGCGGTCGCACGGCCTCTTCCACAACACGGCCGTGATCTTCGATCGCGACGGGTCGACCGCAGGCCTCTACCGCAAGATGCACATCCCCGATGACCCGCACTACTACGAGAAGTTTTATTTCGCGCCGGGCGACACCGGCTTCATGTCGGTGCCGACCAGCCGGCTGCAGGTCGGGCCGCTCGTCTGCTGGGACCAGTGGTATCCGGAGGCGGCCCGCCTCACGGCCATGGCGGGCGCGGAGGTGCTCTTCTATCCAACCGCGATCGGTTGGCTCGACGGCGAGGATGAACTGCACCGCGAGCAGTATGAGTCGTGGGACACGATGCTCAGGAGCCATGCGATCGCCAATGGCGTGTTCGTGGTGGCGGTGAACCGCACGGGCCGCGAGGGCCCCTTGCGGTTCTGGGGTGCGAGCGTCGTCTACGCCCCCAACGGCGACCGGCTCGTGAAGGCGGGCCATGAGACCCCCGAGACGATCGTGGTGGAGTGCGACCTTGCCCGGATCGAATGGTCGCGAACCCGGTGGCCGTTCTTTCGCGACCGTCGCATCGACGCCTACGGCAGCCTGCTGAAGCGTTGGGCCCAAAAAGGGGACGCAGCTCATTTCCCACCTGCTGCGAGGGCGGTGCCGGCAGACAAGGCGGGGAAATGAGCTGCGTCCCCTTTTTGCACGCAGACGGCTATCGGCTGCCAGCGGAGTGGGAGCCGCATGCGGCTACGTGGATCGCCTGGCCACACCGGCGGGCGACGTTCCTGGGAGACTTCGCCGTCATCCCGGAGTTCTTTGCGCGGTTCATCCGGCTTCTGGCCCCATGGGAGCCGGTGAAAGTGATCGCGAGCGGGGCTGCATTGGAAGAGGCGCAGGACCGGCTCCGCGGAGTGGCCAACGTCGAATGCGTCGACATCCCCACGAATGACTCGTGGCTCCGCGACACGGGGCCTGTGTTCCTGGTGCCGCGGGAGTCGGGGACGGGCGGTGGCAGGCCCTTGGCCGTCTGTTGGGAGTGGAACGCGTGGGGAGGCAAGTATCCGCCCTGGGATCGCGACGCGAAGGTCTCGGGGGCCATCGCGGGCCGGCTGGGGATGGCGATCGTTGCCCCGGGCATCGTGCTCGAGGGGGGCGCGATCGAGACCGACGGTGAGGGCACGCTGATGGTCAACCACCGCTGCGTGGTCGACCCCAAACGCAACGCCGGCCTCTCGCGCGAGCAGGTGGAGCAGGTGCTCAGGCAAAAACTCGCCGTCGATCATGTCATCTGGCTGGGCGGTGAGCTGGCGGGGGACGACACCGACGGCCACATCGATCAGATCGCGCGGTTCGTGTCCCCCGGACGTGTCGTGGCGGCGCGGCAGCCTGATCGGCTCGACCCCAACCATGCATCGCTCGCCGAGAATCTCACGCAGCTTGAGTCGGCAGTCGATGCGAGGGGCCGCCGGCTGGAGGTGATCCCGATCGACATTCCCTCGCGGTTTGCCTTCTCAGGTGAGCAGCTGCCGGCCAGCCATCTGAATTTCTACGTCGCCAACGGGGCGGTGATGGTGCCGGTGTTCGGCGGCCCGACCGACGAGCCGGCCATCCGCACGCTGGCCGCCTGTTTTCCGGGCCGCCGGATCGTGCCGGTCGACTGCCAGGAGCTCGTCCGCGGCCGCGGTGCCCTCCACTGCATCACGCGGGACCAGCCGGCCTGCTGAGCCGGCATCGCTGTCGGCGGCCGTTCCATCCGGCCAATCCGCTCTTGCCGGTGGGCGGTCGGTTCGCGACGATCATGGCCAAGGTCGCGGAGGCAAATGCCCCGATCGACACGCTCCCAGGAGGAATGAACCATGGAACAGCTTGCCTCGGCCATACAGGGGGCCTTCTCGCTCGTCGCACGGCTGCTCTTGGCCGCGATCTTCGTGGTCAGCGCCGTCGCCAACAAGATTCCACAGTTCCAGGCGACCGCCGCCTACATGGCATCCGAGGGCGTACCGAATCCGAAGTTTGCCCTCTTTGGCGCCATCGGACTCCTCTTGCTCGGGGGCCTGAGCGTCGTGCTCGGTGCATGGACACGGATCGGCGCGGCGTTCCTGCTCGCGTTCCTGCTCGCCGCGACCTACTACTTTCACGACTTCTGGACATTTGCCGATGCCGCCCAGCGGCAGTTGCAGACGATCCAGTTCATGAAGAACATGGCCATCGCCGGTGGCCTGATGTCGTTGATCGCCTTCGGCGGCGGCCCGTGGAGCATCGACGGCTGGATCGGCATGAAACGGGAGGAGGCCGAGAGCGGCACGGGAGCCGGCAAGCCCCGTGTCGCCGCGAAGCCTGCCGAACGCGGTTGAACACGTGTGGCGGCACGCCAAGCAGCGGAGTTGAAATCATGACGAGCGTTCGACTGGCGGCGGGTCTCATGATCGTGTTCCTGGCCGGCCTGGCGGCTGCCGCCGAGCCCTCCACATCGCCCCCGGGAGTTGCCACGTCCATGCCCGCTGCTGCGTTTGCCCTGCCGACGGTCAGTCCGTTCGGCCGTCTGCCCGACGGTCGCGAGGCGCACCTCTACACGCTCGTGGTGCCGGGGGGCTGGAAGGCGACCATCACCGACTTCGGTGCGATCCTCACGAGCCTGCAGGTGCCCGGGAAGGACGGCAAGGCGGTCGATGTCGTGCTCGGCTTCGATTCGCTCGAGGGCTACGCGGCCAAGCATCCCTATTTCGGCGCGACCTGCGGCCGTGTGGCCAACCGCATCGCTGCCGGCCAGTTCGAACTCGATGGCAAGTCCTACCAATTGGCGACGAACAACGAACCCAACCATCTCCACGGCGGCCTGGTCGGCTTCGATAAGAAGCTCTGGAAGGCGACACCGCGGATTTCCGAGAAGGGGCCGGCCGTCGACTTCGAGATGGTGTCTCCCGCCGGTGACGAGGGCTATCCGGGCCAGCTCACGGCCAAAACCACCTACACGCTCACGCCCGAGGGCGAACTCTGGGTCGAGATGTCGGCGACCTGCGACGCTCCCACGATCGTGAATATGGCCCATCATTCCTACTGGAATCTCGCCGGCCATGCCTCAGGCACGGTCCATGGGCATGAACTGTCGGTGACGGCCGACCGCTACCTGCCGGTCGATGCCGGCAGCATCCCCACGGGTGAATTTGCGGCGGTGGCCGGCACGCCCTTTGACCTGCGGCCTGAACGCCGGCCCGCGGCGGTGCTCGGCGACGCCATCAAGGGACTGCCGGCTTCAGCCGATGGCAAGAACCCCGGCGGCATCGACCACAACTACGTGGTCCGCGACTGGAAGCCCGACGGAGCCTTGAGGAGCGTGGCCATCCTGCGGGATCCCGCGAGCAGCCGCAGCATGGAGATCCTCACCGACCAGCCCGGCATCCAGGTCTACACCGGCAACTACCTCGACGGCTCGGTCACGGGCAAGGGCGGGGCGGCCTATACGAAGCAGGCAGCCATCTGTCTGGAGACGCAGAAGTACCCCGACGCCATCCACCATGCCGGGCAGGCCGACTGGCCGTCGGTGCGGCTCGATCCGGGGCAGACCTACCGGCACACCATGGTCCACCGCTTCACGGCGGACCGCTGAGCGAGGCTATCCTGCTGCTGGCTCGCTGGGAACGCCTGAAGCATCAGTTGCGTGGCATCCGGTATGCCCATCATTCGCATGCCCGTTCCGTTCCGCACCGGCAAACGCTGTGCGAGGACACCGAACTTGAAGGCGACCTCGTACTGTCCGGTCGAACCGGTGCGGCCCGAACCAGCGCGGGTCGCCGTGTACCCTGAGTTGCCGTAGCCCGAGATGCCGACGTAGTAGGTGCCCGCCGTCCGCGTGATCACCGACAAGAGGCTATCGAGCGAGCCGTTGGCATCATCATTGCGTGCGAGTTCGCGGCCGCGGGTGTCAAAGAGCCGAATGTAGCTGTCGAGCGTGGATGACGAGGGAAGCGAGCGGGCATCGACGTCGATCGTGAGCGACTGGCCGGCCTGCAGCACCACTTTGAAGAGATCAACGTCGCGGCTGCCGTACTGACCGTCACCGATCTGGCCGGGGAAACGCACGCTTCCTGACGAAGCCGTCACCGCCACGGCAGCAGCCAGCGTGTCGCCAGCGTCGATGGGCGAGGGAGCCGGCGTCGGGGTGGGAGTTGGCGTGGGGCTTGGGGTTGGCGTCGGCGTGGGGTTCGTCACAGCCAACGCCTGCAGCGCGGCGGCAGCGTTGAGCAGTCCGCCGGTGGCCACCTTGCCGGCGAGGCCGGCGACCGGCGTGGTGCTCGACAGGATCGCGGTGCGGATCTGGGCGGCCGTGGCCTGCGGATAGGCGGCCGCAAGCAGGGCGACGGTGCCGGTCACATGGGGCGTCGCCATCGACGTGCCGCTGTAGGAGGCGTAGGAGTTGTTGGGCGTCGTCGAGGCGATCCCCACGCCGGGGGCGGCGAGGTCGACGCTCGTGGCACCGTAGTTGGAGAAACTCGCCAGGCGGTTTGAGCGGTCGGTCGCCGCCACCGAGATCACCGAAGTGCCCGTATAGCTGGCAGGGTAGGCCGGAGTGGCGTCGTTGTTGTTCGACTCGTTCCCGGCGGCGGCCACGAAGAGGATGCCGGCGGCCGCGCCTGAGTCGATGGCGTCGCGGAGAGAGGTCGAGAGCCCGCCGCCTCCCCAGCTATTGTTGGTGGCGACCACGTTGATGCCGAAATCCCGCCGCATGCGGGTGGCGTAGTTGATTGCCGCAACCGCGGCGCTCGTGCTGCCGCTTCCCGAGGCGTCGAGGAACTTGAGCGGCATGATCGAGACCTGCCAGTTGACCCCCACTACGCCGGTGCCATTGTTGCCCGCCGCGCCGATCGTCCCCGATACGTGCGAGCCGTGGCCGTTGTCGTCCATGGGGTTGGCGTCGTTGTTGGCAAAGTCCCAGCCCACGACGTCGTCGACGAAGCCGTTGCGGTCGTTGTCGATGCCGTCGCCGGCCACCTCGCCGGGGTTCCGCCACGCGTTCGCGGCGAGGTCTGGGTGGTTGTAGTCCATGCCGGTGTCGATGACGGCCACGACGACGTTCCGGGAGCCGGTGGTCGTGTTCCATGCCTCGGGCGCGTCGATGTCGGCATCGACGACGCCGCCCGACTGGCCGGTGTTGTCGAGGCCCCAGAGTTGGCCGAACGACGGATCGTTCGCGGCGATGGTGGGCGCGATGACGAAATCGGGTTCGACATAGCGCACACCGGTCGTCCGCGCGGCCCAGCCGAGCACGTCCTGCGTCGAGGCGCCGGGGGTGGCCAGTGCATAAAAGCCCTCGCCGAGGGGGGCGGCACGCCAATGCGGTGCGAGATTCCAGTCGGTCGAGGCCGCCGTGGAAGGAGCCCGCACGATCCACGCATCAGACCGAACCGACACCGACTGGCCCTGCCAGTCGATCTGCCGCAGAGCGGCCGCCGCGACGTCAGCCGACATCGTCAGCCGCGGTTCGAGAAACTCCAGCCCACAGGCGGCGGACGGTCGGCGCAGAAACGAGGAGCGGTTCATGATGTCTGCCTTCCATGCTGACGAGCAGTGCCCCTGCGGAGGAGACTATCGCCCCGGGCCCGGTAATTGTCCAGCCCGCATGCAGCCGCCCTGCACGTCGATTAGGATTACGGCGATGTCTGCGCCGGTGCGGCTGCCCGGCCGTGTCTGGACACTTGGTATGGCCCGTCCGCTTCAGGACCCGTTTCATGGTCTTTCCCGTCGGCGACGACAATTCCGACCGCACCATCTTTCCCTACGTGACGATCGCGCTCTTGCTCGCGAATGTGTTCGTGTTCGTGGTGCTCCAGCAGATGGGGGCCAACGACAACGTCACGCTCGCCTATTGCCAGGTGCCTGCCGAGATCATCTCAGGAAAGGATGTCATCACCGAGCCGTCGGTGCGGATGATCCAGACGCCCGAGGGCGTGGTCCAGGTGCCCGATCCCGGTCTCAAGGCCACGCCCATTCCGCCATGGATGACGCTGCTGACGGCGATCTTCATGCACGGCAGCATCATGCACCTGGCCGGCAACATGTGGTTTCTGTGGATCTTCGGCGACAACGTCGAGGACGACATGGGGCACGTCAAATACCTGCTCTTCTACCTGGCCACGGGCATCATCGCGTCGCTGGCCTTCGTCGCGCTCAACAGTTCCGGTGAGGCGGCGCTCACGCCCTGTCTGGGGGCCTCCGGCGCGATCTCGGGCGTGCTCGGGGCCTATCTCGTGCTCCACCCGCACCGCCGCGTGAGCGTGATCCTGCTGCGGATGATGATCGACGTGCCGGGCTACGTGGCCGTGGGCATCTGGTTTCTGTTCCAACTGGTCAGCGGATTCCTCGACCAGGGCGGTGGTGGCGGCGTGGCCTACTCGGCCCACGTCGCGGGCTTCGTGGCGGGGATGATCCTGGCCAAGCCAATGAGCCACCGGCATGTCCGTGCGGAGGCCGATCCGCTGGTCGTGCTCAGACGGCGGATTCCGTAAACACGAACAACATCCAATCGTGCCATTTGTTCTTGGCGACCGCAGGTCGCTGGTGCTTCGCATGGCTTCCTGCCATGCCGCTGGTGTGGGCGACTCGTTCATGTCCTCCCAGGCCGGCGGCGCCACCACTTGTGGAGTTCGACGGCCGGCAGGATCGTGGCGGCCACCGCCGCCAGCACGAGCCATTCACGGCCACTCGCCGGCGCGACGTCGAGCACCTTCTGCGCGGGCGGCCAGTGCATGGCCAGCAGGTGCACCGCCAAGGCCGTGAGCGTGCCGGCAAACAGCAGCGGGCTCTTCCAGGGGGGGCTTGAGAGGGCCGAACGGTTTTCGGAGCGGCAGTTGGCCAGGTGCACGTTCTCGAAGAGCACCATCACCAGGAGCGTGGCATGGCGGGCCGCGGAGAGCGCCGCGGTGCCGGTGGCGGCGTGAGCCGCGCCGGCCTGGGATCCGCCGCCCAGCCAGACGCGAAACACGATGAACGCCGCCACTCCCATCACCATGGCCGAGATCGCGATCCGCTCCATCATGGCCCGGTCGAAGATCGGCTCGTCGGGTGGTCTCGGTGGGCGGTCGAGTTCGTCACCCTGCCCGGGCTCGAAAGCCAGCGCCACGTCCTGGATGCCGTTGGTCACGAGGTTGAGCCAGAGCAGCTGTGCCGCCGTGAGCGGCAGCGGTGATCCCGTGGCTACGGCGAGCGTCACGAGCACCATCTCCGCCGCGCCCGTGCTGACCAGCAGGAAGATCACCTTGCGGACGTTGTCGTAGGCGATCCGGCCCTCCTCGATGCCGGCGACGATCGTGGCGAAGTTGTCGTCGCTGATGACGAGGCCGGCCGCCTCGCGGGCGACGTCGGTGCCGCCCTTGCCCATCGCCACGCCGATGTTGGCGGCGCGCAGGGCGGGAGCATCGTTGACGCCGTCGCCGGTGACGGCGACGAAGTGGCCGGCGGCCCGTGCCGCCTCAACGATCTGGAGCTTCTGCCTCGGCGTCACGCGGGCAAAGACCCGCGCGGTGCGGACCTTCTCGGTGAAGCGGTCCGGGGTCATCGTGGACAGTTCGCCGCCGGTGACCACGTCGGCGTCATCGTGGGCCAGATCGAGCTGTCGGGCGATGGCGAGGCTCGTCAGCCGGTGGTCGCCGGTGATCATTACCACCCGGATTCCCGCGGTGCCGCACCGCCGCACCGCCTCCCGCACGCCTGGCCGTAGCGGATCGCCGAGGCCGACGAATCCGAGAAAATCCAGATCCGCAAGCGGCGGCGGAACCCGATGCGCGGAGCCTGCTTCCGGCACAGGGCCCTGTGCCAACGCCAGCACCCGCAAGCCCTCGGCGGCCATTGACGTCGCCCGCCCGTGCCACGCGGCAAGCAGGTCGTGGCTGCCTGCACACATCGGCAGCACTGCCTCTGGCGCGCCCTTGACGCAGACCATGCGGCCTTTGGCAAAGCGATGAAACGTGGCCGCGAAGCGGTGCTCTGGCTCGAACGGCATTTCGTCGAATTGCGGTGCCTCGGCCAGCAGGGCCTCGCGTTCGAGGCCGAGCTTCACGCCTAATGACAACAGCGCGACATCGACCGCGTCGCCCCGCCATGTCCAGGCACCGTCGCGATGATGGAGCGTGGCCTCGTTGCAGAGCACGCCACAGGCGGCCAGGGCGCGCAGTCGCGGCTCCGCCGTGGTGGTGACGCGATCGTGCATGAGCGGTATGGCACGGCCGTTGCGGAGGACGGCGCCGGTCGGGACGAAGCCGTGGCCATCGACGGACAGGCGGTCCGGCGGGGCCGTGTGCGTGGCGGGCAGTTCGACGGTCGTGACCGTGAGTTCATTGCAGGTGAGCGTGCCGGTCTTGTCGGTGGCGATCAGCGTGCAACTGCCGAGCCCCTCGACCGCGGGCAGCCGTCGCACGATGGCGCCGCGGGCCGCCATCCGGCCGGTGGCGATGGCCAGCGCGATCGTCAGCGACACGGGCAGGCCTTCTGGGATCGCCGACACGGCCAGCACCACTGCGAAGAGAAACATTTCCTGTGGCCGCTGACCGACCATCACGCCGAGCAGACCGATCGTCGTGGCGGCCGCGACAACTGCCACCGCGACCGAGCGGGTGAACTGCTCCATCCGCGCGACCAGCGGCGGCTTGCCGGCCGGCCGTGCGGCTACGTCGATCGCCAACTCACCGACGCTCGTCCGTGGCCCGGTAGCGATAACGAGAGCCGATGCCCGCCCGCGGGTGACGATCGAGCCTGCATGGACCATGTTGAGTCGGTCGGCGAGGGCGGCCTCGGCAGAGCCGGTCCAGACGGGATCCTTTCTCACTGGCAGCGATTCGCCGGTGAGCAGCGATTCGTCGACTTCGAGTCCGTGCGCGGCGAGGAGCCGGGCGTCGGCCGGCACCCGATTGCCTGATTCGAGCCAGAGGAGATCGCCCGGCACGACGTCCTCGGCCGGGATTTCGCAGACCGTGCCACCACGGCTGACGGCCGCACGGATCTGCAACAGTTTCTCCAGGGCCCGGCTCGACCGGTGTGCCTTGGCCTCCTGCCATGTGCCGAGACAGGCGTCGATCGCGATGACCACCGCGATGATGGCGGCATCCTTGGCGTCACCGATGGCGAGCGACACAAGTGCCGCTGCCAGGAGCAGCAGCATGAGCGGGTTTGCCAGCTGCCCGACCGCGAGCCGCCATACCGCAGGCAGCGGTTCGCGGGGCAGGGTGTTGTGGCCGAAGACCGCGAGCCGGCGGGCCGCCTCGGCGGCCGACAGTCCCGCCTGGCCGCTTGCCAGACGGTGCAGCGCATCGTCGATGGAGAGGGCGTGCCAGGGCGCGTCGGGAATGTCGGAGCGTCGTTCCATGCGGGATTCGGCCGGCGGCGTCATGCCAATTCGATCTCGATCACGTGTTCGCGGGAATCATCGACGAGCGGAATCGTGTGGTCGGCCTGAAGGACCCCATCGAGCACCATCGTGCGGATCGGCCCGGGTTCGCGGACGCCGTGCCCCGGATGAACGACGGTGATCCGGTACGTCGTGTCGTAATAGCGGTAGCGGATCGTATAGCTGGGCCAGTCGCGGGGCGGATGGGGCGACAGCCTGAGCACCGTGCCCTCCTTTTCGATGCCCAGCAGCGATTCCACCAGCAGGCGATACATCCAGCTGGCCGAGCCCGTGTACCAGGTCCAGCCACCGCGACCGGTGTGCGGCGCGACCGCGCAGATATCGGCCGCGACCACGTAAGGTTCGACGCGGTAGGCGGCGATCGCCTCGGGCGTGTCGCCGTGGCTCACGGGGTTGATGAGACGAAACAGCTCCCAGGCGCGGGCGTGATCGCCGAGGGCCGCGAAGGCCATCGCCGTCCAGGCCGCGGCATGCGTGTATTGGCCACCGTTCTCTCGGACGCCGGGCGGATAGCCCTTGATGTAGCCCGGCTCCACCGGCGCGGTATCGAACGGGGGCGACAGCAGTTTCACGAGTCGGTCGGGGCGCGAGACCAGCAACGCATCGACGCTGGCCATCGCCTCGGCGGCCCGGGCCTGCGGCGCCGCGGCCGAGAGCACCGCCCAGCTCTGCGAGACCGAGTCGATCCGGCATTCGGCCGAGTTGGCCGAACCAAGCGGCAGCCCGTCGTCGAACGTGCCGCGGCGATACCAGGCGCCGTCCCAGGCCGTGTCGTCTACGTTGCCCCGCAGCCGGCCGGCCTCGATCGAGCAGCGATCCGCCATGACAACATCCCCCCGCTGTTCGGCGATGTCGGCGAAGTGGCGGAGCACGTCGTAGAAGAAGAAGGCCAGCCACACGCTCTCGCCGCGGCCCTTGTGGCCGACCAGATTCATGCCGTCGTTCCAGTCGCCGCCCCGGAAGAGCGGCAGGCCGTTGGCACCGAAGCGGAGGGCATGGTCGATCGTGCGGACGCAGTGCTCGTAGAGTGGCGCAGTGGCCGGGCCCGACTGCGGCAGCTCGTAGAGCGATTCCTCGTCGGCCCGTGGCACTCGGCCATGCAGGAACGGCACCAGCTCGTCGAGCACGCCGGTGTCGTCGGTCGCCTGCACGTAGCGGCATACGGCCGCCGGCAGCCAGAGGAAGTCGTCGGAGCAGTGGGTGCGGACGCCGCGGCCCGCGGGGGGATGCCACCAGTGCTGCACGTCCCCCTCTTCGAATTGCCGGCCTGCTGCGCGGAGCAGGTGCTCGCGGAGCAGTTCGGGCGCGGCGTGCACCAGCGCCATCGCATCCTGCAATTGGTCGCGGAAGCCATAGGCGCCCGACGACTGATAGAGCGATGTGCGGCCCCAAAGCCGGCACGAGATGACCTGGTACAACAGCCAGTGGTTGACGAGTGCATCGACCGCGGGATCGGGCGACTCGATCTGCACGGCCGAGAGCCTTCGCTGCCATCCCGTCCTGAGGGCGGCCATCTCGCGGTCCGACGCCTGTTCCCCGCGGAACTGCTGCACAAGCCGCTGGGCTTCCGCCACTCCCTGCGCCGCGCCAAGTGTGAAGACGACGGTTCGCCGCTCGCCGTCGTCGAGCAGCAGTTGCACCTGCATGGCCGCGCACGGGTCGAATCCAGCCCCCACGCGTCCGGAGAGCCGCATCCTGTCGAGTGCCGCCGGCGCCGCGAGCGACCCGTTGCGGCCGATGAATTCCGTGCGGTCGCCCGTCACGGTCCGCGCCACCTCGCTCGCATCGACGAAGGCGACCATGCCGGCGAATTCGCCCGCGAACGCATTGCGGGCGAACAGCGCACCGGTGAGGTGGTCGATCTCGGTGACGACGTGCATCTGCGACCGGCTGCGGAGTTCGCCGAGCACCCACTCCCAATAGCCCGTGATCGACAGGGCCCGTGGTCGGCCGGAGGTGTTCGTGATCGTGAGTCGGACAAACTTCACCGGCTCGTGCTCGGCGACGAAGAGCGTGAGCTCGGTGGCGAGTCCGTCGTCGGCATGTTCGAAGACGGTGCTGCCGATCCCGTGTCGTACGACATACGTGCCGCGGCCGCGGGTCGGCAGCGGAGTGGGGCACCAGAAGCGGCCGGTGTCTTCATCGCGGATGTAGATCGCCTCGCCGCCTGAGTCGGAGACCGGGTCGTTGGTCCACGGCGTGAGGCGGAACTCGTGGCTGTTGTCGACCCAGGTGAAGGCGGTTCCCGATTCGGAGACGAGCGTGCCGATGCGGGGATTGGCCAGGCAGTTGACCCATGGTGTGGGCGTCTGCATCCCAGGCGCGAGACGGATCACGTATTCGCTGCCGTCGGCCGTGAAGCCGCCGAGTCCGTTGAAGGCGTGAAGCTCGCTCAGTGCCGGCCCGGGCTCTGATTCGGCGGGGCCAATCGATGCAGGCGGTGCCAGCCGCCGCCGCGGCTTGAGTGGCGGGATCGCGATCTCGGAACGGCCGCGTTTCTCCACCTGCTCCACCAGCGTGCCCCATTCGTCGGTGAGCATGACGCGGGCGGCCGCCTGCAGGAGCAGCCGATCCTCGTCAGAGAGCTGTTCGCCGCGGCGGACGAAGATGCCGCCGGCACGGTCGAGGAGGCCGGCCTCTGGGCTGGCGGAGACGAGATCGAGGATCGACTCGTGCAGCACCTGTCGGTAGACGGAGTCGTCTTCGTTCCAGATGACGAGATCGACGTCGAGGCCGTTCATCCGCCACCAGGCATGGCCACGGATCGCCTGATGCACCAGTTCAAGCTGATGGCGGTCGCGGATGCGGACCAGCACGATCGGCAGGTCGCCGGAGATGCCGTGGCCCCACAGCCCCGACTGGCCACGGCGGTTGCGGGCGATCACCGCCGGGCTCGTGCGGCGGAGGCGGGATGCATGGACGAGCGACCCGGCGAGCAGTCCGTAAGCCTGCGCCTCCTGCTCCGAGATCGCGAGCTGCTGCAGCATGATCGCACCCCGCGTCCAAGCGAGTTCGATGATGCGGTCGGCGAGGCAGGGATCGGAGTATTTGACGGCGATCTCTGCCGCTTGGTCTCGCGATGCGGCGATGCCGGTGACAATGTCGAGCCGTACCGTCTCGCCCGGCTCGAGCACGACCGTGCGGCGGATGCTCACCACGGGATCGAGCGTCGCGCCGGTGGTGTCGGAGAGCGTGGGCTTGTCGAACGCGGCCGGCGCCCGCGGCGTGCGGCCACGGCCAATGAAGGTCATGCGGTCGGTCTCGAATGATGGTTCACCGACAAGGGAGGAGCAGTTGTCCGTCGGGCAGCTGCCGGTGACAACGTGCAGGAGCCACGGCGGCCGTTCCTCCGGGCTGCGTGGCCGGCGGGTGGCGAGGATCGCGGGCCGGCCGGCGAGGATCTCGGTCTCCACGAAGAGGTTGGAGAAGGCGGGGTGTGATTCGTCCTGGCCCTGCGGGGCCAGCGCCACCTCGGCGTAGGTCGTGACCTCGATCGAGCGGCGGCGTTCGGAGCGGTTGGTGAGGGAGAGGCGGCGGAGTTCCACGTCGTCCTCAGGCGACACGCTGACGAGTGTGTGTGCCTCGATTTGCCAGTCGACCCTGCGGAACTCGGCCCGCGACTGCATGAAGACGGCCTCACCGCGGCGGCCCCCACGGGTCGTCGGCTGCCAGGTGTTGGACCAGAACACGCCGTCGTCGAGATCCCGCAGGTAGCAGAACTGGCCCCAGTGGTCGCGGGTGGCGTCTTCGCGCCACCGGGTGACGGCGAGGCCGCACCAGCGGCTCCAGCCACCCCCGGCGGCGGAGATGGCGACGTGGTAGCGGCCGTTGGAGAGCAGGTGCATCTCCGGCAAGAGGCGGTTGAAATCGGTCACCACACGGATGGTGCCGGTCTGTGCGGATGGCATGCCTCGGGCCGTGGCCGCCTCGGCTGTATGGGGGAAGACCGTGACCGTCAGTTTCGGGATCCGTTCCTGCAGGAGGAGTGTGGCCGACTTGAGCATCGTGTCGGCCATGAACCGCCGCTGCATCGGACGGTCGAGCAGCACGAAGGCGAAGGCCAGCAGACTCATGCCCTGGTGGTGCGCCATGAACTGCCGCACGGGCACGCCGCCGGCGGGGCCGGTGATGTCTGCAGGCGAGCCGTCGATCTCGGTCGAGTCGGCGGCCTCGGTGTGGCCGCCCGCGGCGGGCGTGCGGCGGGAGGGCGTGTAGTCGATCGCCTCGATGAAGCCGCAGCTCCCCAGACCCCCGTCGGCCGCAATGCGCCGGAGGTTGTCGCAGGCGGCACGCGGTGCGACAAGCAGCGCCAGGGCGCTGGCGTAGGGCGCGATGACGATGTCATCGGCCAGCCCGCGCTTCAGGCCCAGCCCCGGCACGCCGAAGGCGCGGTACTGATAGTTCATCTGCATGTCGCGGGCGTTGTAACCCGACTCGGAGATGCCCCATGGCACCCCGCGGCCACGGGCGTAGCTGATCTGGCGGTGCACTGCCGCGCGGCAGGAATGGTCGAGGAGCGTGCCGTTCCAGGAGGGCATCACGAGCAACGGCATCAGGTATTCAAACATCGAGCCGCTCCAGGAGAGCAGCGTGGGCGCGCCGTCGGCGGTCGTGAGCAGCCGGCTGAGTGCGAACCAGTGATCTTGTTCAAACTCGCGGCGGGCCACGAGCACATAGCTGGCGAGGCGGGCCTCCGACGCCAGCATGTCGTAGTAGCTCGCATCGAGGCGGTGCTCGGTGGCATTGAAGCCGATGGAGAAAAGCCGCCGCGACGGGTCGTAGAGGAAACGAAAGTCGATGTCGGCGAGTTCCCGGCAGGCGGCTGCGAGCCGGCCGAGTTCGTCCCGCCGTGCGGCCGCGTGCTGCGCGGCGGCTGCGATCGCCGCATGCAGCAGACCCAGCCAGCGCGAGCAGGCCGGAGCATCGGGCGAATGATTCGTGTCGTTGGCCCGCTGCACTTCTTCCACCAGCGGCAGCAGCGTCTCCGGCAGGCTGGCGATCTCGCGGAGGGTGGGAGTGCCGTCGAGGCGTTCGAGCAATTCGCGCAGATGCGCGGCGCGCGGGTTCGACTGCGAAGAGATCCGTTGCCAGAAATGCTCGGGCGGCGGGGGCAGCGTCGTCCAGGGTGCGAGGAACTGCAGGTCGGCGAGGTGGTCGGTGGCGGCGTGGACGAGGGCTTCGGTCCACCAGCGGCAGTCGGCGTCGGCGTGTGCCGTGTCGGCGCGGGCTGCGGTCGCAGTTGCGATCACCAGCGGCAGCACGGCGACCGCCTGTGCGACCGTGACGGGCTCGCGGAGGCGGCCGTCAGGCAGCCCGGGCCAGCGGTCTGCACCAAGGGTATGCAGGCCGTGACCGGCGGTGGAAGCGTGTTTGACCTCCGTGCAGACACGCAGCGTGTCGTCGAGGCCGGCAAACAGCCGGGGCGGCGGCACGGCCGCATCCATCAGTTCCTCGAGGCCCCCGGCGAGCACAAGCAGGCTGCCGATGAGATTGCCGCTGTCGACGGTGGAGACGTACTGCGGCAGGAGCGGTGCGAGCGTGTGGATGTCGTACCAATTGAGCAGGTGACCACGGTGCCGTTCGAGGCTGCCGAGCGTGTCGAACGTGCGGCCGACACGGTCCGCGAGCCGCCCGACGGAGCACCAGCCGAAGTCGCAGGCGGCCAGATCGGAGAGCAGGGCCATGGCGATGTTCGTGGGGCTGGTGCGGGCGGCGATGACCAGTTCGCCGTTCATCTGCACGTTGTCCGGCGGGAGCCAGTTGCTGCGGGCCGTCACATACTCCTCGAAGTAGCGCCAGGTGCGACGGGCGGCGGTGGTCAGGAACTGCTGCTCGGCCGCGGAGAGTGCGACGGTTGGCGGCGGCAGCGGCAGGCTGATCCACCAGGCGACCAGCGGTGCCAGCAACCAAGCTGCCAGCCAGGGCGCCGCGGCCACCATGACGCCAAGCCGGCCGGCCAGGATGAGCAGCGTCGCCAGCACGATGGCTGCCAGCGGGCTCACGAGGAGCCCACGGATGAAGCCGAGCAGATCCTCCGCCGCGGTGCGGTCGGTATCCGCGGCGGTCCGCCACTCCAGCAGATGTCGACGCGTGAACAGCATGCGAAAGAGCGTGCGGACGATGGCGTCGATCGCCAGAGCCGCCTCGTAGGGCAGCAGGGTGAGCATGAGCAATCCCTGCGTCAGCGGACGGGACAGAGACCGGACGGCTTCCAGCAGGTGCATGGTGATCGGCACGTCATGAGGCTTGCGAAGAAAGTCGAGCAGGCCGGCCAAGAGCGGCGGCAGGAGCATTGCCAGGACGACCGACCAGGCGGCGACCATGGCCATCCGGAACGATCCCGACAACCAGGCGGCGACGAGCAGGCCCAGCATGGCCGGCGGCACGAGGCTCCGCCGGAGGTTATCGAAAATCTTCCACAGGGAGACGGCGGAGAGCGGGTTTTGCACCCATGCGTCGCCGTGGTTGGGAACCCACGGCAGCAGCCACCAGAGAATCTGCCAGTCGCCACGAATCCAGCGGTGCCGCCGCCGCGCATCGGCGAGATAGCTCGAAGGATGCTCCTCGTGGAGCACCACGTCGCTCTCCAGTCCGGAGCGGCAGTGGCAGCCCTCGAGCAGGTCGTGGCTGAGGATCGTGTGTTCTGGAAAAACGCCGCAGCAGTGCTCGAAGGCGTCGACGTCGTAGATGCCCTTGCCGACGAAGGAGCCCTCGTCGAAAAGGTCCTGGTAGAGGTTGGAGACGACCCGCGTGTAGGGATCGATGCCGGGGGTGCCCGAGGCGAGGCGGCTGAACCGCGACCGCTGGGCGCTCGGCAGGCTCACCGCCACCCGCGGCTGGAGAATGCCGTGGCCCGCCGCGATGCGGGGCAGCGTGGGATGTCGTACGGGCCGGTTGAGGATGTGGGCCATGGCGCCGACCATTTCACGCGCGGCATCGCGGGGCAGGTCGGTATCGGCGTCGAGCGTGATCACATACTGCACCTGCGTGAGGAACTCGCCGGCTCCCGCCACGTGTGAGAACCGCCCTGAGGGGCCGGTGAGCGTCGCGCCGCGGATCACGGCGTTCAGGTCGGCAAGCTTGCCACGTTTGCGTTCGCGGCCCATCCAGACCATGTCGCGGTCATTCCACTCGCGATGACGGTGCAGCAGGAGGAACTGGTCGTGGTGATCGTCCGCATGCCGGCGATTGAGCGCGTCGATCCCCGCCGCCGCCTGCGCGACGAGCGGCCCGTCGGTGGGCAGCGTTTCCGCGGCCGCATCGGGAAGGTCGGAAAGAAGTGCGAAATGCAGGTGGGGGTCGCGGTTGGCGAGGAAGCGGACCTCGAGGGCCTCGAGCAGCCGTTCGATCGTGGCGGGATCGGTGAGCATCGCGGGCACGGCGACGAGCGTGCGGTGTTCTGGGGGAATGCCCTCCTTGAAGTCGAGTCGTGGCAGGGGCCGTGGCCTGACGATGAGCGTTGCGGCCCAGGTGACGAGGCCCACGGCCAAGTGCAGGGCGACTAGCACCAGCGGCACGACCACGAATCCCGAACGGCCCGCCGGCTCGGCTGCCTCGAGGAAGGCCATGACTCCGATGGCGGTCAGCACCGTGGTCGTGGACAGCAGGATGCCGAGTGTGGCCAGCCGCACGGCCGCGGCACACCACTGCCAGGGGGCGAGCCACGCGGTGATCCCCACGAAGCGATAGCCAATCGCGTGCATGAGGCGGTCCCGCCCCGCGGTGAACAGCCAGTAGCCGACATGGGACTCCCGCGCGGGGGAGCCCGATTCGGTGGTCGCGCTGCGTGCCAGTGCCACGGCTTGGCGGGCGACATCCTCCTCGGTGCGTCCCGTCCGTCGGGCAATCGTTTCGACGCAGGTGCGGTAGCGATTACGGGTCGCGAAATCGGTCCGGGCGTAGACTCCCGCTGGATCGTCGATGAGTGTCTGTTCCACGACGCTGTGGACGGCGACAAAATCGCGCCAGTCGTGGACGGCGAGGAAACGCAGGCTGCCGATGCTGTTGCCGACCGACACCTGATCAGCGGCCTGTGCCTGGCCCTCGGCCAGCACCATCTGTTCGATCGTGAATCCCTCGCCGGCGAGGCAGTGCTCGAGCCAGGTGCCGGCCAGCGCGAAGGCAGGCGCGTGTCCCTGCAGGGCGCGGGTGAACTCCGCGAGGAAGGCGCCCGATAAGGGCGGAGAGGACTGCGTCATGTCGGCCAGCACGACGACGAGGTCGGCGGGCCGCTGCTCCGCCGCCTTCAGCAGCCGGTCGGACCAGTCGGCGGCGATGTCGCGGTGGCGTCGGGCGGCGGCGAGCCGCTGGGCCACGCGACGGAGGTTCTCGATCAGGGCGAGCCGCAGCATCAGCGGCATGGCCCAGAGTTCACCGAGGGTGAGGGGGCAGACCGACTGGTAGGCGGCGATGAAGGCGTCGAGCGCCGATGCGTCGACGCGGCCATCCGTATGCGCGATCAGTTCCATCGCGATGCGGTAGGTCCGCGGACAGTCGGAGGTGAGGGCGGGAAGCTGGTCGAGATAGGGGCGGGGCAACAGCCTGCGGGTGGAGTGGATCTGCTCCTCCACCAGGTAGAAGTTGTCGAGCAGCCATTCCGAGGCGGGGGCGATACGGCGGCCCCGCTTGGACGCCGCGGCGAGCAGCTCGTAGGTGTCGGTGAGCACGCGTTCGTTGTCGGCCAGCCGGGTCAGCAGGCTGCCGGACGTGCGGTGGCGGGCGAGACGATGCGAACTGGCGACCACGCGGGCATGCCGCTGCAACTGCTCAATCGAGAAGATCTCACCCCGCAGGGGGAGCGCGCCGGCAAGGTCGCGATCACCGCGCAGCGGCGGACGGTCGTCCGACGCGGCGAGCGTTGTGTCGAGTTGTGTGGCGTCCTTGTCCGTGATGATCCGCGGCACGAGCCGGCGGACCATGTCCATCAGCGATGGAACATGCACGGTGGGGCTCCGAAGATCGGCCGGCCCCCCGAGGGAGGCTGACCACCATCACTCTTGCACCGGGACGGACGAAAAGCCAGTGTCGGTCCGGAATGGCATTTGGAGCCTTCACCACAGCGACTGGCCTCCGCCCGCCTAGCCGCGGGGTCGCGGCCTTGTCGATCCGGAGGGCATACTGTCGTTCCTGGGCGGCCGTTCCCGGTTTTTTGAGGGGATCATCGCCGTCATTTTTCGGCCCGAGGCAGGTGCATGTATTACGTGAGGCGGGAAGGCCGCATCAAAGGTCCGTTGACGCGGGAAAAACTTCGCAGCCTGCGGCAGGAAC
>JBIIGJ010000209.1:0-3781 GCA_044236455.1 Pirellulales bacterium
CCCCGGCCCCAGAGGCGATGCAGCCCTGTGCGGTTGCTACGGCTGCGCCTCCGCAACCGCACAGGGCTGGTCTGTTGGAGGGCAAACACCTAACTTAGAAACTGGCGACTTTCATGGGGGCAGGTCAATGCCGCGTCGGTCGTCATCACCGACGGAAAGGGAGACCGGTGGCGATTGCCCAGGACCGACGCGGTCTTTGACAAGCCCTTCGCCAGCGGCTGGCCACGCGGCGTGCGGGAAGTGGCGAGCGAGCGGAATCTGGCCAACTTCCACGGCATCTTCTACGAGATCCCACGACCGGGCGGCCCGAAGGGGGGTGAACCGGTCGACTATCGGAAGATGAAGCCGGTCGCGGCCCATCGGCTGCCGACCACCGATTTCTGCACCTGGCGCGGTCTGATGGTGATGTCTGGCGAGTTCGCACCGCCGGCGGTGGGCCGTGTATTTCGCTCGGCCGACGGCAAGGCCGCGCTCTGGTTCGGCAAGACAGACGATCTCTGGCAACTCGGCAAACCGCTCGGACATGGCGGCCCATGGCGGGAGACAGCGGTGAAGGCCGGCGTGCCGAGCGATCCTTTTCTCATGACCAACTTCGACCGCAAGTCGCTGTCGCTGTCACACGACGCGACGCGGTCGGTGGTGTTCACGGTCGAGGTCGATTTCCTCGCAACAGGCGACTGGAGCGAGTATGGCCGGTTCACGGTCGAGCCGGGCACGACCTTCAACCACGCATTTCCCGCCGGCTACGCTGCACACTGGGTCCGCCTCCGGGCCGACCGCGATTGCACCGCGACGGCTGAATTCGTCTACGAGTGAACCGGCTGGGTGGATCGCCCGCAGCGGAAGACGCAGGCCGAACGACGAGGCAGAACTGGCCAGACCAGGTCTTCAGGCCAGTTCGAACATCGCCTCGATCTCGACCGGGATGTCGTCGGGCAGTGATCCCATGCCGACGGCACTCCGCACGCCGATGCCGTGATCGGGACCCCAGACCTCGGCGAAGAGTTCGCTGCAGCCGTTGATCACGTAGGGATGCTTCTCGAACTCCGGCGTGCAGTTGACCATGCCGAGCACCTTGAGCACCCGCTTGATCTTGTCGAGGCTGCCGAGGTTGGTGATCAGCGTGGCGAGGATCGTCAGGCCCACCTGACGTGCGGCCTTCTTGCCGCCGTCGGCGTCGTGATCGCGGCCGACGCGGCCCCGCATGAGCGTGTTGTCCGGCAGGAGCGGCCCGTGGCCCGACACGTAGACGTGCTGCCCGACGATCAGGAACGGCTTGTAGACGCCCACCGGCTTGGGCGCGGGGGGCAGCGTGAGGGCGAGGGTTTCAAAACGCTTCTGCGGGGTGGCGGCGGACATGGATGGAGACAGCCTCTGCTGGAAAGGGGTGAATGATTGGGCAGATCCCGCTGGGGATCCGGGCAGAAAGATAGCATGTTTCGAGGAAATCGTGACGGCGGCAGGCTGGCGGCAGGGGGCGGTACAATCAGCCATCGTTCGCGGTCCCTCCCCTGCCCCGTCCTGCCTTCTCTTCCTCTGTGGCTCGTAGCCCATGACTCCCCAGCATGCCGCTGAATCGCGCCGGGCTCACGACGCCGCCGGCTCGGGCTCCGACGCGGCACGGGATCGGCTCGCCGACCTCACGCTCTGGCGGCCGTACTGCCAGATGAAGACGGCTGGGGAGCCGCTGCACGTGGTCGCCGCCGAGGGCGTCTGGTTGGAACTCGCGTCAGGACAGCGCATCATCGACGCCCTCTCCTCGTGGTGGACCGTCTGCCACGGCCATCGCCATCCGCACTTGGTCGCGGCGATCGTGGATCAGGCCCAGCGGCTGCCGCACGTGATGCTCGGCGGCATCGATCATCCGCAGGCGGTGCGGCTGGCCGATCGGCTGGCGGGGCTGATGCCCGGCAGTCTGAACCATTCATTCTTCTGCGACTCAGGTTCCGTAGCCGTCGAAGTGGCCATGAAGATGGCGGCGCAGTTCTGGATGAACCTGGGCGAGCCAACGCGGAAGCGGTTCGTCTGCCTGCGGCATTCCTATCACGGTGATACCAGCGGCGCGATGAGCGTCTGCGATCCCGACGACAGCATGCACCGGCACTTCCGCGGATTCCTGCTGGAGCAGTATCCGCAGGATCTGCCGGTCGACGAGGCGGGCTGGCGGGCCTTCGCGGATTTTCTACGCACGGTGGGCGGGCAGTGTGCCGGTGTCATCGTCGAACCGCTCGTGCAGTGTGCGACCGGCATACGGTTTCATTCCCCGGATCAACTGCGGCGGCTGGCGGAGGCGGCCCGCACGGCGGGGCTGCTCTTCATCGCCGACGAGATCGGCACCGGCTTCTGGCGGACTGGGAAACAACTCGCCTGCGACTGGGCGGGCGTTGTGCCCGACATTCTCTGCCTCGGCAAATCCCTGACCGGGGGCACGCTCCCGATGGCCGTGACGATGGCGACCACTGAGGTCTTCGCTGCCTTTTATAGCGAGCACGCGGACCATGCGCTGATGCACGGGCCCACCTACATGGGTAATCCGCTCTGCTGTGCGGCGGCCAACGCCTCGCTCGACCTCTTCGAGCGGGAGCCCGTGGCCGAGCGGGTGGCCGCGATCGAGCAGATGGGCCGGGAGTGGCTCGAGCCGCTGGCCGCGCTTGGGCATGTGCGGGAGGTCCGCTGCCGCGGCGGCTTCCTCGCGGTCGAAACGGAAAAGGCGTTCGACCGGAAGCAGCTCGCGCCGCTGATCCTGGAGCACTCCGTCTGGCTGCGGCCGATCGGCAATGTGATGTATGCCGTGCCGCCCTTCACGATCACGCCGGCCGAATTGCGGCAGGTGGTCGACGCGATGTCGGCCGCGGTCCGGGCGAATGCCTGAGCGGCGGGTGGCGGGTGGGGATCATGCGGGCAGTTTGGCGGCCAGCCATGCCTTGTAGCCCCCGACCATGTCGTGCACGTCCTTGCGACCAAGCTTCTGGAGCAGGCTTGCGGCGATCGCCGACCGGTAGCCGCCCTCGCAGTGGACGACGATTGGCTGGCCGGCAGGGATCTCGTGCAGCCGCTCGTCGAGACGGGTCAAGGGAATGTTCTTGCTGCCGGCGATATGGCCGCTGGTGTGCTCCGCCTCGCTGCGGACGTCGATCACCGTCGGCGACGGCCCGGCATCGGCCCGCGTGCCGGCGAGCCACTCGGCAAGGGCCGGAGCCGTGATCCGCCCAGTTCGCTCCAGGAGGTCCTCGCGCGCGGCGACCGCGTGCATGCCCCCGGCCAGATACCCGGCGACGTTGTCGAAGCCGATCCGGCCGAGACGCATCACCGCCTCCTGCTCGCCGCCCTCCTCCGCGATCACCACGATCGGTTGGTCGTGGGGGAGCATCGAGCCGGCCCAGGTGGCGTATTTGCCCGATAGGGCGATGTTGAGGCCGCCCGCGAGATGCCCCCCCTCGAAATCGATCCCGTCGCGCACGTCGAGCACCTGCCCGCCCGAACCCTGGAGGGCCAGCACCTCGTCGAGCGAAAGGGCCCGGAGCGTCTTCTTCATCGCATCCTCGAGCGACTCCCGCTCCTTGCGGTTGAGGATCGCGTCGTGCACGAAGTAGTCGGGCGCCTCAGGCTGGTCGGCCGTGACGATCCGCTTGAAATCCTCCCGCGTCATCGGCTGCAGGGCGTAGTTGAACTTTTTCTGCTCACCAATCGTTGAGACCGTTTCCTTGGAGAGGGACTTGCCGCACATGCTGCCTGCGCCGTGGGCCGGGTAGACGAGCGTGGCGTCGGGCAGCGTCACGAG
>JBIIGJ010000091.1:0-14046 GCA_044236455.1 Pirellulales bacterium
CAAGGGCGAGATCACGACCGTCAGCCCGTCCATGAGCAGGCCCGGGAGCTGATAGCAGAGCGACTTGCCGGCGCCCGTGGGAAAGAGGGCAAGCGCGCTTCGGCCGGCCAGCAGCGTCTGGATCACCTGCTCCTGTCCCTCGCGGAAGGCGGTGTGGCCGAACGAACGCTCGAGGGTGGCATGCAGGTCGTGGGGCATGGGGGGAGTGTCCTGACGTGCGTTTTCTAGAAGTATACATGCGTTCATGTCTTGTCAAGGCACAACGGGGACACGGCCGAACTGTAACGAAACTGGCCCGGGCCCGTAGACTTCTGCCGTGGAGAACCGTTCCGTTCGTTGTTCCGTCCGTTGTTCCGTTCTTGGAGGGCCTTGCCGTGCGTATCGTAGGCGTCCGCCTCATTCCAATGGTGAGCAGCACACTCCGTGCCGCCCCCGTGATCCTGGCTCTCACCGGACTTTTTCTCGGAGGCCTCTGCATGACGATCCAGACCGCCCACGGCGACGATGCTCCGGCCGGCCCACGCGCGGCCGCCTGGAAGGCCGTCGATCAGGCGCTCGCGGAAGGCAAGCCGAAGACGGCACTGGAGGCACTGCGGGGCGTGGAGCAGGCGGCGGTCGCCGACAAGGCATGGGCCGAGGCCGCCCGCGCGATCGCCACGCGGATTCTCGCCGAAACGGGCGACCGCCCGGGCGACGATCCCGAGCGACTGATCCTGCTCGCTGGTGCCATGGACAAGGCACCGCCCGAAACCCACGGCGTGCTGGAGGCGATCCGCGCCAACTGGACCTGGGGCTTCTTCCAGATGAACCGCTGGCGGTTTCAGCAGCGGACGGCCGGTGGCACCAAACCGAATGATCGGGATGATCGGGATGATCTGAAGACGATCGCCGAGTGGGACCTGCCGACAATCGTCGGCGAGATTCGCAAGCGGTTCGCCGTGGCGGTCGGCAGCGCCGGGAGTCCGGAACAAAAAGCCCTCCAGAGCCTGCCGGTGGCTGCATGGTCGGCGATCATCCAGCCTGGAAAACTCTCCGACGCCTACCGGCCCACCGTGTGGGACGTGGTCGTCCGCAACGCCATCGAGTTTGCGTCGTCTGGCGAACGCGGCCTGGTCGCCCCTGAAGACGCCTTCGAACTCGATGCCGCCGGACCCGCGCTTGGCACGCCTGATGCGTTTCTCGCCTGGCAGCCGGAAACCGACAAGTCGATCACCGATCTCGACTCGCCGCTGCTGGAAACCGCGAAGCTCTACCGCAGCCTGCTCGACTTTCATCGGGCCGACGCCGACCGCACGGCCTTCCTGGCCGCTGATCTCGATCGCATCCTGTGGGCCAGCGGCGCGGCAGTTTCGCAGGGCAATGCCGCTGATTTTGCCGACCGCAAGGGGGACTCGCTCGAGCAGTTCATCGAGCGGGCGGGCGACCACGAGACGGCGTCGCTGGCGCGCTTTCACCTCGCGAGCCTGCTCCAACAGGGAGACGGCCGTGGCGAACCGGGCGATCTCGTCGAGGCACGGGCCGTCGCCCTGAAAGGGGCCGAGTCGCACCCGAAGAGCCCCGGCGGTGTGATGTGCAAAAACCTCATCGCACAGATCGAGTCGAAGGAACTCTCCCTGCAGACAGAACGCTCGTGGGCCGATCCGTGGCCAGCGGTCCGAGTCAGCTACCGGAATCTCGCCAAGGTCCATCTCCGCATCGCGAAGGCCGACTGGATGGGCCGACTCAAGGCAGGCAAACCCCATTCCGGCTGGATAGACGATGCCGACCGGCAGGCCATCCTTGCCCTGCCCACAGTGCGGACGCAGGCGATCGACCTGCCCGCCACCGACGACTACCGACAGCGGCATGAAGACATCCCCGTCGGCACGACGTTCGATGCAAAGTCGCTCGAACCAGGCCCCTACTGGGTGATCGCCAGCCACAAGGCCGACTTCGGCGCGACAGACAATGTCGTGCAGGTGACGCTCGTCTGGGTGACGCGGCTGGCGGTCGTGGCGGAGCAGCAGCGGCAGGTGTTTGGGAACGCAGCCGCCATGGGGCAACAGGCCGGGCCCGTCGCCGGCCACGTCGTCGACATCGCCTCGGGCGAGCCGGTGGCCGGCGCGACCGTGAAATTGCTCGTCCGCGAACAGCAGGGCAACCACCCGCAGCCGTTCGTGGAACGCGGCGCCGCGACCACCGATCAGGAAGGCCGCTACGAACTCTCGCTCGAGCAGGGGAGGGAATGTGTGGTGCTGGCCTCTGCCGCACGCGACGGCAAACAGCACGAGGCCGCCACCGACGCGACCAGCTTCTGGCGGAACATCCAGCCCGATTCGCAGTCGTCGATCGTGCTCGTCACCGACCGCGGCATCCACCGCCCGGGCCAGATCGTCTTCTATAAAGGGATCGCCTGCGCGAGCAATGTGGCATCGGGCGAATATCGGGCCGTGGATAAGCGGGCGATCGACGTCGTCCTCCGGGATGCCAACGGCCGTGAGGTGGCGAAGGCGCAGCACACGACGACGGCCAACGGCTCGTTCCACGGAAACTTTCCGATTCCGACCGGCGGCCTGCCGGGCCAGTGGTCGATTCTCGCCCAGGCCCCCGGGCCGAACGGCTTCTCAGGCGGTGTCGGCGTTCGCGTCGAGGAATACAAGCGGCCCAAGTTTCTCGTGACGCTGGCCGCGCCCGAAAAGTCAACGCCGCTCGGCGGCGAGGTGACGCTCTCCGGCACGGCCACGACCTACACCGGCGTGGCCGTGGCCGGCGCGAAGGTCCGCTGGCACGTAGAGCGAGCGGTCCGCTTTCCGATCTGGTGCCGCTGGTTCTTCCCGTGGCTGCCGTTCGACGGCGGCGGGCAGCGGATCGCACGCGGCACGGCGGTCACCGACGCTGACGGGAAGTTTTCGGTGGCGTTCACCGCGAAGGCCGACAAGAGCGTGCCGAAGGAGTCGCTGCCGGTCTTCACCTACCGCGTCGTGGCCGACGTCACCGACCCAAGCGGCGAGACGCGAAGCGACGAGCGGAGCGTGAACGCGGGCTACACCGATGTCGAGGCGGCGCTCTCGACGGAGGCCTGGCAGGCGACCGGCGCCGATGGAAAACCGGCGGCCGTCGCCATCACGCTCGCCACGACCACGCTCGATGGCCAGCCCCGCGGGGCGGCGGGCACGCTCACCGTGTCGAAGCTCGTGCAGCCGGCGGCAGTGAACCGAGGCAGCTTTTTTGGCGCGGGGCCGGGCCCCGGACCACGGCCGATGCGCGGCCGCCGCGGACCGGGCCGGGCAGCCGGCCGCCCGGCGCCGCTCCCCGTGCCGCCCAATCCAGCCGATGCCGAGACTTGGGCCGTGGGCGAAGCGGTGATGCAGGAACAGGTCGCCACCGACAAAGCCACAGGAAAACTTCTGGCCAACGCCACCCTGCCGGCCGGCATCTACAAGGCGGTGTTCGAGATTCCGGCGGCCGGCGACGTGCCGGCCGTGAAAGCGGAGCGGCTGATCGAAGTCGTCGACGCCAAGGCCGATCGCTATGGCGTAAAGCGGGCCTTCGTGATGAAGTCACAGAAGCAGTCGGCGGAAGCGGGCAGCGAGTTTTCGGCGCTCGTCGGCACTGGCTACGACACCGGGCGGGCGCTCGTCGAGATCTCGCTGGCCGGCAAAACATTGAAGCGATTCTGGACCGAGGCGGGCCGCACGCAGTGGCCCGTGACGATGAAAGTCGGCGACGAGCACCGCGGCGGTTTTACGGTTCGTGCCTGGATGGTCCGCGACGGCCGGCTCCACATGGAGACACAGACGGTCGACGTGCCCTGGACCACGAAGAAGCTTTCAATTGCCTGGGAACGATTCACGCGACGGCTCGAGCCCGGCGCGAAGGAGGTCTGGCGGGCGAAGATCGCAAGCGCTGCCGATCCGATCGCAGGGCCGGCGGCGGCGGTGCTCGCCGAGATGGTGGCCACGCTCTACGACCAGTCGCTCGACGCACTCGCCCCGCACCAGTGGCCCGGTGACGGTCTGATGAGCCTATTTCGCCGCGAGTCGAGCTGGCTGAACCTCACCTTCACGAACTCCGGCGAGGGCTTCAACCAGATCTACGCCAATTTCGCGACCAGCTACGCGGAGGTGCCGGAGATCTCCTACCGCGTGCTCCGCGATCCCTTCGGCTCGCCGGTCCGCGGCGGCTGGTTGGGCGCAGGCTTCGGCGGCGGCCGCCGCATGCTGCGGGGGATGCGGTTCGAAGAGCGGGAGATGGCGGCGGCGCCGATGGCCATGGCCGCGGCGCCGGCCGACCGGGCGATGGATGCGGTGGCGATCGACGGGCTCGCGGAGCGGAAGGCCGCAGGGAAAGAACGCGGGGACGGCCAACAGGACAAGCAGTCGGGCGGTCCCGCCGAGCCGGTAGGTGCTCCGGCAACTGCCGCAGCCCCGCCCCCGAGGAAAAATCTGGTGGAGACGGCGTTCTTCCTGCCGACGCTCATGTCCGACAAGGATGGCACCCTCACGATCGAATTCACGCTCCCCGACACGCTCACCACCTGGCAGTTCAAGGGGCTCGCGCACGATGCGAGCCTCCGCAGTGGCACGATCGTCGATAGCTGCGTGTCTGCCAAAGACTTGATGGTGGAGCCTGTGGTGCCCCGGTTTCTCCGCGAGGGCGACCTGGTGCAGATCCCGGTGAAGGTGAGCAACACGTCGACCGGCCGGCTTTCAGGCACCGTGACGTTTGCCCTGGCCGATGCCCGCACGAACGATTCCCGGGACGGCATCATCGACGGCCCGCGTGAATTGCCATTCGACCTCGCGGCGGGCGAATCGAAGCCGGTCGTGTTCACCGTGAAGGTGGCCGACGGCACCGACACGCTCCGCTATCTCGCCACCGGCTCCGCCGGCAAGGCGGCCGACGGCGAGGAGGCGATGCTTCTCGTGCTGCCGCGTCGTGTGCTCGTCAGCGAAAGTGTGCCCGTGACCATCCGGGGCCCGGGCGAACGGAAGGTATCCATCGATCGGCTCGTAAAGAGCGCCGGCACCGACATCCAGAGCCAGTCGCTCGTCGTGCAGGCAGCCTCGAATCCGGCCTGGTATGCCGTGCTCGCGCTCCCCTCCATCATGGAACAGTCCGACGAGAGCACCGAGACGCTCTTCACGCGTCTTTATGCCAACAGCCTCGCGCGGCACCTCGCCACGAGCGATCCGCGGATCGGTAAGGTCTTTGAGCAGTGGAAGGGAACGGGCGCCCTGGAGAGCCCGCTGGAAAAGAACTCCGACCTCGTGAAGACGCTGCTCGCCGAGACGCCCTGGGTTCGCGACGCGGTCGATGAGAAGGAGGCCCGGGCTCGAATCGCGCTCTTGTTCGACGCGACGCGAGCAGACAACGAAACACAGGCCGCGCTCAACCGGCTGCAATCCCTGCGCAATGGCGACGGGGGCTGGCCCTGGTTTCCCGGTGGGCAGACCTGCGACTCTGTCACGCTCGGCATCCTCGCCGGGTTCGGCCGCCTCCGCACGGCGGGCGTGAAGGCCGGGGTGCCCAGCGGCAATGACCTCGTGCAGCCGGCACTGCAGACGATTCCCTGGCTCGATGGCCGGCTCGTCGAGGAGAAGCGTCTCGCGGAAAAGTTCTGGGGCGGCAAGCAAGACGACATCGTGCTGACGCCCATCGGCGTCTACGCCCTCTATGCGCGGAGCTTCTTCACGGCCGATAGGCCGCCAGAGGGCGAGGCGGCAGCGGCGATCCAGTGGGCGTTTGACATCGGGCGAACGTGCTGGATGAAGCTCGACGCCCGGCTCACGCAGGGGCAGCTGGCGATCGCGCTTGTCCGGTCGGGCGACAAGCCGACGGCCCTCTCGATCATCGACAGCCTCCGGCAGCGGGCGGTCGATGCCGACGTGAAGCCCGGCATGGAAAAGGACTCCTGGCAGGGCATGTGGTGGCGGGACACGCATCCGGGCTGGTGGAGCTGGACGTATGCCCCGATCGCCACGCAGACGATCATGATCGAGGCGTTTGACGAGGTGGCCGGCGACCGGGATGCGGTCGAGGCCCTGAAGGTGTGGCTCCTGTCGCAGAAGCGGACAAGCCAGTGGCCCGGCTCACGAGCCACTGCAGATGCAGTGAGCGCGCTGCTCGGCCGCGGCGAAGACCTGCTGGCTTCGCAGGAACTGGTGACGGTGACCGTGGGCGGCGAACGCGTGCAGCCCGGTAAGGTCGAGGCCGGCACCGGGTTCTTCGAGGAACGGTTCGCGCGGCGGGAGATTCTTCCGACGATGGGCGAGATCGTCGTCAAGAAGTCGGACAAGGGCCTCGCCTTCGGCGGCGTCCACTGGCAGTATCTCGACGATATCTCGAGCGTGCCGGCGGCCGGCCGCGAGGAGCTGTCGATCGAGAAGCAGCTGTTCATCAAGCGGATGACGAAGGCGGGGCCGGAGCTCGTGCCGGTGCTGGCCAAGGCTGGGGTCCCAGCCCCAGCGGGTGCCGGCGACGCCACGCAGGTCGAGTTGGGCGACGAACTGGTCGTGCGGCTGGTGGTGAAGAGCGACCGCGACTACGAGTTTCTGGAATTGCGCGACCATCGGCCGAGCCTCACCGAACCGGTGGACGTGCTCTCCGGCTGGCGGTTCGGCGATGGCGTGGGCTGGTATGTGGCCGTCCGCGACGCCTCGACGCAGCTCTTCTTCGAGCGGCTGCCGCGGGGCACCCATGTCTTCGAATATTCACTCCGGGCCGCCCACCGCGGCACGGCGTCGAGCGGCTTTGCGACGATCCAGAGCCGCTACGCCCCCGAGTTCTCGGCCCACTCGGCGAGCATCCCGGTGGAGGTGAAGTGATCGGGGCTTCCACCGAGCCCCGGCGGGTGGACCGTTCGGGTGCTATTCTGTCGGCATGGAAACCAACGGCTCCGACCATGGCACCTCGCCGGCCCCCTCTCTCGCCAACGAGCTGGCCCGCGAGCGAAACCGCGAGGCCGCCGACCGCACGCTCTTGGCCTGGATCCGCACGAGCTTGGCGATGATCAGTCTCGGCTTCGGCATCGAGCGGCTGGGGCAGGCGGCCCTCTCGTTCGATGGCAGGCTCTCCGGGTTTTCCCCGCTCAAGACCCAGGTCTTCGGGGCGTCGCTGATCGTGCTGGGCATGGCCGCGACGCTGGCGGGCATGTGGGAGCACCGCGGGATGCTGACCGCGATCAGCCGCGATGACTACCGGTATTCCGACCGGCCCCCGATCGCCCGCTACATGGGCTGGGCACTCGTGCTGGTGGGGGCCGCGGCACTCGCGGCGATGCTGGGGATGTAGGGTAGACTCCAGGATACACTCGGGGTCTCGTCCCCCGTGTCCCCCGGAACGTGCCTGCCATGACCGGCTCCCTGACCGCCCGCCAGGCGGCGCTCTTCGTCGCGGTCATCACCTGCGTGGCCTTCCTCAACTCCTTCGGGGGTAGGTTCGTCTTCGACGATATCCACGAAATCGAACGGAATCCGTCGATCGAGCGGCTGTTCCCTCCCTGGGACGCGATGTTCGTGGGCAACAAACTGCCGGCCCGGCCGCTGCCTTACCTGACGTTTGCCATCGATCACGCCATCTGGGGCAAGAAACCGTTTGGCTACCATGCCGTGAATCTGCTGGTCCACGTGATCGCGGCCCTAGCCCTCTTCCATCTCGTCCGCCTCACGCTCCTCTCCCCTCGGCTCCGCGGCCGCTGGGGCGACCGGGCGGTGCCGCTGGCGATGGTGATCGCCATGCTCTGGGCCGTCCACCCGCTCCAGACGCAGGCCGTCACCTACATTTACCAGCGGATCGAGTCGATGACGGGGATGTTTTGCCTGCTCTCTCTGGCGGCCTTCGCCCGGGCGGCGGCGGCGGCCCAGTCTCCCGGCGGAACCTGGCCGAAATCGTGGCTGGCGGGGAGTGTGGCCGCGGCGGCCGCGGCCATGGCCTCCAAGGAAAACGCCGTCGTCCTGCCCTTCTTGATCCTGGCGTACGACTGGTTTTTCGTGGAGCCGCCCGCCGGCGAATCCTGGCCGGCTGCCCTGCGGCGGCGATGGGGGTTCTACCTGCCGCTCTTCGCCACCTGGGCGATTATCGGCCTGCAACTCAGGATGCAGGCCTCGCACTACCAGGAATTCGACAAGGAGTCGCTCACGCCCTTCACCTACGGGCTCACCGAGGCCGGCGTGATCCTCCACTACCTGCGGCTGGCCGTCTGGCCGGTCGGCCAGTGCTTCGACTCCAGCGGCTGGCCGGTGGCGAAGTCGGTGGGGCAGGTGCTCCCCGCCCTGGCGGCAATCCTCGCCTTGCTGGCCGTCACGGTTGTGGGCACCGTGCGGCGGCGGCCGTGGGCGGCGTTCGGCGTGCTCTTCTTCCTGGCACTCGCCCCCACGTCGAGCATCATGCCGATCGAGGCGGTGGCCAATGAACACCGGATGTATCTCGCCCTGGCGGGAGTGGTGGGGGCGGTCGTGTGCGGCGGCGTCGAACTGGCGGCCTGGATCGCCGCCCGCCAGCCGGGCCTCGTGCCGCGGGATCCCCGAGTGCCGGCAGCCGTGGCAGCCGTCGCGATCATGCTGCTGGTGGTCGCCACACAGCTCCGCAACCAGGTCTACAGCGACGTGACCAACTTCTGGATGGATGTGCTGAGGCAGGATGACGGCAATCACCGGGCCAACTGGGCCCTGGCCGGCGTCTTCGACGCCAACGGTCAGACCGATGTGGCGATGATCCTGGCGGAGAAGGCGGTAGCCCGCAAGCCGGCGGCTCCCGTGTTTCGCAGCATGGCTGAGTTTCACGCACAATCCGGCAACCATGCCACGGCCCTGCTGATGCTGCGCCGCGGCCTGGAACTGCAGCAGGATGCCCTCGGCCCCGACCATGAGGCCGTGCTGGGCATCAAGGCCGATCTGGCCGCCACCCTGCGGCTCGCCGGCCAGCGGGAGGAGGCCGAGAACCTCTGCGGCGAGATCATGGAACCGATGAGGCGGGGGCTCGGCCCGAACGATCCAGCCGTGATCGGTGTGGAACTCATTCTTGCCGAAAAACTTTGCCAGACCGGGGACCGTGCAGCCGCGGTGGAACGGTCGCAGGAGCTCCTCCGGCGGACCCGGGAGGCTCTGGGGCCAGAGGCGCCCGCCACCATCAGCGCCGTGACGGTGCTGGCCAACTGCCTCACAACGGCGGGCCGATCGGCGGAAGCTGAACAGCTGGTGCGTACCACGCTCAGCGACCTCTCTCGGCGGCCCCGGGCACGTCCAGCAGATACCCTCGCGCTGGGAGGCCTGCTGGCAAACATCCTCGAAAAGAACGGTCGGCTCGACGAAGCTGTGTCGCTGCACCGCCGGCTGGCCACCGACGCCGCCCGCCGTTACGGCGAAGCGCACGGCGAGGCCCGTTCGGCGGCGACGAAACTCGCCATGGCCTTGGCCGCACAGGCGATGAAGCAGGGCAACCCTGCCGAGGCCGCCCGCCTCTACGGGCTGATTCTCGATGCCTACACGACATCGCTGGGGCCGGAGCACCCTGACACGGTTGCCGTTCGGGAGAAGCTCGAGGCGGCCCTGATGGAGCGACAATAGTTCAAGCTGCGGGGAGCCACGCGACCGGGAGCCAAGCGGCAGGCTCGAACGGCATGACCAATAAAAAACCGCAGCCGAGGCTTTCGCCCCGGCTGCGGCTGTAGGCTCAACATTGCACAGGACGACTACGGCAGATCGCCCGACACCGCTTCACCCCCACTGCGCGAGTAGAGGCCCGAGAACAGGCTGTTGTCGATTTCAGCCTGCACCACGCCGACGTGACCGTCGACATAGCCATGGACCACCAACTTGCCCACGTGGTTCGACGACGGGCTCGTGGCCGTCGGCGACGTCGGGTTCAGATTCGCAGTGGCAAGGCTCCACGTGCTGCCGGTCAAAGTCGGCGTACCCGTTTGCGCCGTGACGAAATTGCGGTCGCCATACACCCACTGGGAATTCGCCGTGCCAGTCGCGATGGCATTCTCGGAAATGGCAAAGGTCTTCGAGGTTCCGTCCGAAATCTGACCGATCAAAATGCCTCCTTTGCTGTTTCCGGTCGAAGAATCCAACGCAGAGGTGACGGCGCCACCGCTGGTTGCGCTGCCATCAGAACTCCACGGCATCGTGGCCGATGACTGCGACACGCCGGCCGCCGCCTTGTAGCACGTGATGCCACCGGTGGTCGTGCCCGCGTACGACGGGCAGATCAGCTGCGGAAGCACCGTCGTTTGTGCCCCGGGGCAGCTGCCATTTCCGCTCGAAAAACGGCTCGTGGAAGCAGACATCGCATTGTAGAGATTCGTCTCTTCCAGGTACGGCAGGACCATCGCGATCCAGCTGTAACCAGCACTATCGAGATTGGAGCCAGAAAGGCGGTCGCCGGCGGCCGGCAAACGCCTCCGAGTGCTCTCGTGGTTCAGAATGGACAAAGCGAGCTGCCTCGAGTTGTTGATGCAGGCGCTGCGACGAGCAGCTTCACGAGCCGCCTGGACGGCCGGCAGGAGCAGGCCAACCAGCGTGCCGATGATGGCAATCACCACCAGCAGTTCGACGAGGGTGAAACCCCCGCGATTCTTGGAAATTGTCATGAGAATCCTCCACCCATAAAAGGGCATAAGAGAAAAGAAACTATGAAAAAACCCATTCACCGAGCACGCGGAAAACAGCTCCCAAAACCCTTGCTCTCAACCCAGCATGACACCCGTCAACCGTTGGCCATCCCTTTGCATGGCACCCGGCCCTGATGAAGGCCCTGACTTCTCCATCAGCTACTGCATCGAGGGGCTTGGGAACCCTCCCCGCGCACTCTACGATTATTAATGATCCAATACGCCGCCGTCAATGGGCTGGTTCGACGCCTTTCGGAAAAATGTCGGCATTGCAAGGAAAGACATGGAAGGGGCCCTACAGTCACCCCATTTTGGCGTTTTCCCGGAAATTTCTCTCGTTTTGAGACAACCAACAGACTCTCCCCACAGGGGCTCGATCCATGGTCTGGTCGCACGTCTACGATCCGCTCTCCTCGCCGATTTTTTCCACCCTCGTGGCGATGCTTCCACTGCTTACCCTGCTGGGGCTTTTGGCCGGGGCCAGCTGGTCAGCCCATGCCGCGGCCGGGGCGGGCCTGGCCACCGCTTTGGCCATCGCCGTGGGAATCTTCGGCATGCCGGCCGACGCCGCCCTGGCCGCCGCCATCCACGGAGCCGCCTTCGGCCTCTTTCCCATTGGCTGGATCATCGTAACGGCCATGTTTCTCTATCAGCTCACGCTCGAGGCCGGGGCCCTCGACATCATGAAGCGGTCGGTCACGCGGCTCTCCGCCGACCACCGCATGCAGGCCCTCCTGATCGCCTTTTCCTTTGGGGCTTTCCTGGAAGGGGCTGCCGGGTTTGGGGCGCCGGTGGCCATCTCGGCGGCGCTCCTTACCGGCGCCGGGTTTCCCGCCCTGGAGGCCGCCTGCCTTGCTCTCATCGCCAACACGGCGCCGGTCGCCTTCGGCGCCCTTGGCACGCCGATCATCACACTGGCGAAGGTGACTGGTCTCGACGAACACGCCATCTCCCAGATGGCCGGCCGACAGCTCCCCTTCTTCTCGCTCCTCGTGCCGGCCTGGATGGTGGCCACGATGGCCGGCTGGCGGGGGTTGCTCGCCGTCTGGCCGGCGGTGCTCGTCTGCGGCGGATCGTTTGCCGTGGTGCAGTTCGCCATGGCCAACTATGTGGGGGCGGCGCTCGTCGACGTGGTGGCAGGGATCGCGAGCCTCGTGACCCTCGCCGGGTTTCTCCGGTGGTGGCAGCCGCGGGACTGCTGGCAGCATGGAGCCGAGCGGGGGGAGAAAAGGGGACAGGCACCTGCTGCCTTGAAGCCGGATGCAGCTGCCTTTCCGAAACGTTTGCAGCAGGAGCCAGTCCCCTTTTCAAACGACTCGGCCCGCGCGATCGCCTGGGCCTGGGCACCGTGGGTATTTCTCTCGGTCGCCGTCTTCTGCTGGGGGCTGCCGACGGTCAAGGCCACGCTCGAGGGCCGCCCCCAGCCCGCGCATACAAGCCCCCGGCGTGAGCCGGGGGATGCCTTGCCCGCGATCGTCGCAGCGGCCACACCGCCCGCGGTCAGCCTACCACTCCTGCCGAAGAGCGTTGTGGCGCCGGAACTCCCGGTGCCAAGGCTCGACGGCCGCGTGGCCAAGGTGCCGCCTGCCACGCGGGAACCGCTTGAAATCGAACGGGCGATCTACCGTCTCAACTGGCTCTCGGCCGCTGGCACAGGCATTCTCGTGGCGGCGCTGGTCGCGGTGCCGTGGCTGGGCATTTCATGGCGGCGGGCGGCCACCATCTGGTGGGGCAACCTGCGGCGGCTCTCGCTGTCACTCCTGACGATCGCCCTGATGCTGGCGCTGGCGTTCGTGACCCGCTATTCCGGCACCGACGTCACGCTCGGCCTGGCCCTCACCCGGTCGGGCTGGCTCTATCCCGTCTTCGCCGCCCTGCTGGGCTGGCTGGGCGTCGCCCTCACCGGCTCCGATACGTCGAGCAACGCGATGTTCGGTAGCCTCCAACGCGTGACGGCCGAGCAGCTTGGCTTGAACCCGCTGCTCATCTGCACGGCCAACAGCACCGGCGGCGTGATGGGCAAGATGATCGACGCCCAGAGCATCGTCGTCTCGGCCACGGCGACGGGCGTGCACCGCCAGGAAGGCGCGATCCTGAGGCGGGTGTTCCCGCACAGCCTGGCGCTCGCGGTTCTCATGGGCCTGCTCGTCTGGCTGCAGTCGGGCCCACTGGCCTGGATGGTGCCGTGATCGTGCCGTCGCGATCGGGCGCGAGTTCGAGCACGATCGCGGCCACCGCCCATGCGTCGGCCGAGGCACAGTTCGCAGCCCGCACCGTCGCCGTGCGGCTGGAACTGGGCGTGCCGCTGGAACTGGCCGCCGCCACCGGCCGGCCCGTGCGCGGATCGATCGGAGAGCGGCCTGGGCGGCAGGTCGAGGTCGCCACCGCCATGCCATCAGCGAGATCAATCTCCTGTGGCTGCCCGCGACCGGCAGCGGAGTCTCGAAGTCGCACCCGCCACGGGCGGTCCGCGGCAGGCTGCCCCCAGGCCCGCACCTCACCGCCGAGTTCCACCAGATGGGCTAGCGAACCGAGTTCGAGCAGCCGCTCGCCGATGCAGTCCACGGCATAGCCTGGGGCGATACCGCCCAGATCGATCGCGATCCCGGGGACGCTCTTGCGAAGTGCCGGCGGTGACAATCGTGAGACGACATGCCGCATCCCGGTCGGACGACCACTTCCCGCCGGGCCGACAGTGACATCAAAGGCACCTTCCGACTGCTCGTGGATCTCGCGAGCAGTGTCTACGAGCGTCACGAGATCCTTCGATGCCGGCACCCATTCATGAGCGGCCGCCCGATTGAACCGACTGGCATCGGAATCATTCCGCCATGTGCTTGCCGCTCGGTCGATCCGCGCGAGCACCGCCTCCACCTCACGATGCACCTCGCCGCGAAGCGTGCCCGGAATGTCGGCGGCCAGCGTCACACGGTAGGTCGTCCCCATCGCCGGCCCGGCAAGCGTGGGCAACTCCGCGGCCGCACTCGCGCCCGTCAGCAGCAGCCAGAGTCCGACCGCACACCGTCTCATACCGGCCACCAGTGCACGGCCGCTGCGACGGCGAGGCAGCCGAGCAGCACGCCATCCCGCCACGAAAAACGGTCGGCCCGGCGGTGCAGCCGCAGATGATCGAGCAAGGCGCCGGTCGGACAGCCGTGCCGACAGTAGGCCATCGGCACGAAGCTGCTTGCGACAAGACTGACTCCGAAGAGGACGAGCGCCGCGATCCCCGCTACGGCCGGAAGGTAGGCATCGAAGGGCTCGAGGTCGACGAGATTCAGCGGCCAGTGCAGGAGCGTGGCCAGGATCGCCACCGCCAGCAATGCCCACGGCAACGCGACGAGCACCGGCTTCAGCCACTCAGGGAAGCTCCGCTTCGGCTTCACGAACCGCACAAGCAACTGCTGCGCGGCCCCGTGCGCACACAGATGCGAGCAGTAGACGTTTCGCCG
>JBIIGJ010000210.1:0-3734 GCA_044236455.1 Pirellulales bacterium
CGCAGCGTGCTCGATCGTGCGGAAGCAGCCGTCGCGGCAGCCGCCCCTGGCATTGCCACGTAGTCCATGCATCCATCCTCCGGTCCGCCGCCGTCCCGCCGCCGCGCCCTCGCACCGCCGTCGGAATCGGGAGGGAGGCTGCTCGACCCACCGCTGGATGAGTCCCCCGATGGCACCGGCCGGTCGATCGAGGCGCTGGTCGACAACAACCGGCTGCTCCGCGCGGCGTTCGACACCCGGATCGGCGACTTGAAGCTCTGGGAACTGGTGGCTGCGACGCGCCGCGAGGTGCTCGCTGTCGCCACCGAATACACAGCCAGCTACCGCGACGTCGAGCGGCCCACCGACGTGGCCGACTGGATCGCGCGTCCGCTGGTGATGGGCGGGCATCAGCCGGAGCTCTTCCACCCCGGCGTGTGGCTGAAAAACTTCGCGCTCGATGCCTACGCCCGTCGGCTGGGCGGCACCGCGATCAACCTCGTCGTCGACACCGACCGCTGCGTGTCGACGAGCGTGGGCGTGCCGGTGGGCACGCCGCGGGAGGCGCATCTCGAGCAGGTGGCCTTCGACTTTCCCGCGCCCGAGATGGCGTGGGAGGAACGCGGCGTCGTCGACACCGACTGCTTCGCGTCGTTCGGCAACCGCGTCGATCGCCTGCTCAAGCCGCTGGAGCCCGATGCGATCCTGCGGCGATGGTGGCCGCTGGTGGTGGAGCGGGCCGGTGAATCCCATCGGCTCGGACTCGCCATCGCGCAGGCGCGGCACATGCTCGAGGGACGGCTCGGCCTGGAAACACTCGAGCTGCCGGTGAGCGAGCTCGTCCGCTTGCCGACGGTGATGGTGTTCATGGGATGGCTCCTGGCGCATGCCTCGCGGTTGCACGAGGCCTACAACGGAGCGCTCGCCGATTACCGCCGTCGGCATCGCGTCCGCGGTCGCTCCCGTCCGATGCCCGATCTCACCGTGCGGTTCGACGACACCTCACCCGACCCGTGGCTGGAACTGCCGTGGTGGATCTGGTCGCGGGATGATCCGCGGCGGCGGCGGGTGTTCGCCAACACGGGCACGCCCGGCATGCTCGTGCTTTCCGACATGGAAACGCTGCGGGTGGAACTGCCAATCTCCCCCGACACGACGCCCTCGCGCTGGGTCGACGCCCTCTCCCGCATGGAGGAGCATGCCCTGCGGCTGCGGCCGCGGGCGATCCTCACCACGCTCGTGGCCCGCATGATCGTGGCTGACGTCTTCGTGCACGGTATCGGCGGCGCCGCCTACGACCTGCTCACCGATGACATCGTCCAGCGGCTGACCGGCTGCGATCCGCCGCGGCATGCCGTCGTCAGTGGCACGCTGCGGCTTCCGGTCGATGGTCTGTTTCCCGGATTCGCGACGGACGATCCCGGCGCGGAGTTGGCAGCCCTGCACCACGCGATCCGCGATCTGGAATTTCATCCAGAACGCCACCTCGTGCCGCTCGACGCGCAGGCCGAGCAGGTTCGCGAGTTGATCCTTCAGAAGCGTCGCTGGATCGACACCCATCCGACCCCGACGCTGGCGAAGCGCCGCTGCCGTGAGATTCGCATGGCGAACGAGCGCATGGCATTCCACACACACTCACTGCGTGGCAGGTTGCTCGACCGCGTCGATCCGCTGGCGACAGCCATACGGGCCCAGAAGGTGCTTCGGTCGAGGGAATATCCATGGTGCTTTTTTTCGGAAAACGCACTCAAATCCTTCCTGCTACTGGAAATGGACTGATCGGCCGCATATCTTGAAGGGCAACGGATTGGTTTCTTGACGCCCCAAGGAGAGGAGGCACGATGTCTTTTCGCAGCGCGTCCTGTCGGATTGAGTTCGTTCGCTCGGCTGGTTTTGCGGTTCGAGGCAGGCCTTCACGCACGTCGCCCCGGCATTCCTCCCGCTCCGCCGTGCGGTCGACAGCCGTCGCCACACGTCGCCCAAAAACAAAGCCCCGGCTGAAGATTCGCGCCGGCACGGCAGTGATCTCCCAGCCCACCCGGTTCAAATCGGCAGACGTGCAGCAGTCGGCCACGACGATCCGGCTGGCCTCCGGCACGGAAAAGCCGGCGGGAAAAACTGCTCAAGCTGCCCGCGTCCCCGCGGCCCCCAAGGCCACCGTCAAGCCGCCCCGCCGAGCCACCGGCGACAAGCCCCCCGCACGGCAAAGCGTCCGCCCCCGGACACCCGCCACTGCGGATGAGGGTACCCTCGACGCCATGATGGTGCAGGCCGTCGAAATCCGGCCGGCAGGCACGGTGGTGAGCCGCCGGCCGCTGACGAAGCGTCCGGCCGTCCTGCACGTGCCGCACGAACCGGTCGTCCAACACAGGCCGCCGGCGTGGATGCTGGAGGACTGCCATATTGCTCCCGCCCGCGCGGGAGACCAGGCGGAAATCCTGCAGTTGCTCTCCGGCCTGCCTTCTCCCCCGTCCAAGACCGAGTTTCACTCCGCCGTCGATCATCCCGATCACGACTCGGCCAATCGGCTCGTGGCGCGGCTGGCCGGCCGCATCGTGGGCCATGCCGAGATCGTGCCGCGGACCGTGCGGCTCGGCGGCGGTACCGTGCAAGCGGCCGTGCTGGATCGTGTTGCCGTGCTGCCGGAGTGCCGCGGCGCCGGCCACGGCCAGCGGCTCGTGCGAGCCGCGGAGGAGCGCATGCGGCAGATGGGAGCGGCGATCGCCTTCTCACGCACGCGGATCGCGCCCTCGTTTCATGAACTGGGCTGGAGCGTGCTCGGTCGCGATTGCGCGACGCCGGGCCGTCCGACCGCCATCCTCTCACGGTTGCTCGAGGGACCGAAGCGGGAGGGCGAGCCGGTCACGATGCGGCAGTGGCGACATGTAGAACTGCCGGCGATCCTGCGGATCTTCACCCAGAATGCCGCCCGGTTCGTCGGGCCGCTCGACCGCAGCGAGGCATATTCTCGGTGGCTCGTGAGCCGTGGTGCGTTTGATTCGATCATCGTCGCGCTGATGGGACAGGACCGCTACGACCTGCATGAGACGACGGCCCGGATCGTGGGCTATTGCGTCCAGTCGGGCAATCGCGTGCTGGAGCTGTTTGCGGATCCGGAGTTTCCGGGGCTCGAGCGGGAGATTCTGGCCCGGGTCTGTGCCGAGGCGATCGAGAACGACCGGCAGGAGATCGTCTACGAGTCGAGCGCTTCCGACCCGCTCCATCAGGCCGTGGCCGGGGGCGACAGCCTCGTGTCGACCAACGACCGGATGATCGTCGCAAAGGTGTTCAAGCCGCTCGACGTGCTCACGGCGGCCGCCCCGGCCGTTGCCGCCCGCGTGGTGGCCGCGGGCATCCGGGAGACGGTCGAACTGGGGCTCGACGCCCCCGGCTTCCGTGGCTCGGTGATCGTCGCCGATGGGAAGGCCACGGTGCATGCGGGTCGATCGGGCCGCAGCTACCTCAAGCTCTCCGATGAGGAACTGGCCCGGCTGCTGCTGGGACAATCCGATCCAATCGAAGCCGCGGCCGCGGGCCGGATGCAGGCATCGACGCAGGTGGCTGAGAAGCTGGCGATGCAGCTGTTCCCGAGGATGCCGCTCTGGTGTCCGATGTGGGACGATCTGCCGGCGTAATGCGACTGCCAGGTTGTTGCATGCCGCGAGTAGCGAACGCGACGGTTCGGGGCTGCCCATGCCCCTCACGGATTCCGCAAAGTCGAATACAAGCCCTGAGCGTCAGCGACGGGATCGCGG
>JBIIGJ010000211.1:0-3713 GCA_044236455.1 Pirellulales bacterium
TCTCGCGGTTCATCGCCAAGCTCGCCGACACGAAGGAGGAGAGCGGCACGCTCCTCGACTCCACGCAGGTGCTCTTCACGAGCAACCTGGGCGACGCGTCGGCGCACAGCTCGTTCAACCTGCCGGTTCTGCTGGCCGGCGGCGGCTACAAACACCAGGGCCACGTCTCCTACGGCAACGAGACGAACAAGCCGCTCTGCAATCTCTACGTACGGATGCTCCGCCAGATGGGCGTGGACACCGACCGCTTCGGTTCGAGCGACGGCGTCGTGGAGGAGATCGGATGATGTTGGTAATCGCCCGATGCCCCACAGGAAATGATAGACTTATGACAAAACGTATTGTGGTCGTGTGCTGCGCGTTTCTCCTTGCCGCCAGCGGCCGTGCCGCGGAGCCGCAGACCGTCACGATCCGTGACGTGACCGGCCGCGGCTTCGCGGCTGACCTCGTCAACTACACGATCAGCTCCCAGGCTGACGGCGGCGGATCGCTCCGCGTGGTCGATGCCGACGGCAAGCCGCTGCCGGTGCAGGTGACGCCCGGCGAGCAGGGTAAGGCGACACTGTCATTCGTCGCAGCCGTTCCGCCCGGCGGCACGTCGGCCTACACGATTCAAAGCGGCGGCACCGGTCCCACGGCCACGCCGGCAGTCTCCGCGGTAGTCGAAGGCGATGCGCTTGTTCTCGGCAACCAAATGCTGGCGGTGAAGGTGCCCACGCCGCAGGAGAGGACGTTCGAAAAGCCCGTGGCGGCCGACACGATGCCCGCACCCATCCTCGCCTTTCGCGGCCCGGACGGCGGCTGGCGGGGCGCGGGCTCGCTCTTGCTCAAGCGGCCCGTCAAGCAATTCAGCGTGACGCAGACTGCTCGCGGGCCGGTGTTCGTCGAGGTCCGCTACCGGATCGACTACGAGGGGGGCGGTTTCTACGCGGCGCGGGTCCGTGTCACCGACCGCGTGCCCTTCGCGGAGGTGCAGGAGGAGTATGACCTCGGCATCGAGGCCGACACCGATTTCTGGCAGCTCGACCTCACGAAGGGCTGGCAGCCCGACGCGGTCGAGCACATGAGCGTCGCCGGCCAGGGCAACGGCCCGGCCACGTTCGTCCCCCTCGCCGACGAGGAGAAGACGAAGCCCGCCAACATCGATCCGAGCCTCGTCGCGGCCGCCGGCGGCGACCTGCCGCTGCGGGCCATCCACCACGACTCCTGCTGGGGCAATAAGTTCGTCGCCTATTACGGCGTGCATGCGGCGGAGGCCCGCAAGGCTGATGCCGGGAAGTATCCGCTGGCGATCGTCGCGCCCCTGCACAAGGGCGACTGGCGGCGGGCCAACAGCCTGCCCGTGTTCGTGAAGGGCGGGCAGGTTCACGTTCGCTTCCCGATGGCGGTGAAGCAGACCTCGTGGCTCGCGGAGCCGCGAAGCGATGTCTCGGCCTTCTCATGCCATGAGCACGATCCGGCCCTGCCAACCACCCACGGCCGGCGGATCTGGGCGCTCGTGCTCGCGCCGCCGGCCATGACCTCGGAGAGCCTGCAGGGCGGGGCCGGCACCGGCAACGCGGTGCGGATCTACTACGGCGTCGTCGGCCTCGACCGCTACAAAGACTTCGTCCTCGACTGGGCCGACTCAGGCGTGAAGTATCCCCGCGTCTTCACGACGCCAGAGTGGCTGGCGAAGCCCCCGCAGGGCGACTTGCCGGCGATTGCACCGGGCGGCGGCCGAAGCCTCCAGCAGAGCATCGAGCACATCATCAGTTCGATCTCGATCCACCATCACCACACGCTCGGAGACTTCGGCGGCCCCGTGGCCGCGGCCGAGGCGGCTCTCGCCGACTCGAAACTCCCGCCCGAGGAGCGGCGGCTGCTCCGCAGTCGGCTCGCCCTGCTTTGCTACCTGCTCACTGACCCCGACGTCACGAGCGCGGGCAACGGCTCGCACCACGGCAATCCCAACATGGGTGTCTCGCGGCTCAGTGACCGCAGCAACCTGGCGGCGCTCGTGCCCGATCATCCGATGCACAAGACATGGGCCGACTCCATGGGCGACTTCCTCGCCTACAAGCAGGGCACCTTCATGGCGCCCGAGGGGGCCTGGATCGAGTATGGCGCGAGCTACCAGATGCACGGCTACGGCAAGATCTCGCGCGGACTCATGGGCGCGCTCGCCGACAAGGTGCCCGCCGCCGACCGCATCTACGGCTACAACCGCGTCGACTTCGACTATTTCCTGAACCTGCTCTCGCCGGTCGATTCCCGGTATGGCTCCCGTACGATCCCCGGCACGGCCAACTCCCCGTGCGGGCAGTCGCCCCACTTCCTCCAGGCGATGGGCAACTTCGCCGACCGCGATCCCGAGTTCGCCGCCAATCTCCGCTGGGCGTGGGATACCAACGGCCGCATGATCGGCACCGGCGGCGACGCGATCACGATCCCTGCCATGATCCGTCCCTCGATCGCCCCCCGGGAACCCAAGCTCGCGACTCGCCTCTATCCGGGCTACGGCATCGTCTTCCGCGCCCATCAGGGGCCCGACGAGACGTGCCTCTTCCTCCGCAGCGGCCATCACTGGAGCCACTGGGGCCAGGACCAGGGCAATCTCGCGCTCTATGCAAAGGGGGCCGTGCTGGTGCCGCCGCAGCCTTACCAATATGGAGGCCCCAAGGATCCGGCCTTCCCGGACAAGAACTTCCTGCGGTTCGGCGCACCCACCAACGACATGCCGCACGCCTGGGCCGACAGCAACATTCTCGACACCCGGTTCGGCGAAAGCGTGGATTACGCCTGGCACTCGACCGGATATCCCGATTGGTGGATCACGCCCGGCGGCGCCCCCGGCTGGGCAAAGGGCGTCCCCAACGTGGCCAGCGAACGGGACCGCAGGGTGCTGCCCAACCTCGGCCAGGAGGAGGGGGCATTCACCTGGGACCGGCAGGTGATGTTCCTCAAGAGCCCGAATCCGAAGGGGGCCAACTACTTCGTGATTCGTGACAGCACGCAGGGCGAGGGCCGGTTCGCGAGTTGGTTCAGCCTCAGCCTGCTCGGCCGCAAGAGCAACGTGACGATCGAGGGGCAAAAGGTCTTGCTCGACACCGAGTGGCCGACCAAGCTCGACATGGTGTTCACCGAACGCGCCAATCCCGCCTTCGAGATGGTCGAGGACGATCTTCCGCTCGCCGTCGGGGCTTACAGCAAGCCCACCGGCACGTCGCGCGACTGGATCGACGGCAACAAGAAGGAACAGCACGTGTCCCTGCGGCTGCAAAGTCCGCCGGGGCAGGACGTGGCCTGGGTGCTCTATCCCCGCGGTGCCGGCGAGGCGGCACCGACTGCCACGCAGCTCGCCCCCGGCGTCACGAAGGTCGTCACGGCCGAGGGAACGGATTTCGTTTTCCTGGCGACCATGCCGCTTGAGTTCAAGGGCGAGGGCATCGAGTTCTCCGGGCAGGTCGGGGCGGTGCGTGTGCCGAAGTCGGGCGAGCCGCAGCTCCTCCTACTCCGCGGCAGCAGGCTCAGCTTCAAGGGCAAGACGGCGGAAACGCCCGCGCCGCCCGAGCCTCAGGTCACGGCCGAGGGCGGCAAGATCCGCTTCATCGCGCCCGCGGCGGAGTATGTGAAGTTGACCCAGGGCAACGTGGGCGTGCGTGGCATGGGGCCCTTCGATCTGACCTTCACGCCCGATGGGATCACCGGCACGGTGGATGGCGACGTCCGCA
>JBIIGJ010000212.1:0-3628 GCA_044236455.1 Pirellulales bacterium
ATCATGAAGTCTTCCGTGGGGCTGCCGTCCGGCTCCTGAATCAACTCCAGCGTCTCGATCAGCGGGATCTCGACGGAATCAGGGGATTCGGAAGCGGTGATGGAGGAGAGGTTGCCATCCCGGGCCGTCACGGCGTTGGCAATCGGGAATGTCGGCAAGCGGCGCGAGGTCGCGACCGGCGGGCATGGGGGCGACGGTCACGCCACCGGAGGCTGCTGTGACGCGAATCCGAATCAAAAGCCCCGCTCGCACGACATCTTGGCGAACCGCTCGAGCCTCCGCCAATCCTGCCGGCCCGTGGCCCGCCCACCGCCTGACGCGAAACATCGACGCAAGCCACCAGGCGGCCGGCTTCGGAGACACTCCGTGCATCCGCATGCCGTCTGCGTGCGAATCCTTTCTACGGTCGCCGCCGCAGACCCGCAAGCACCGCCTGCTGCCGCAGAAGACCGCTTTGCTTAGACTTGTGATCATGACGGAGCCGCACCGCCGCACGATCGTTTGGCTCCGGCCAAGGATGACCCATGAAACTGAAACTCCTCGCTCTGGTGTCGCTGCTGATCGGGCTCGCGATGCATGGTTTCGCACAGGCCGCTGAGGCCGAACGGTCCGCCGCCCGGATCGTGGCCGACAAGGCCCTCGAGTGCACGGTCGGCATCACCTGCAAGACCAACGCCTATTTGGCCAACGGGGGAACGGGTTTCGTCATTTCCCCGGACGGTCACATTCTCACGGCCACCAGCGTGGTGCCCCCCTCCGCGAAAAGCATTCGCGTGACCTTCCCGGGCTTCGTGTCCCGCGACGCCAAGATCGTGGCCTCGAGCAAGGAACTCGCGGTCACGCTCATCAAGGTCGAAGCCTCCGGCCTGCCCGCCCTGTCGCTGGCCCGAGGCCTGCCCGCCTTGGGCTCCACCGCCTACACAGTCGCCGACGTCCAGAACGCGCTGCTCACCAACGGCCGCGCTTTGTTCAGCCGCGGGATCATCAGCGGCATCTACGACGTGCCGAAGAATCCGGAAGCCGACTACGCCGGGGTCGCGATCGAGACCACAGCGGCGGTCAATCCGGGGTCTGACGGCGGACCGATGCTGAACGAGCAGGGCCAGGTCTGCGGCGTTATCACGATGGGCATCCTCCCGTTGCGCTGGCAGGGCACGGCCGTGCCGATGCTGGTGCTGCTGGAGCGGTTCGGGCCCTTGGCGGCGATCACGCCGGCGTTGCAGTTCGACCCGTTGCCGGGCCTCGCCGCACAGGCCCCCGGCCCGCCGCTGCGTGCCGCCGCCGACGAGATGGCGCGATCCCTTGTCGGCGTCGAGGTGGAGCGGAAACACCCCGCTGAAATCCTGCCCCGCGTGTCGTGGGAGGAGTATCAGGCCGGCATCAAAGACTGGGAAAAGCTGCCCGACTCGCAGAAGCAGCAGCGGTTCAACGACTACCTCAACGTTGCCCGGGCGATGGAGGTCAACCAGTTGCTGCGGCGGCCAGCCGCGTCGGCCACGGGTGTGATCGTGTCGGCCGACGGCCTGGTGCTCACGAGCCTGTTCAACGTCGGCGGCGACACCGCTTTCGTCGCCAAGAAGACCGGCGGACCGCGGGCCTTCGACGTCCACGAGCCGATCCAGAAACTGCTCGGCGAGCCGGAGGGGGGGCTCGATCAGCAGCCCAACCAGATCCGAAAGATCACGGTCGTGCTCGCCGACGGGACCCGTCACGAAGCGACGGTCCGGTCGCGGCACGAGCCGCTCGGCGTGGCCCTGCTCGAGATCGACGCCCAGAACCTGCCCTGGCTCGACGTCGCCGGTACGGCCACCTCGCCGCAGCTCGGCGACGCCGTCGGACTGATCGGGTATCTGCCGGGCGCGAAGCCCGGCTACACGCTCAACGCCGGCATCATTTCGGCGCCCTCGCGGAGCCGCGGCTACCAGTTCCAGACCGACGCCCTGCTCAACTACGGCAACTCGGGAGGGCCGGTCTTCGACCGCAGCGGCAACTTCCTCGGACTTGCGGCCGCCCCCATTCAGCCCGACACGCTGCTGGGACGGCTCGTGACTCCGCAGCAGCTGATGATGTGGACGCGGGCGCCGAACTCCGGCGTCGGCATGGTGTCGCGGGGCGACCGGATTTGCGACGCTCTCGAGGCCATGAAGTCGGGCAAGTCGTTCGAGCAGATTCCGGGCCCGTTCCTCGGCGTGCAGGCGGACGAGTCGAAGGCCTTCACCGAAGACGTCGTGGTGGGGGGCATCGTGCCGAAGTCGCCAGCCGAAAAGGCGGGCCTGAAACGGGGGGACGTGCTCGTGGAACTCAACGGCGCCGAACTGCAGAGCTGGCCCGACGTGTTTGAACGGATCGCCGCCTGCAAGCCTGGCGAAACGGTGGAACTGCGGGTGCAGCGGCGCGGCGGCGGGCCCAGGCTCATGATCGCTGGACGGGAGGTCGAAACGGCCGAGGACATCCAGCGTCTCAAGAAATCGCTCCAGCCCGGCGAATCGTTCGAGGGCGTTCTCTCGACCGATGACACGCGGCTGATGACCGTCACCCTGGAGGAAGCCCGATGAATCCGCGCCGTGCCTGCCCGCGGCTGATCGCCTTCGTCCTCGCGGCCACCAGCGCCGTGGCGACCATGGCCGCCGCGGCCGGCGACCTGGTCGATCTCTTTGTCCGCGTTCGCCCCGCCTTCGTCTTCATCGCCGGCGGCAGCGGCGTCGTGATCCGTCCCGACGGGCTGATGCTCACCAACGACCACGTGCTCGAGGGCAGGCGGACATTCGCCGTCCGGCTCGGCGATGGCAGCACGTTCCGCGCGAAAGTCCTCGGCACCGATCCGTACGGCGACCTTGCCGCCTTGCAGTTGGAACTCAAGGAGGGCCAGACGGTGCCGCATCTGGAACTCGGCGATTCGGAGGCCCTCGCGGTGGGGGACGAGATGCTCGCGGTCGGCAACCCGTTCGGCCTCGGCGTGATCGACCAGGCGCCGACGTTCACGGCGGGAATCATCTCGGCCCTGCATCACACCCAGGGCAGCTACACCGAGTGCATCGTCACCGACACCGAGGTGAACCCGGGCAACTCCGGCGGTCCGCTGATCAACATGGCCGGCGAGGTGGTGGGCATCAACGGCCAGATCAGCACGCGATTCGGCCTGCGGAGCAACACCGGCCTCGGCTTCGCCATCAGCGCGAAGCAGATTCGAATCTGGCTGCCGCGGCTGGAGGGGGCCGGCGGGGGCGAAGTGAAGCACGGCCGGATTCCCGGTCTCGAGTTTGCGGGCAGCGAACGGGAGTTGCCGGAGAGCGTGGTCGTGAAGGACGTCGCCGAAGGATCGGCCGCCGCGACGGCGGGCTTCCGCAGAGGCGACGCGATCGTCGGCCTCGATGGAGCGCCCGTGGCCAACGCCCTGCGGCTGGCCGGACTGATGGGCATCTACCCCGAGGGGCATGTCGTGAAGGTCGCCGTCAAGCGGGACGGCGGCGAGACGACGCTGGATGCAAAACTCGTGGCCCCGAAGCGGTGCCAGGTCGGCATGACGCTCGTGCGGCCTCGGGGCAACGACTTCGACGTCAAGGTGGCCGAGGTGGAGGAGGGATCGCCGGCCGCCGCCGCGGGCCTCAAGGCGGGGGACGAGATCGTG
>JBIIGJ010000017.1:0-40692 GCA_044236455.1 Pirellulales bacterium
TCGATAGCGGTGCCCGAGCGATCGTACCGGAGGATGTCGAAGCGAGTGAACTCTTCGCGCGGATCATCTCGACCGATCCCGACACGGTGATGCCGCCGCCCGAAGCCAAGATCGGCCGGCTCACCGACGAACAGGTGGATCTGCTCAAGCGGTGGATCGCCCAAGGTGCCCAGTATGAGCCTCACTGGGCGTTCGTGCCGGTGGCGAAGCCGGAGATTCCTGAACTGGCCGGACCGGCCAGTGAGCCACAGGCCTTGCATCCGATTGACAGGATCGTGCGGGCTAAGCTGGAGAAACGCGGCATCAAGCCCCAGCCCGAAGCCGACAAGACCACGCTCATTCGCCGGGCCACGTTCGACATCACCGGCCTGCCCCCAACGCCTGCCGAGGTCGCGGCCTTCGTTGCCGACACGTCGCCCGATGCCTATGAGAAACTCCTCGACCGGCTGCTGGCGAGCTCACGATATGGCGAGCGGATGGCGGCCGACTGGATGGATCTGGCCCGCTATTCCGACAGCTACGGGTTCCAGGTCGATCGCGAGCGGGCGATGTGGCCCTGGCGCGACTGGGTGATCTCCGCCTTCAACAAAAACCTGCCGTGGGATCAGTTCACGACCTGGCAGCTCGCCGGTGATCTCGTGCCGCATGCCACCGACGAACAGATTCTGGCCACGGCGTTCAATCGGCTGCACCAGCAGGAGTGCGAGGGCGGCTCGGTCGAGGAGGAATACCGGATCAACTCGATCAACGACCGCGTCACCACGTTCGGCACGGCATTCCTGGGGCTCACGCTCGAGTGCTGCCGCTGCCACGACCACAAGTTCGATCCCCTCTCGCAGAAGGAATTTTACCAGTTCTTCGCCTTCTTCGACGATGTGGACGAGGCAGGGCTCTATTCGTACTTCACGTCGGCCGTGCCCACGCCGAAACTTCGGATCCTCGACGACAAGACGGCGACGGCGCTGGTGAAGGCCGAGGAGTCGGCGGCGGAGGCGGCCACTGACCTCGAGCGGTGCGAGGCAGTGGCCCGTGCTGGAGTGGCGAACTGGATCGCTGGTAAAGCCGAACTGCCTGCCTCGCTCGTGGCCGCCGAGCCCGGCACGATTCCGGGGGAGATCGTCCGCTATTCGTTTGATGAACGCGGCGCCGACGGCAAGTTCGCCAGCCTGCTTGCCGCCGACAAGTCCGCGACTTCGCCGCCGGAAAATACGCTCGTTGAGGGGCATTCCGGCCAAGCCGTGCACCTCACGGGTGATCACCCGGTGCAGACGCCGGTGGGCAACTTTCGGCGGAGCCAGCCATTCACCGTGTCGCTCTGGCTCAAGGCAGCAACTCGCTATGAGCGGGCGGTCGTCTTCCATCGCTCACAGGCATGGACCGACGCGGCCAGTCGTGGCTACGAGCTTCTGGTTCTGGACGGACACCTGCAGTGGTCGCTCATCCACTTCTGGCCCGGGGATGCAATCTCGGTCCGCTGCGCCGAACCGTTGCCTGTCGGCGAGTGGGTGCACGTGACCGTGTCGAATGACGGCTCCAGCAAGGCCGGCGGCCTGAAGATCTTCGTGAACGGGCATCCGGTGGCGACGGAGGTCGTGCGCGACAGTCTCACGCGGGAGATCACGGGCGGTGGTGGCGACCACATTCGGATCGGCGAACGGATGCGGGACAGCGGCTTCAAGGGCGGCCTCGTGGACGAGTTTCGCGTGTTCGACCGGCGTCTCTCGAACCTGGAGGTCCGTGATCTCTTTCAGCCGGGTGCGATCAAGGATGCCGTCGCCGCGAAGCAGGATGGCGAGCTGATCGGCGGCTATGTCGCCGCCGCGTTCGACGAGACGGCCGCCGCGAAGCGGGCCTCGCTCGAAGCCGCGAGGCGGGCCCGCGACGACCTCGCCGAAAGGCCGCAGGAAATCATGGTGATGCGGGAGCTGCCGCAGCCGAAGCCGGCCTACGTGCTCAACCGTGGCGATTATGACAAGCGGGGCGAGCCGGTAGAGCCCGATACGCCCGCGGTGCTTCCTCCGTTCCCTGCCGATCAGCCAAAAAACAGACTTGGTCTCGCGCGGTGGCTCACCAATCCTGATCATCCGCTGCTGGCGAGGGTGACGGTCAATCGGGTTTGGCAGTCGCTCTTCGGGCTGGGCCTCGTGAAGAGCCCGGAGGATCTCGGGAGCCAGTCGACGCGGCCTGAATACCCCGAGATGCTCGACTGGCTGGCATGGGAGTTTTCGCACGGCTTTGATGACTATGGCCCGGCCGGTGCCGCCTGGGACATGAAGCGGCTCATCAAGACGATCATGCTCTCACAGACCTACCGGCAGCGGAGCATCGCCGACGCCCAGGTGATGGCCGACGATCCGCTTAATCTGTGGCTCGCCCGGGGACCCCGGCACCGGCTGCCGGCGGAGATGATCCGTGACGGTGCGCTGGCCGCATGCGGTCTGTTGGTCGAGAAGACCGGCGGCCCGCCGGTGAACACCTACGACCTGCCGGAATCGTTCAAGCCCGCCGCCGCAGGCAAAGGTGAGGCCCTCTACCGCCGCAGCCTCTACACGTTCTGGCGGCGGACCGGCCCCGCCCCGGTACTCGAGAGCTTCGACGTGCCGAAGCGAGTGGTCTGCGTGGCGAAGCGCGATGCGACGAACACGCCGCTGCATGCCTTCGTGCTGATGAACGGACCGCAGTTCGTCGAGGCCTCGCGGGTGCTCGCGGAGACGCTGCTGGCCGAGTCTTCCGGTCGGAACGACGATGCCTTGGCACGGGCGTTTGAGCTGCTGACGAGCCGCCGCGCGGACGATGAAGAGATGGCGATCATGCGGCGGATGCATGCGGAGCAGGCCGAGTGGTATCACTGCCGCCCTGAGGAGGCCTTCGCGGTCGTGGGGATCGGTGACAGGAAGCCGTCGGCGACCCTGTGGGCCGCCGACACCGCAGCACTGGCGGGCGTGATCAATGCCCTGATGAACTACGACGGCTGCGTCGTGAAGAGGTGATCTGATGCAGGCATATTCGATGAACCATCTCAATCGGCGCGACTGGCTCAGCTCGTTTGGCATGGGGCTCGGCGGTATGGCACTGGCCGACATGCTCGGGCGGGCGGCTGCCGCCGAGGGAACGCCCGCGGATAACGCCGGCGGCGTGCTGGGCGGATTTCATTTTCCGCCCAAGGCCAAGCGGGTGATTTATCTGTTTCAGTCGGGCGGGCCGTCGCAGCTCGATCTCTACGACCACAAGCCGCTGCTCGTCGAGAAGAGCGGCGAGCAGCTTCCCGACAGCGTTCGCGGCGGCCAGCGGCTGACGGGCATGTCGGGCAACCAGAGCTCGATCCCGCTGGTCGGCTCCCCGTTCAAGTTCTCGCAATACGGCGACAGCGGCGCCTGGCTCTCCGAACTGCTCCCGCACACGGCGAAGATCGCCGACAAGCTCTGCTTCATCCGCACGATGTATACGGAGAGCATCAACCACGGCCCGGGCGTGACGTTCATGCAGAGCGGCTCGCAGATCCCGGGGCGGCCGAGCATCGGGGCCTGGCTCGACTACGGCCTCGGCAACGCCCATGACGACCTGCCTTCGTTCGTGGTGCTGGTCACGAAGAACAAGGGCGGCCAGCCGCTGATGTCGCACCTCTGGGGAGCGGGATTCCTGCCGACGAAGCACCAGGCGGTGCGGTTTCGCTCCGGCGGCGACCCCGTGCTCTACGTCAACAATCCGGCCGGCGTGTCGCCGGAGAACCGCCGGCAGCTGCTCGACGGCCTCCGGCAGCTGCACGAACACGAGTTCGCCCGCATCCCCGACGCCGAGATCACGGCGCGGATCGCCAACTACGAGATGGCCTTCCGCATGCAGTCGAGCGTGCCGGAGGTGACCGACTTCTCCGATGAGCCGGCCCATGTGCTCGAAAAGTACGGCCCTGATGCGAAGGATCCCGGCACGTTCGCAGCCAACTGCGTGCTGGCCCGGCGATTGGCCGAACGCGGCGTGCGGTTCATCCAGCTCTACCACCAGGACTGGGATCATCACGGTGGCTTGAAGGGGGGCATCAAACGCGAGGCCCAGCAGACCGACCAGCCGGCGGCTGCCCTGGTGCAGGATCTCGCCGACCGCGGCATGCTCGACGACACGCTCGTGATCTGGGGCGGTGAGTTCGGCCGCACGAACTACTGCCAGGGGCTTTACAAGCCGGGGAATGATTTTGGCCGCGACCACCATCCACGGTGCTTCACGACGTGGATGGCCGGCGGCGGCATCAAGCCCGGCACCACCTACGGCGAGACCTGCGAATACGGCTACAACGTCGTTAAGGATGGCGTGCACGTGCACGACTTTCATGCGACGCTCCTGCACTTGCTCGGCATCGACCACGAGCGGCTGACCTACAAGTTCCAGGGCCGCCGCTACCGGCTCACCGACGTGCACGGCAAGATCGTGAAGGGCATCCTTGCGTAGGGGCTAGAACCTGCCGGGGCAACCGGAGCGGCCTGCCTGACATTTTTGGAGGAGCCGGGGGTCGGGGGAAGCCGAAGCGAGTCGGCGTATCCTCGCCTCGAGTCGGAGGCTTTCACCGCCCCCGGCGGTTTTTGCCGCCAGACGAGCGTCTGATGCCTTTCACCACAGGTCGATGACGTAGAGCGTGATCGCGGCGGTCATCAGCAGGGCCGCGGCCAGCCTCCGCAGGAGCGTGGTCCGGTCGACCCGCTGCTCTAGTTCGTGCCAGCCAATGTGGGCCAGCGTCGCGCCGAGCGCGACCGACATCACGCCCCGCGTCGACTGCAGGATGTTGCCGAACACGACGCCGACCAGGCCGAAGCAGCAATAAAGGCCGACCATCGATAAGAGCCACGCGGAGGCGTATAGCGCCGCGGCAGCCCAGTCGCCGTGCGCGTGCGGCCGCATGCTGATTGCCAGCGGTGTGAAGAGAGCCCCGCAGAGGCCGTAGGTCAGCGCCATGGCCAGGCCGCCGGCGTACAGCCGGCTGATTGCGCCGCCGGACGCCACGACCCCGGCCTGCAGGCCGTCGATGAGGCGGATGATAAAAATGTCGGAGATCGCGAAGCAGAGGCAGCACGACAGCACGAAGCCGAACGCCCCTGCCGGCACCGCTCCCCTACCGGCCTGCAGCATCGCCGCCGCGGCCACGCTCAGCGCCACCGCCAGCCACTGCCGTGTGTCGAGCACGTGTCCCAGCACGAACGACACGATCGCCGCCAGCATCATGATCTTGAGGCCGAGCAGCGGCGCGATCCGCGACGCCTCCACCCGCTTGAGGGCGGCGAAGAGGGACGACTGGCCGAGCAGGTAGAAGCCGGCTGAAGCGGCGAGCGGAAACGCGAACAGCCGTGTGGCGGGCGGCGTGGCGGGCCAGGCGGCCCAGGTGATCGGGATGCAGACGGACGCCATCAGCAGGTGCGAGACCGCGAGCAGCCGGAGGGCCGAACCCTGCCGTCCCAGGGCCCGCTGGGCCAGTCCGTAGTGGCGGGACACGAGATAGGAAAGCGCGCTGAAAAACGCGGCGGCGAGTCCGGAGACGACACCCAGGCCCAAGTCGGTCATGCCAGGAACGGTCATCCGCGGATCGGTCATTGACAGGGTGCTAGCGCAGGGTGCTCGGTGAGCGACCACTCTACGGCGCCGGCAGATTCCTTGCATCCGGCACAGCCGGCACGGCCGGCGTGGCGTGGCGGTGCTCCGCGTGGTGGGATCGCAGCCGTGCCAAAAACCGGCCTGTAGAGTTTGGTTGGTGCCGCGCGTTTGGCAGGAAAGGACTCCCTGATGAGCATCGTGGATCGTTCTGTATCGTCGTCAATGACGTCCCGCCACCCGGCGATGGCCGCCTCCCCAACAGCCGGGAATTTCGGGGCCGGCAGGTTTGGTGCCGGGAGGTTCGCGTCCGAGCCGCGATCTGGTGGGGCCTCCGTCGCACCGGCCGCTCAGCCGGTCCCCGAGCCGACGATCCTTCCGCGCAACCGCTTCCGCGACCTGACGGCGCTGGCGCTCTTGGCCGGCTGTCTGTTCGTGATCGCGGCACTCGCGACGTTCGACGCCGCCGATCCCCCCGTCTCGTACGGTTTTCCTCCGCATGCGCGGGCGACGAATGCCTGCGGCTTCCTTGGCTCCATCGCGGCTTCCGGCCTCTATGAAGCGTTCGGGCTCGGTGCATGGATCGCGGTGGCGGCCGTCGCCGGCTTCGACCTGATGCTGTTGCGCCGCCGTGCGATGCCCGATCTGCCGCTTCGCACGGCCGGCGGGGTCGTGGCCGTGGTCGGCGTGTGCACGCTTTTGGCGATGTTCCTGCCCGACTGGGTCGCGCGGCCGATCTGGGGGCCGGGCGGCCACGCCGGCGCGATCGGCAGGCACTTCGCAGAGGGTTACTTTGCAAAGACAGGTGCCGCCATCGTCGTCACCGCCATCACGGGCGCCGGGCTCTTCCTCGCCTGTGACACGCTCGCGCTGCGGGCAGTCGCCGGCATGACGGCGGTCGTGGGCAGCATCAGCACCGCCTTCGTTGCGGGGCTGACGCACCTCCGCGCCAGGCTTGCCTCGCGAACCCGCACGGTCGATGGGCTCGCCGAGGCTGCTGCCGATGTCGCCACGGCATATCCCGGCCTGCGGCCGCGGACCGCCGGTGGCGACGCAGCCAGCGATGACGAGGACGGTTCCGAGGACGATGCCGACGGTGAGTTCGGGCCCACGATCCGGGTCCGCCGCCGCGAGAAGCCACTCGCCGCGCCGGAGGACGACGGTGAGGACGACATCGATGCGGTCGATGCCTCGTCCGACGAAGGCGTGGACGATGCCTCGGCTGATGATCAGGAGATGGAGGCCGCGGAGGAGCCACGCCCCGTCGTGCCGATCAAGTCGCTCGCCAACCGCCGCCGCAAGCCGGAGGCGATCCAGATGGCCCCCGATCCGACGGCCAACTACGAGCTGCCGTCGCTCGAACTGCTGCTGCCGGCCGAACAGCTGCAGCTCGATGAGCAGGAACAGGAGGTCCGCGACCGGGCCCGCGTGCTCGAAAAGACGTTCGCCGACTTCGGCTTCAAGGTTCGCGTGGTCGAGATCGAGACCGGTCCGGTCATCTCGCAGTATGAGATCGAACTGGAAGCGGGGCTCCGCCTGGCGAAGATCGCCAACCTCGCCGACGACCTTGCCATCGCGCTGCGGGTGCCGAGCGTCCGCATCGTGGCCCCGATTCCGGGCAAGAACTCGGTGGGCATCGAGGTGCCGAACACGACCCGCCAGATGGTCCGCCTCCGCGAGGTGATCGAGGAGACGCAGTCGAAGAGCCGCACGATGAAGATCCCGCTCTACTTCGGCAAGGACGTGGCGGGCAACCCGATGGTCTTCGACATGGCGAGCCTGCCCCACCTGCTCATCGCCGGCCGCACCGGCACGGGCAAGAGCGTCTGCTTGAACTCGATCATCGTGTCGATGCTGATGACGCGGCGGCCCGACGAGGTGCGGATGCTGATGATCGACCCGAAGATGGTCGAACTAACTCCCTACAAGGCACTGCCGCATCTCATGCACCCGGTGGTGACAGACATGAAGAAGGCGGAAGCGATTCTCGCCTGGGCAGTCGAGAAGATGGAAGAGCGGTATGCGATGCTCGCGAAGGTGGGCGTGCGGCACCTCTCGCAATACAACCAGCTTGGCCGCGAGGAGCTCCTGAAGCGGTTCAACCCGGAGACTGACGAAGAGGCGGCCGCCATCCCGACGACCATGCCCTACATCGTGATGATCGCCGACGAGATCGCCGACATGATGATGACCGCCGGCAAGGAGATCGAGCAGCACATCATCCGGCTGGCACAGAAGAGCCGGGCGGTGGGCATCCACCTGATCCTCGCCACCCAGAAGCCGACGGTCGACGTGATCACGGGCTTGATCAAGAGCAACCTGCCGGCCCGTATCGCCTTCCAGGTGGCGAGTCGCACCGACAGCCGCGTCGTGCTCGACGAGTGCGGTGCGGAACGGCTGCTCGGCAACGGCGACATGCTCTTCCTATCGCCCGGTACCAGCCAGATCCTGCGTGGCCAGGGCACCTATCTCTCCGACGAGGAGATCGGCCGCGTGATGGCTGCGATCGGCACGAGCGAGCCGCAGTATGCCGCGGAACTCGTGAACCTGCAGCCGGCGCCGTCGGGCGAAGCCCCGAAGGGCTCCGCCGGCAAGGAACGCGACGAGATGTACGAGGCCGCCGTCGAGGTGGTGATCCGCGAGGGTCGTGGCAGCGTGTCGCTGCTGCAGCGGGCCTTGGGCGTGGGCTACGGCCGCGGTGCCCGGCTGATCGACTTCATGGCGGAGGATGGCGTGGTCGGCCAGTATGCCGGCTCGCAGGCCCGCGAGGTCTTGATCACGATGGAGCAGTGGGCCGAGCGAAACGGCACGACGGTCCCCGCCCCGGACCCGGCCCCCCGGCGTCTGAAGATCCAGCCGCACGCCGCGGTCGTTGAGCAGTTTGAGGAGATCGAGGAAGACGACGACGAGGCTGCTGATCGTGAGGATGCCTTCGCCCGCCTCGATGAAGAGGCCGACGACTCAGACGCGGACGACGGTGATGATGATGAAGCCGACGACGAGAGCGACGACGTAGCTGACGAAGAGGATGGAGAGTATGAGGACGCCGACGATGACTCCGACGAAGCGTCTGACGACGACGACGACTGACCCATGGATCAACAGACCCCGGACACCGGCTCACTTTCGCGGTTCGTCTGGCAGCGCCGCGCCGCGGCGGCGCCGTATCACGGCCTGTTGATCTTCGTCGGACAGATTCTGCTCGTCCTGTTCGTGCCGCTGCTCGACCACGGTGAGCACTCAACGCCGCTGCCGCTTGCCTTGGCTGCGGTGTCCATGGCACTGGCATCCCTCGCGCTGCTCGGGTATCGCGAGTTGCCCTCGGCCTTGGGTGTCGTCGCTGTCGTGGCGTTTCTCTGGGCGTGGTCCTTCCCTGAGGCCGGCCTGCAGGGGCGTGGCCCGGCGATCCTGGTGCTCATGGCCGCGTACAGCGTGACGGTCTACCTCAGCGTCTATTACGCCCTCAATGCAGAGATGCGTCCGTCGCAGCGGATTCTCTGCGGAGCCGCCAGCTTCGTGATGCTGGGATTCCTGTTCACCGCTTTCCACGGCGTTGTGGCGACGTTTGAAGCCGGACGATACGTCGTCGCGGAAAATCTCGAGGGTGGCCGTGCCATGCGCTGGGTTGACTTTCTCTGGCTCAGCTTCTCCACCCTCACCACGGCCGGCTTCGGCGACGTGTCACCTGTGGGCACATGGCCCTGCGCGATCGCGACGCTGGAAGGTCTCTGCGGGATTCTCTATCCCGCCACGCTCATCGCCCGGATTGCCTCGCTCCCCGCACCCGGGGAATCCGGGAAGAGCTGGTAGCACCGGCGAATCGATTTCCCGCTGGCTATACTCGTCGGTTCGAGGGCAGCCAGCCCCCAGCAGAGGACGACACCAGTGCGCACGATCGAGATCTACGACACGACTCTCCGCGACGGCTCGCAGGGCGAGGGCGTCAACTTTTCGCTCGAGGACAAACTCGCCATCACGCGGCGGCTCGACGAGGCCGGCGTCGACTTCATCGAAGGCGGCTATCCCCTCTCGAATCCCAAAGACGCCCAGTATTTTGCCCGGGCCCGTGAGCTGAAGCTGCGCCACTCGCGGATCTGTGCCTTCGGTATGACCCGTCGCCGAGGCATGACCGCGGCCGAGGATCCGGGCATGAAGGCCCTCCTCGACGCCGGCACGAGCGTCGTCACCATCGTCGGCAAGACCTCCGCCTTCCACGTCACCGAGGTGCTCGGCGTGTCGCGGGAGGAAAACCTCGCCATGATATTCGACACGGTCCGGTTCCTCGTCGACTCCGGCCGCGAGGTCTTCTACGACGCCGAGCATTTCTTCGATGGCTGGAAGCTCGACCCCGACTACTCTGGCCAGACGATCAGTGCGGCGGCGCGGGCCGGCGCCACGCGGATCGTGCTCTGCGACACCAACGGCGGCACGTTGCCCGACGAGATCGCGACGCTGGTCGGAGCGGCGTCGGCCGCCCTGCAGGCCGCCGGCGCGAGCGTGCCCGTCGCCATCCACTGCCACAACGACTGCGACGTGGCCATCGCCAATTCGCTGTCAGCCGTCGCCGCGGGCGCCGTCCAGGTGCAGGGCACGATCAACGGGATCGGCGAGCGGTGCGGCAACGCCGACCTGATCTCGGTCGTGGCCAACCTCGCGATCAAGCTGCCAGGCTACACCGTGCTTGGCGGTAGCGCGGGCCCTGCCGGCACGAGCCACCTCACGGAGCTCTCGCGGTTTGTCTACGAGACGGCCAACATGAGTTATCGGCCCGGGCAACCGTTCGTAGGCACGAGCGCCTTCGCACACAAGGGAGGCATGCACGTGCATGCGGTCGCCAAGGCGACCGAGTCGTACGAGCACATCCCGCCCGAGTCGGTCGGCAATTCGCGGCGGATCCTCGTCAGCGAGCTTTCGGGCCGTTCCAATATCGCCGCGCTCGTGAGCCGGTCCGATGTAAAGAACGACCGCGTCCTGCTCGACCGCGTGCTGGCGGAGGTCTGCCGGCTGGAAAACGAGGGCTGGCAGTTCGAGGCGGCCGGGGCGTCGTTCGACCTACTCGTTGACCGGATCGCGGGAACGTTTCGACCGGCGTTCGAGAAGCTGGCCTACAACGTTGCCGTCGAGAGCCGTGCGGGCGACGACGTGCGGACCGAGGCGACGGTAAAACTGGCCGTGGATGGCGTGCAGCGGCACGAGGTTGCCGAGGGCGATGGCCCGGTGAATGCGCTCGACGCCGCGCTCCGCAAGGCGCTCTCCGAGGTCTACCCCGCCCTGTCGCAGATGCACCTGCTCGACTACAAGGTTCGCGTGATCAATGCCCAGGAGGGCACGGCCGCCAAAGTGCGCGTGTCGATCGAGAGCACCGACGGCGACGCCGTCTGGGGCACGGTCGGTGTGAGCGAGAACGTGATCGAGGCCAGTTGGCTGGCGCTGGCCGACTCGTTCCACCACTTCCTGGGACGCTCACCAAAATAGGGACGGGAGCGAATTTCCCTAGGGGAATTCGCTCCCGTCCCCATTTTCTCCCAGCTCATCACCTGGCCCCACGTTCGTAGGTGTAGGTCAGCGTGCCCTCGGCGAGCGTGATGTCCTTGATTGCATCGAGCAACGCGTCCCGCGTGGCGGCGCTCGCGCGGAGTTTCGGCAGTGCCGAGAGCGCGTAGACGGTGATGTGATACGTCTTCACGCCCGGCCCCTTCGAGCACATCGGGTCATACTCGGCCCGGTTCTTGTCGTTGAGACCCGTCGTGCCGACGTTCGTCGAGTTTTTCGCTAGCTGCGTGCTATTTCCCGGAATGCCGTAGACGACCCAGTACGACTTCACCCGATCCGGCGCCTCGTGCCAGAGGGTGAGGGCGTAGGACTTCGTGCCGGGAGGGCCGGCCTGCCATTCGAGCGGCGGCGATGCGCCGGCACCGTCGCAGGTGAACTCCACCGGCAGAGATCCGTCGGCGCCGATGGCCGAACTCGTGACGGTGAGGGTTTCTGTCCCCAACGCCTTCGTGGACGATGTTCCGGCCCGCTCGCGTCTGGCGGGCCGACTGCTCCCTGACTGCGATGGCGGTGGAGGCCGGTCGTCGGGGCGGTCGGGCGGCGGCGGTGGGCGATCGTCACCTGGCCGGCGTGGTTCGCGACCACCATCTCCGCGCGGCTCTCCGCGGGGCCCGGGCCCGCCCCGGCCACCCTGGCCGCGGCCGCGGGGCGTGTAGGTCTCCGTGGTCCTCTTGCCCGACGGATCGGTGGAGTCGAACACGAGCGTGCCGTCGCCGTTCACCTTGTAGTCAACAAACCCCTTGCGGCCGCCGACCTCGTAGGTGAGCCGGCGGCTGGTGGGCGTGGGCGCCGTGTAGCCAACGATCGTTGCGCCGCGGAGCGGGTCGAGCGACGGCCGCATCGGTTCGGCCCGCGGTTGCGGATCGATCTGGCCGTCCCGCTCCGTCACCTCGCCGTGAAACCCGCCGTTCAAATATGGATAGGTCTTCGTGGCGTGATAGTGGTAGCTGCCGTCGGCATCCGCGTGGCCGTTGAACCGGTCGAGCCCCTTGACCGCCGAGCCGTCGGGCTCCGTGTAGCCGTAGATCGGGTAGCCGTCGAGCGCGTAGGCGATCGGCATCCCCTTGCCGACCTGCTTCTCCAGGTGTACCGGCGCGATGTGGTAGTGGTAGTCGTCGGCGCGGCCGCAGTGGCCGCCGTAGTCGTCGAGTTCGCCGATCAAGAAGGCGTCTTCGCCCCGGTTGTTGAGCGGATTGAAGATTGGCACGCCGTTGACCGCCAGGGCGATGGCCCCCCGTAGGAACCTGTCTTTCGTCGTGAGCGGGTTGGCCGCCGGCACCGGCTCGAGCGGGATCTGCCAGGCGTTGTCGCCGGTGTAGTTCTGCGGCAGCGGCACCTGCTGCTGCCATGCCCGGATGCCGACCATCAGCGGATGATCGGGGATGCCGTTGCTTTCGACGAGGAAATATCGGTCGTCCCTGCGGACGGAGATCGCCTTCAGGTCGACGAAGGGCTCGAAGGCCTTCGCGATGTCAGTGGCCTCCGCCCGCTTGGGCTTGGCGTTTGCCGTGAGCAGGAAGCGGGAAGCGACGGCCGGAGGAGCCTGCTGCTGAACAGCGTCGTGGTCATCGTGCCGATGGCGGTGCCAGGGGTGGGCCAACGCCGTGCCCGAGGTGGCGACGGGCAAGAGCAGCCACGCGATCGCGACCAAACATCTCGAGCGGACGAGCGTCATGCTTTCTTTTTTCGTTTCATGTCATTATTCATATTCTCGCACCTCTCGCGTGTCGACGCTGGCTTGCCGAAAGCACGGCGGCCGACAGGGCTGTTCAACGGCGAGTTGCCCGTGGAGTTGCGGACGGACGGGGCTTCTGCCGGGCATGTGTCTTCCCATGGCGGCAACAAGCTGTTTTCCGCTACATTTTGCGGTTCGCCAACACGGTCCCTGAAAGACACGCCACACCATGCACGAACTGCCGAAGCAATACGACCACGCCGCCGCCCAAGCCCGCTGCCGTACCCTCTGGGACACCGGCCGCTACTGGCACGCCGAGCCGCCGGCAGCAGGGGCTAGCCAGCGCGATGAAAAAATCTTTTCGATCGTCATCCCGCCGCCCAACGTCACCGGTGCCCTGCACCTCGGCCACGCCCTCAACAACAGCCTGCAGGACCTGCTCGTCCGCACGCGGCGGATGCAGGGCTACAACACGCTCTGGATGCCGGGCACCGACCACGCCGGCATCGCCACGCAGGCGGTCGTCGAGCGCCGGCTGCTCGAGGAGGAAAAACTCTCCCGCCACGATCTTGGCCGCGAAAAACTCGTCGAGCGGATCTGGGCCTGGAAAGAGCAGTATGAGAAGCGGATCCTCGGGCAGCTCCGTGACATGGGGGCCAGTTGCGACTGGGACCGGGTGCGGTTCACGCTCGACGACCAGTGTGCTCGGGCCGTGCGCGAAGCGTTCTTCCGGCTCTTCGAAAAGGGGCTCGTCCGCCGCGGCAAGCGGCTCGTCAACTGGGACACCTTCCTGCAGACCGCCGTCAGCGACGACGAGGTGTTTCACGAGCAGGTGAAGGGCCACTTCTGGCACATCCGCTACGACGTCATCGACGCGAAGCCGGGCGAGCCGACGAGCGTGACGGTGGCCACGACGCGGCCCGAGACGCTGCTCGGCGACACGGCCGTGGCCGTGCATCCTGCGCCCGCCGCCGCGCTTGCCGAGGCGGAGAAGGCGCTGCGTGAAAAGCGTGCCGCCGCGTCGGCCAAGGAGTATGCCGACATCGATCGGGCGATCGAGGATCTCGAGGTGCGGCGCCGCGAACTGCTGCCTGTGCTCGAAACCCTGGCAGCGATGGCGAAAGATGGCCGACAGGTGCGGCTCCCGCTGCTCGGCCGGGCGATTCCGCTCGTGGCCGACGAGTGGGCGAAGCCCGAGATGGGCTCCGGCTGCGTGAAGATCACGCCGGCCCACGACCCCAACGACTACGACGTCGGCCTGCGGCAGAAGCTACCGATGATCAACATTCTCAAGCCCGACGGCACGCTCAACGCCGAGGCGGGACCCTACGCCGGCCTCGCCATGATGAAGGCCCGCACACGGGTGGTTGCCGATCTTGAGGCGGCCGGCCAGCTCGTGCAGGTGGAGGATCGGGTCATCGACCTGGCCCATTCCGACCGGTCAAAGACGCCGATCGAGCCATTCCTCGCCGATCAGTGGTTCATTCGCATGAACGAGATCGCGCAGCCCGCGCTCGACGCAGTCACGCATGGGAAAATCCGCATCGTGCCCGACCGCTACGCGAAGAGCTATCTCGACTGGCTGGGCGAGAAACGCGACTGGCCGGTGAGCCGGCAGCTCTGGTGGGGCCACCGCATCCCGATCTGGCACGTCGAGGGCGTGTCGGAGGCCGATCTTCAGATGGCGTTCGCGGGCCGGAAGACCGTGTCGTGGAAGACCGACGGTGGCAGCGGCTGGCATGTCTGCTCGTCGGACGAGTCGCTTGGCGCAGACGCCGTGGCGGGAAAACCGCTCGTCCGCGATCCCGACACGCTCGACACCTGGTTCTCCTCGGCGCTCTGGCCGCACTCCACGCTTGGGTGGCCCTCGCAGACGGCGGAGCTCGACTGCTTCTATCCGACGACCACGCTCGTCACCAGCCGCGACATCATCACGCTCTGGGTCGCGCGAATGGTGATCATGGGGCTTTTTGATACCGGGAAAATTCCGTTCCGCGACGTTGCCATCCATCCCAAGATCCTCGACCGCTACGGCGAGACGATGAGCAAGAGCAAGGGCAACGGCGTCGACCCGCTCGACGTGATCGAGGCCCTCGGCGCCGATGCGTTGCGGTTTGGGATGGTGAGCATGGCGACCGAGACGCAGGACGTGCGGATGCCGGTGGAGTTTCAGTGTCCTGCATGCGCAGCGCGGATCGAGCAGACGGTGCAGAACCGGATGCTGCCGCGGATCGAGTGCCCAAAGTGCAAAGCGGCGTTCCGTACGCAGTGGGCGAGCAGCCCGGCCGATCTCGCCCTGCCCCGCGGCCCAGCGCTCAGCGAGAGGTTCGAGTCGGGCCGCAATTTCTCGAATAAGCTCTGGAACGCCACCCGCTTTGTGCTCATGAACCTGGAGGATTTCCAGGGGCAGGATCTTTCGGGCGGGTGTGGCATCTTTGCCGCGCTCGAAGACCGTTGGCTCGCCAGCCGGCTGGCAAGCGTGACCCGTGATGCGACCAAGGCGATCGACGAGTATAAGTTTGCCGAGGCCGCGCGGATCCTCTATGCGTTTGCCTGGGACGAGTTCTGCAGCGCCTATCTCGAACTCTGCAAGTCGCGGCTGGCTGATCCGGCCCTGCGAACGCAAGCACAGTCGATGCTGCTGCTCGGCCTCGACACGATCCTCCGGCTGCTGCATCCGATCATGCCGTTTGTCACGGAGGAGATCTGGCAGCACCTTCGAGAGGCGGCGGGCCTGCGGCGGATGCCGTGGGATTCGGGCGACCTCGCGCCGTCGATCATGGTGGCCCGCTGGCCTGAGCCGCCTGCCGAATGGATTGACGACCGCACGGAGAAGCAGTTCGGCACATTCCTGGGAGTCGTCGCCGCGATCCGCGAGATCCGGTCGCGGCAGAACGTGCCGCCGCGGACGAAGGTGAAGGTGGCGATCCGCGGGCCGCGCGACACGGCCGACCTGCTCCAGCCGATGCACGCGGCGATCGAGTCGATGGCGACGGTGGAGATCACGGCCGCCGGCCCCGAAGCGGCCGGGGCACCAGGGGCCGCAACGGCCTCGGCCATGGGCTGCGACCTGTTCGTTGATCTGGCCGACCTGATCGACGTGGGGGCCGAGATCACGCGGCTCACCAAGGAAAACGAAAAGACCGCCGGCTTCATCGCGGCCAAGCAGGCAAAGCTCGCCGACGAGAAGTTCGCGGCCAAGGCCCCGCCGGCCGTGGTGGCGAAGGAGCGGGAGCAGCTGGCCGATCTGGAGGCGAAGCTCGCCAAGGGCATCGCCACCCTCGCGGAACTCTCGTCACGGAAATCATGAACATCCTGTTCGTGTTTCCCGGGCAACTTCCGGTTGCTGGTGCTGACGGGGCCTCCGCCGCGGGCGAGCGTGAAATGCCCTTCGGTTTCGGGTACTCTTGAACGTGGCGGTCGGACGCAGTCGGTCGGATGCGTCATTGCCAGATCCCCACTTCATGTGGCCCGCACAGCCGGAGACCGAATCATGAGCGTCCAGATGGAACTCTCGCGGATCATCATCAGCGAGATCAACGACCAGCAGGTGGTCTACCTGAAGGAGGTCGAGGGCGACCGCACGTTTCCGATCCTCATCGGGCTCTTCGAGGCGACGAGCATCGACCGCCGCGTGAAGCATCACCAGTCGCCACGACCGCTCACTCACGATCTGCTCGTGGCGTCCGTCGAGATGCTGGGTGGCGAGTTCCAGGATGTCGTGATCTCGGAACTGAAGGAGCACACCTACTTCGCCACGATCCGGGTGCTGAAGGATGGCGAGATCGTGGAGATCGACGCCCGCCCCTCCGACGCGATCGCCGTGGCCGTGACCTGCGAGCCAAACCTCCCGATCTACGTCGCCGAGGAAGTCCTCTCCGACGTGCTCGGCTGAGCAGCCGCGCAGAACAGAATTGCCGTGGGCGGAGTGCTGCGCGAAAGCTAGGTTACGGGGATGAATGCCAGCCCCATGCTCACAAATCTGCTGCGTGCCTTCGCAACGCAGCGACTCGAGGCCGTGCTCATCGGCAACGCGGCTGCCGCGATGCAGGGAGCGCCCGTCACGACGCTTGATTTCGATTTCATGTTTCGCGACACGCCCACCAACCTCCGGAAGCTCCGGGCGGTTGCGAAGTCGCTCGCTGCCGTGATCCTGCGACCCTATTATCCGGTGTCGAAGTTCTATCGCCTGATGGACGATGCCACCGGCCTCCAGGCCGATTTCATGCCGGTGATCCACGGCGTGCGGTCGTTCGAGGGGCTCAGATGCCGGGCGGTCGAACGCCGTCTCGACGGGTTCGCAGTGTTCATCGCCTCGCTGGACGATATTATTGCAAGCAAGAAAGCCGCCGGTCGCGATCGCGATTTGGCCGTTCTGCCCGTGCTGGAACAGACCCGCCGAGCCATGGCGAAGAACTCCGATGCATCCCGTCGGTCGAAATGACATGCCCACCAAGCCTAGTCGATCAACGTCAAGCGAACGTGCCGCTGCCCGGCGGCGGGCCCTGGCGACGCTCGGGCCGGAAAGCGACCGGCAGCTTGAGTCGCTCATCCGTCGGCGGCTGGCGATGCCGCTCGAAGGTCGGATGAATTTTCTGCGCAAGCGGCTTCCCGGCGGCGGCAGTTGTTTGTAGGAGTGGTTGCCTTGCTGGAGGTTAAGGATGAACGCGCTCAGGAGTTGCTGGCGATCGCTCACGGCTGCGGCGGTCTGTCTGTGTCTGGCCACGCCCGGCCTTCGTACTGAAGCCAGCCCGCCGGTCGCTCCCACCGAGCCGCTCTCGCCGGCCGAGGAGCAGGCCAAGTTCAAGCTGCCTCCCGGTTTCGAGATCCAACTCGTGGCCAGCGAGCCCGAGATCCAGAAGCCGATGAACCTGGCGTTCGATAATCGCGGCCGGCTCTGGGTCACCCACTCGGTCGAGTATCCCTTCGCGGCCGCTGGCGACGTCACGCCGCGGGACGGGCTCACCGTGCTCGAGGGCTTTGGGCCTGACGGCCGTGCCACGAAGGCCACGCTCTTCGCTGACGGCCTCAACATTCCAATCGGCGTGTTGCCGCTGCCGACTGCCACTCCGGATGGCCGCGGCCAGGAGGTGATCGTCTGGTCGATCCCCAACATCTGGAAGCTCACCGACACCGATGGCGACGGCAAGGCCGACCGCCGTGAGGTGCTCTACGGGCCATTCGATTTTGCCGACACCCACGGCGACCAAAACGCCTTCCGGCTCGGCCCCGACGGCTGGGTCTACGCCTGCCACGGCTTTCGCAACGCGTCGAAGGTCAAGCTCCGCGGCGAGGGTGATGTCGTGCTCGAAATGACCTCCGGCAACACCTACCGCTTCCGGCCCGACGGTTCCGCCATCGAGCAGGTGTCGTGGGGGCAGGTGAATCCGTTCGGCATGTGCTTCGACCGGATGGGCAACCAGTTCACCGCCGACTGCCATTCCAAGCCGATCATGATGATCCTCCGCGGCGGCTATTACGACAGCTTCGGCAAGCCGCACGACGGCCTCGGCTACGCGCCGCTCACCACGGGCGACGGCCACGGCTCCACCGGCATCGCCGGCATGGCCGCCTACGAGGCCGATCAGTTTCCGGCAGAGTATCGCGGGTCGATGTTCGTGGGCAACGTCATGACCAACATCATCCATCGCGATATCCCAGAGTGGCGGGGCTCGTCGCCGTGGGTCGAGAAGCCGTCCGATTTCGTTTCGTGCGACGACTGGTGGTTCCGGCCTGTCGATCTCCAACTCGGGCCCGAGGGCGGCCTCTACGTGGCCGACTTCTACAACTGCATCATCGGCCACTACGAGGTCGACCTAAAGCACCCCCGCCGCGACCGACACCGCGGCCGGATCTGGCGGATCGTGTGGAAGGGGGAGGATGGCAAGGCCGCCGTTGGAACGCCCGCCGACCTCACCGGCCTCGGCAACGATCGGCTCGTAACGCTCATGGGTAATGAAAACATGACCGTGCGGCGGCTGGCGTTCGATACGCTCAGCGCGCGTGCCGTCCCGGCACCGGGGGCGACTGCGGCCGCTGCGAGCAGCGGCACGGGCGAGATTGCCACGCTGCTCGAGGGTGTGCTTGCCGCCTCCGCTGACCCTGCTGTATCCCACGCCGCCGACCGCCGGGCGCTCGCCGTCTGGGGTCTCTCGCGTCTCGCCCGGCTCGGCGGTGAGTCGCTCACGCGGGCCACGAAGGATCCGTCGCCGGTCGTCCGCGTGCATCTCATGAAAACGCTGGCGGCGATGCCCGGCTGGGATGCGGCCCGCGGCGATGTCGTCCGCACGGCGCTCACCGACACCGATCCATTTGTCCGCCGCGCGGCTGCCGAGGCTCTCGCGGAACATCCCGAAACAGCGTCGATCCAGCCGCTCCTGCGGGCGTGGCTCGCGGCCCCGAGCGACGACCTGCAGCTGATCCAGGCCCTGCGGATCGCCGTGCGCAACCAGCTGCGGAAGGCGTCGCCCGACGCCCTGGCCGGCCTGACCCTCGCCGATGATGAGTGGCCGAAGCTCATCGAGATCGCGGCCGTCGTGCCCGACGACGCCACCGCCTGGTTTGCCTTCGACTTCGTGCGTGGGCACGACCTGCAGCCCGATCTCATGGGTCGATGTCTCGCGAGCGTGGCCCAGCACTGCGGCGACGCCCGAGTCGACGAGGCGGCGAGGTTTGCCCGTGAGAAAAATAGCCAGAGCATCGCTTCCGAGGCGGGCGTGTTTCAGCCGCTCTTCGACGGGCTGACCCGCCGGGGCGGCAAGCTTTCGGCAGACAACGAACTCGGCCGCTGGGGGGCTTCACTCGCGCCGAGCATTCTCAATATGGTTGGAGAAGCAAGCGGCGGCGCGATCCCCGCCGCCAACATCGTCTCGCTCGCGCTGAAGGTGGCCGAGCAGCTGCGACTGGCGACGCTCACCGCCCAGACGCTCGGCGTGCTTGGAAATGCAAAGCTGTCGGATGATGTCCGCACCACGGCCGCGGCCACGGCGGCGGCGCTCGACAAGCAGAAGGCGATTGCGGCGCTGGCATCGATCGTCGGCAGTGGGGCAGAACCCGTGCCGCTGCGGCAGGCTGTGGCCCGGCAGCTCGGCTCGACCGACACGCAGGATGCCCGCGACGCCCTGGCCACGGCGATCGTCACCGCGCCTGCGGCCTTACAGCAGCCCTTTGCGATCTCGCTCGCTTCGACGAAGGCGGGTGCCGACCTGCTCCTCGATCGCGTGGCCGCCGGGAAGGCATCAGCCCGGCTCTTGCAGGACAAATCGGTCGTGGGCCGGCTGAAGGCCTCCGGGGCGGCCGAGGTCGATCAGCGGATCACCGAACTCACCCGCAACCTGCCCTCGGCCGACGATGCGATCCGGCAGGTGATTGGCCGCGTGGCCGCCGACCATGCGAAGGCGACGCCCTCGATCGATGCGGGCCGGGCTATCTTCACGAAGGCCTGTGCGAATTGCCATCGCATCGCCGACGTGGGGGGCAAGGTGGGCCCGCAGCTCGACGGCGTGGGGCAGCGGGGCGCGGAGCGGCTGCTGGAGGACATTCTCGACCCGAATCGCAACGTCGACGAGGCCTTCCGCACGACGATGGTGACGACCAACGACGGCCGGGTGATCTCGGGCCTCAAGCTCCGCGAGGACGGCGGCGACCTGATTCTCGCCGACAACACGGGCAAGGAGGTGCGGATCGCCGCAGCCGACATCGACGAGGTGGTCGTGTCCCATCTCTCCCCGATGGCGTCGAACATGCTTGACCAGATCGGCGAGAAGAACCTGCCTGACCTGCTCGCCTACCTGATGCAGCGGCCGACCACGCCCGAGTAGTGCTATTTCGATGCAGCGGGTACGGCCTCCCGCATCGCCGCGTAATGCTCGGGAATCTCCAGCTGGGCCCAGCTGACGTGCTCGAGCATCTTCTTCTGGGCGGCGGCTGGATCGCGGGCCCGGATCGCGTCGAAGACGGCCCTGTGCCCGGCGGCGGTGCGTTCCACGATCTCGACGAACCATTCCGGTTTGCCGTGGCCCAGGTCCCAGGCGAAGGTCATCGCCAGTAGCTGCGCGTTGCCAAAGAGCTTGACGGCGATGGGGTTGCCCGACGCCTCGAGCACGGTCGCGTGAAACTCCATGTCGAGCCGGCAGAACCGCCGACGGTTCTCGGCCGACGCGAACCATGCCGCCTTATCGGCCTTCTTGGCTATTCCCGTCATCTCGTCGCAGATCCGCCTCAGGATCGCGATGTGCCGAGCCTCGGCAAACTGCGCCGCCTTCTCGGCGGCATAGGGCTCGTTGATGAGCCGCAGTTCGTAAATGCACTCGAGTTCGCGGGGGGTGATCTCCCGGAGATAGATCCCGGAGCTGGGGCGATGCTCGATGAGTCCCTCGGCCTCGAGTTGCAGAAGCGCGTCGCGGACTGGGCTGCGGCCGATGCCGAGGTCGCGGGAGAGGTTGCGGTGCGACAGCCGCTGCCGTGGCAGCACCGCCCCCTCCACGATCATGCGGCGAACCTCCCGGTAGGCCTGAGCGGTCAGGTCTTCCTGCTTTTTGATGCGTGCGGCCACGGCCGGGATCCTTGGGCGGTTCAAGACGAAAACCGGTGAAAAGATGGCTTCCTGGGATTCATCATACACAGCGCCCCCGGTAAATCGGGCTGCCCTGAAGGTGACATGGCGGTTGTCTAATGCTAGACTGCCGGGCGTCGGCCGCCCGCCGGAGACAAAGCCGTATGAGTCAGTCCCGAACGCCGTCCGCCTGCTTCTGTCTGGCAACCCTGGTGGCGCTGGTTGCCGCTGGTCTTTGCCTGCCAACGTTGCGGGCCGAGTCCCCTGCCCCGTCAGGCGGCTCAGCCGACGCCCAGTTGGCCAATTATTCCGGAAAAATCCGGCCGCTCCTGGCTGAACGGTGCTTTTCCTGTCATGGCGGTCTCAAGCAGGAGGCCGGCCTGCGGCTCGATACGGTCGCCCTGATGATCGAGGGGGGCGAGTCGGGCGGGGTGGTCACGAAGGGGGATCCCGAGGCGAGCCTGATCATCGAGCGGGTGAGCGACCCCGATCCGGCCACGCGTATGCCGCCCGAGGGCGAGGGGGAGCCGCTGTCGGCCGAGCAACTCGCGATGCTGAAGGACTGGATCAAGGCCGGCTGTCCCGCGCCGGCGGATGAGAAGCCTGAGGCCGACCCGAAGAGCCATTGGGCGTTTCAGCTGCGGGTGCGGCCGGAGGTGCCCGCCGTGAAGAACATGCTGTGGGTGAGAAACCCGATCGACGCGTTTCTCGCCGAGGCCCACGAGAAGGCCGGCGTCGTGCCGCAGCCCCAGCCGCCGCGGAACGTTCTCATTCGCAGGGTCTATCTCGATCTCATCGGCCTGCCGCCGCAGCCGGAGGAGTTGGCCGCGATTCAAGCCGATGCGTCGGCCGACTGGTATGAAAAGCTCGTCGAGAAGCTGCTCGCCGATCCGCGGCACAGCGAGCGGTGGGGCCGCCACTGGATGGACATCTGGAGATACAGCGACTGGTGGGGACTGGGAGCCGAGCTTCGCTACAGCCAGAAGCATATGTGGCACTACCGCGACTGGATCATCGAGTCGGTCCATGCCGACCTGCCCTACGACGAAATGGTGCGGCAGATGCTCGCCGCCGACGAGCTCTATTCCGAAGATCCGGCGAAGCTCCGCGCCACCGGCTTTCTCGCCCGCAACTGGTTCCTCTTCAACCGCACGCCGTGGATGGACGAGACGGTGGAACACGTCGGCAAGGGGCTCCTGGGCCTGACGATGAACTGCTCCAAGTGCCACGACCACAAATACGACCCCGTCAGCCAAGAGGATTTCTACCAGATGAGGGCCTTCTTCGAGCCGATCAGCGTGCGGCTCGACGTCGTGCCGGGCGAAGGCGACCTCGAGAAGGACGGCATCCCGCGGGTCTACGACGGCCTGCTCGACACGCCCACGTATCTCTTCGTGCGGGGCGAGGACACAAAGCCAGACACGTCGAAGCCGATCGAGCCGGGCGTGCCCGACGTGATCGCGTTTAAGAAACTCGCCATCGAGCCGGTCCCGCTCCCGCAGACGGCGGTCGAGCCGGAGCGCCGGCCTTGGGTGCTCGACGCCCACGTGGCGACCGCCCGCCGTGCCGTGGAGGCCGCCGAGGCGGCGGTCGCAAAGGAATCAACGCCGGTGACGCAGCAGGCGGTGGCTGTCGCCAAGGCAGAGTTGGCAGCGGTTGAAAAGCGTGCCGAGGCCACGCGGGCCGCATGGGCCGCCGCAGATTCTGCCTCCGCTTCCGAGGCCGATCCGCTCCGCAAGCAGGCGGCTGAGTTGGCGAAAACTGCGGTGCGAGCCGAACGGGAACTGGCCGTGGCCAAGGCATGGGGCAAGGTCGCGGAGATTGCAGGCAAGGTCGCGAAGGTGGCGCAGGAAAAGAAAGAGGCTGCGTCGGTCGCACCTCTGGAGAAGGAACTGGCCACGGCCCGCGAGGCGGTCGAGAAGGCGGTGAAGGCGGTGGGCGAGGCCGACGAGAAATTCACGCCGCTCTTCGGCGCGAAATGGACGCCCACGCGGTTCAAGAGTTCCACTGCCGACGATCCGCCGGTGGCGTTTCCGGCCACGAGCACCGGCCGGCGAAGCGCCCTTGCCGACTGGATCGTCGATCCGCGGAATCCGCTCACCGCCCGCGTGGCGGTCAACCACATCTGGATGCGGCATTTCGGCAAGCCGCTGGTCAGCACGGTCTTCGACTTTGGCCGCAAGGGCAACGCCCCGACCCATCCCAAACTGCTCGACTGGCTGGCCAGCGAACTGGTGGATGGGCCGCATGGAGGCCGTGGCTGGAGCATGAAGCACCTGCACCGGCTGATCGTCACGTCGGCCGCCTACCGGATGGGCTCGACGACCGCGGGGGCCGAGGCCAGCCTGAAGGCGGATCCAGACAATCAGTTTCTCTGGCGGCGGGAGCCGGTGCGGCTGGAGTCGCAGGTGGTCCGCGACTGCATCCTGGCCTTGGCCGGCACGCTCGATTCCACGATGGGCGGGCCGTCGGTGCCTGCGGCCCAGCAGTCGAATTCACGCCGCCGCAGCCTTTACTTCTGGCACTCCGACATCGACCGCAACCTCTTCCTGACGATGTTTGACGACGCGACGGTGAAGGAGTGCTACAGGCGTGACCAGAGCATCGTGCCGCAGCAGGCCCTCGCGCTCTCCAATGCGGCGATCGTGCTCGACTCGGCCACGAAGATCGCGGAGCGGATCATCGCTGCTGGCACGGCGCACGGTGCCAGCATGAGCGACGAGGCGTTTCTGGATCGGGCGTTCGTGATGCTGCTCGACCGCAGCCCTTCGGCCGACGAACGGGCCGCCTGCTCCGCGGCGATCGGCAAGTGGCGTGCGCTCGCGAAGCCGGCCGGCGCGGGTGCTGATCCGGCGCTCGTTCACATGGTGTGGGCGCTGCTCAACCACAACGATTTCGTGACGCTCAGATGACGCGAGGAGACCCACCCATGCATCACCTGCGACGACGCGCGTTTCTGGCCGACATGGGCCTCGGATTCACGGGCCTGGCACTCGGCGCGATGCTCCAGCGCGACGGCGTGGCGAACTCGGACGTCTGGACGCCGCCCGACGGCAGGCCGCACTTCGCCCCCAAGGCCAAGAGCGTGATCTGGCTGTTCATGAACGGCGGTGTGAGCCACATGGAGAGCTTCGACCCGAAGCCGGAGATCACGAAATACGCCGGCAAGACCATCGCCGAGAGTCCCTACGCCGAGGTGCAGAACCCCGCCAAGCTCGCCAAAGAACGGGCCCCCGTGCCCGACGCCAACGGGCAGCAGCGCAACATCCTCTTTCCGCTCCAGGTGGGCTTCAAGAAGCACGGCAGGAGCGGGATCGAGGTGAGCGACTGGTTTCCGCACACGGCCAGGAACATCGACAAGATCTCGATCGTGCGATCGATGTGGACCACCGACTCCAACCACGGCGCCCAGGGGCAGTTCCACACCGGCCGCCACATGCTCGACCCCGAGCAGCCCACGCTCGGCGGGTGGGTCGATTACGGCCTCGGCTCGCTCAACGACAACCTGCCGCAGTTCATCTCGATCGGCACGCGTCCCTATTGGAACAAGAAAGACGGCGTCTACCTCGGCCCGGCCCACGATGCGGTGCCGCTGCGGATCGATCCAGACAACCCGCTCGATTTTGGCAGGCCGGAGCGGACCTTCTCGCGGGAGGCGCAGACGGTCGGCTTCGACCTGGTGGAGCAGCTCAACGGCCTGACCGGCGTCGAGTATCCGAACGACCCGGCGACGGCCGCGCGGATCGCGTCGTATGAGCTTGCCTTCAAGATGCAGCGGAGCGTGCCGGAGGTGGTGGACTTCGCCGACGAGACGGAGGAGACGAAAAAGCTCTACGGCCTCGACCTGCCCCACTGCAAGAGCTTCGGCATGCAGCTGCTCGCCGCACGGCGGTTCGTGGAGCGGGGCGTGCGGTTCATCCAGATCCAGCATGGCGGCGGCGGGGCCGGCGCCTGGGACGCCCACGGCGGCCTCAAGGCCAACCACGAGAAGCTGTCGTTGGAAGTCGATCAGCCGATCGGGGCGTTGCTCGAGGATCTCGACCGCCGCGGCCTGCTTGACGAGACGATCGTGATCTTCGCGACCGAGTTCGGCCGCACGCCCGGCTCGCAGGGCTCCGACGGCCGCGACCATCATCCCTTCGCGTTTTCGGTCTGGATGGCCGGCGGCGGGATCAAGGGGGGCCATGTGCACGGCGTCACGGACGAGCTTGGTTTCCATGCCGTGGAGCACCGGCACTACGTCACCGACATCCACGCCACGATCCTCAAGCAGCTCGGTCTCGACTCGCACAAGCTCGACGTGCCGGGCCGCAAACGGCTGGCGATCGACCACGGCACGCCGATCGACGACATCATCGCGTAAGTCGGTTTGCGGCGGTGGGCTGCTAGGCCCAGGCTGCCGACTGGGCAAGCTGGGCCTGCCTGCGACGCGGAAGTGTTGCCACTGGCCGTGACTGCCGATTCTCTCGTGAAGACCCCGCGTGGTGGGGGTGGCGGGAGGTGCCATGCAGGACGCTGTTCGTCGAAAACGAGAGTCGCTCACGCTCTCCATCGAGGCCATGGAGCCAAGGCGTGTGTGTGCGGCCGGGGTCTCGCTCGCGCTCGGTCGTGACACCGGCCGTAGTGAAACCGACCGCGTCACGAGTGATGCCACGCTCGCGATCAGCCGACCGTTGGCGGCCGGGCAGCGGGTCGAATACCGCGTCAACGGGTCCGACTTCCGTACCGCAGTGATGGCCGATGCCCGTCGCTTCGTGCCGGAGGGCATCGGGGCGGACGGCGCGTATCGGGTGGCTGCACGGTTGGTCGATGCCTCCGGCAGGGCGACCCCCGTGGGGCCGGCCATCACGTTCCGACTGGACCGCTCGGCGGCCCCGCTGCAGGTGGCTCTCCGGCAGGACACCGGCGCATCGGCCACCGACCGGATCACATCGAACGGCAGCCTCGTCGTGGCGGGCCAGGAACGGAAAGCGACGCTGCAGTACAGCCGCGACACTGGCTCGTGGAATACGGCGACGGCGGTCTGGGGCGGCTACGCACCGCAGGCAGGCCTGAACCGGTGGCAGGTCCGGCAGGTGGACGTGGCCGGCAATGCCTCCGCGCCTGTCGCGATCGAATTCGACCTCGATGCCGCACGCGACGAGCGGGTGGCAAAAATCGAGGGGCCACCATCCGGCCAATTCGTGGTGGCCGAGGGCCAGCGGGTGACCTGGGTGCTCGAGTTCGCGAAGCCGATGCATGCGTCGGCTGTTCGTGGCACCGTGCCTGGCATCGAGTTCAGGTTTCGCGGTCAGGACCTGATGGCGCGGTGGAGCGGCGGGAGCGGCACGAATCGGCTCGAGTATTCCTACGTGTTCACCGCGCAGCAGGCGGGGGCCGGCACGCTCGAATCGCCGACGCATGCGTGCCTCTGCTTCGGAGGTCTGATCACCGACCCGGCCGGGAACAAGCTCCGCAAGCACGAACTGCCAGCCGTCACGGCCGTGTGATCACGGCCGGCGATTGATGCGAATCGCCGATGATTGAAAAAGAATGTGCACAGGAGTACACTCAGTTCTCCGCCAGCCATGGGGCGGCGTGCTGCGGCTTGTGTGAGAGCCCGATTCGATCGGTTGCAGATTCAGGAATCACATCGTGGCGAGGAAAGCATCGATGTCTTCGGTCAAGATCGTCGTCTGGGAGCAGGACGGGGGATGGCTCGGGTACTTCCAGGACTACCCCGACTACTGGACGCAAGGCGAAACCCTCGACGACTTGAGGGATCATCTGCGGGATCTCTACGCCGATCTGATCGGGGGCGAGGTCGCGGGGATCCGGAAGGTCGAGGAGCTGATCGTGCCGTGAAGCGGACGGATCTGCTGAAGACGCTGGCCGACGCAGGGTGTGTTCTGGTGCGACACGGTGGCAAGCACGATTGGTACAGAAATTCTGCGACCGGTGTGGCGCAGCCCGTGCCGCGTCATCGCGAGATCAAGGAGCAGTTGGCCCGGCATATCATCCGAATGCTTGAAAACGCCGAGCCGCCGGCGTCGTAGACATGCTGGATGGGCCATGCCACTGCCCACGCAGAGTACAGCCGTTACGGGATCTCGGCGGTGAAGGCGGCCTCCACCCGCATGCCGGCCTGGAGTTCGACGCCGTAGGCCCGGCGGCAGACCGGGTGGCTGCCGAAATATTCCTTCCACACGGCGTTGACCGCCGCGATCTCGCCCCGCACGTCCTGCAGGTAGAGCCGCGCCGTGCAGATCGCGAAGTGATCGACGCCCGCCTCGGCGAGCAGGAGATCGAGCTGCCGGAACGCCTCCCGCATTTCGGCCGCGACGCCGCCTGCGACCGGCGTGTGGCTGCCATCCGGGATGCCGGTGACGACCGCCTCGAACACCTTGCCGCTGTGCACTACGGCGGAACTGATGGGAAAGTCGCGGTCGGAATCGATGAATCGCATGGATGCTCCAGTCGAAAGTGGGAGGCAGGGGCTGCGTGATCTTACGGCCTTAGGGCACGATCGTGATGCACGCCGGCGAGGGAATGGCCACCGGCTCGCCGACCGGCGTGAGCCGGCCGGAGGTGGCGTCGATTCGGAACACGGCGACGTTGTTGCCCGGCATGTTCGCGCAGAGCAGGAGCGACCCGTCCGGTGTGATCGCCAGGTTCTGCGGGCCCTTGCCCAGGCTCGGCACGATGTCGACCGCTTCGAGCAGACCGTCCTCGCCGATCCGGAAGATCGCGATGCTGTCGTGGCCGCGGTTCGTGCCGTAGAGAAACCGGCTGTCGGGCGTGATCCGCAGGTCGGCGGTCTTCGTGTCGCCGGTAAAGCCGGCCGGCAGCGTGGTGATCGTCTGCCGTTCGGTGAGGGCTCCTGAAGTTAAGTCGACGTCATACACGCTCACGCTGTTGGCCAGTTCGTTGATCACGTAGAGAATCCGGCCGTTGGGAGAAAATCGCAGGTGCCGCGGGCCTGCGCCGGCGGGCGATTTCGTGAAGGGCGGGTCGTTCGGCTTAAGCGACGCCGTGGCCGAGTCGAGCCGGTAGCAGAGGATCTGGTCGGTGCCGAGGTCGGCCGCGTAGGCGAAGCGGGTCGCGGCACTCTTGCCTGCGGCGGCGGCCATGGCGGGGCTCGGGATGATCGCGTGGGCGTGCGGCCCCTCCTGGCGGGCGGTGTTCACGCTCTTGCCCTCATGCTGGAAGAACGACGCCGCGGCGCCGAGCGAGCCATTCGCCTGGATCGGCAGCGACGCGACGCTGCCGCTCGTGTAGTTCGCCACGAGCAGGGCCCGCCCGGTGGGATCGGTCTCGAGGTAGCACGACGCCGTGCCGCGGCTCGACTGCCGGTTGAGCGGTTCGAGCAGGCCGTCGCGGCCCACGATCCGCCACGCCGCCACGTGCTCGTCGCGGGAAGAGCCAAACTTTTCCGCCCAGATCGAGTAGAGCGTCGTGCGGTCTGGCGAGAGGGCCAAGAAGAACGGATGCGGAATGCCGCGGGTCTCGTTTGCGGCGACGAGTTCTCCCGTCTTGGGATGGAGGTGAAAGGCACGGATTCCCCCCTGCTCCGCCGGAGCAAACATCGACACGAACACGAGCAGCGGAACGGATGGCGGCATGATGAAAACCTCTTCGTGGCCAGATCACCGGCACTATAGCGAATGAGGGCGCGCCCACGACGGAACGTCCCCTATTCCCCGAAGGAGATCCAGAAGGTGACATGTCGGTTGCCGGCCGGTAGACTGTGGCCCATGAAAATCACCGCTGTCGAAACCCATGTCTGCAACGCCCGGATGCGGAACTGGGTGTTCGTGAAGGTCGTCACCGACCAGCCCGGGCTCTGGGGCTGGGGCGAGGCCACGCTTGAATGGCACACCCGCGGCATCGTCGGGGCCGTCGAGGATCTTTCCCAGTTGATCGTCGGCGAGGACCCCACCCGGGTCGAATACCTCTGGCAGATGATGTTCCGCCAGCACTTCTGGCACGGCCACGGCATCGAACGGGCCACCGCCATCGCTGGCGTCGACCTGGCCCTCTGGGACATCCTCGGCAAGGTGGCGAACCTCCCCTGCTCGAAGCTCTGGGGCGGCCCCGTCCGCGACCATGTCCGCACATACTGCCACCTCGGCGGCGGCAACATGGAAGACTTCTACGAGACCGCCGCCGACGATGCGAAGCGGTTCGCCGATCTCGCCCGCCAGGCCGTGGCCGATGGCTTCACCGCGTTTAAATCGATGGCAGTGCCGCCGACCCTGCCGCTCGAAGGCCTCAAGGCCCTGCGGGTGGCGGAGCAGGCCGTGGCCGCGATGCGTGAGGCGGTCGGCGAGTCGATCGACATCATGGTCGACTGCCACGCCCGGCCCTCCCCCACGATGGGTCTGCAGTTTGCAAAGACACTCGAGCCCTACGGGCTCTATTTTTTGGAGGAGCCCTGTTGGCCGGAGAGCATCGAGGGCCTCCGCGAGATCAAGTCGGCCGTCCGCACGCCGATCGCCACCGGCGAACGAATCACGAATCTGGCCGAGTTTTCCAGGCTCTTCGCCGCCGGGGCCTGCGACATCTGCCAGCTCGACATCACCCACTGCGGCGGGCTCTCCTCGGCCCGGCGGATCGCCGCGCTCGTCGAGGCCCACCGCCTCGCGCTCGCCCCGCACAATCCGCAGGGCCCGGTGAGCACGGCAGCCTCGCTCGAGTTCGGATTCTCGCAACCGAGCTACATCATCTGCGAAACGGTCCACGCCGACGTGCCTTGGCGGCAGGACGTAGTCAAGGAAGGTTTTACCGTCGAGAAGAAGGGGCGGATCGTCCGCCCCAACACGCTGCCGGGCCTCGGCATCGAGATCAACGAGGCCGAAGTGAAGAAGCATCCGTTCGAGCAAGAACTGCCGCAGCGGGTTTTTTACAGCGACGGCAGCGTCGGCGACTGGTAGGGACTGGCAGGAGTTCTGGAACCACACGCATGAAGCCTTCGAGTTCTCCCAACGGCCACCCGACGCGCCGCACGCTCGCCGGCGTGCTGCCGATCGTGCACGTGCCCTTTGATGCCTGCGACCAGATCGACGCGGCCGACCTGCGCCGCGAGATCGACTGGATTTTTTCGGTCGGCGCCCACGGGCTCGGCACCGGGATGGTGTCGGAGGTGACGCGGCTCTCGGCCGACGAGCGGGCCCGGCTCACCGAGATTCTCGTGGAATACGCCGCGGGCCGCGGCAGCGTGTTCGTAAGCGTGGGGGCGGAGACGGCGACCGTCGCCCAGACGCAGGCCCGGGACGCCGAGCGGGCCGGCTGTGATGCCGTCATGGCAGTGCCGCCGATGACGACGCGGCTCTCCGCCGACGCGGTCGTTGACTACTTCCGGGGCATCGCCGAGAGCGTGTCGCTGCCGCTCATCGTGCAAGACGCTTCTGGCTACGTCGGCCAGCCGATTCCGCATTCGGCCTGCGTCGACCTGCTCGACCGCTATGGGCCCGACAAGATCATCTTCAAGCCGGAAGCCTCGCCGCTGGGGCCGAATCTCTCCAAACTCCGCGATGCAACCGGCGGCCGCGCGAGGATCTTTGAGGGCTCGGGCGGAATCCTGCTCGTCGACAGCTACCGCCGCGGCATCGTCGGCACGATGCCGGGCGTCGACCTGCTCGACGGGGTGGTGGCCCTCTGGCGGGCGCTCGAGGCTGGTGACAACGAGGCATCCTACCGGATCTCGCTGCCGCTCTCCGCGGTCGTGGCGCTCCAGATGCAGGCCGGCCTCGACGGGTTTCTGGCGATCGAAAAATACCTGCTCGTGAAGCGGGGGCTGTTTGCGTCGGCCCGCCGCCGCGAGCCCCACGGCTGGTCGCTCGACGACGAGACGGCCCGCGAGGTCGACCGGCTCTTCGACCTGCTCGCGGAGGCGGTCGCAGCCCCATGCGCTACGCGATCCTGACATTCCTCTGGGCGGTGGCGCTCGTTGCCTACGTGCAGCGGTCGGCGATCAGCGTTCCGCTCCAGGAGATCGGCCGCGATCTCGCGGTGCAGGACAGCTGGTTCGGCGACGCTACGCGGGCGCTCGGCTTTCTGCAGTCGGCCTGGCACTTTGGCTATGCCTTCTGCCAGATCCCCGCGGGCTGGCTGGCCGACCGGATCGGCGGCCGGCGGGCGCTCGTCTTCTATTGCATCCTCTGGTCGCTGGCCACGGCGGTCACCGGCTTCGCGCGGTCGTATTGGGAGATCGTTGCGGCGTGGACGGTGATGGGGGCGCTGCAGGCGGGCGTGTTTCCCTGTGCGGTGCGGTCGATCGGGCAGGTCTTTGGCGAGAAGGAACGGGCGCGGGCGTCGGGCTGGCTCGGGGCCGGCATGCTCGCCGGCGGTGCGATCGCGCCAGCGCTCACGGCGTGGCTCCTCGAACGGTTCGGCCCCTGGGCCGCCGCGGAACAGATCGAGCGGTGGCGGATCTGCCTCGTGCTCTACTGCCTGCCGGGGCTCGTCTGGGCCGCGGCGTATTGGATCGGCACGCGCAGGGCGGGGCTGGATGCGGTGAAGCCGAGCGGCATGGACGGCGGGGATAGGCCCAACGCGGTGTCCCCGGGCTCACGCCGGGGGCTTTTATTGAAACGCGACGACGCGTCCGACGGGAAGCCCGGAGCGGAAGCGATGGGACGGGGCTGGGCCGATCCGTCGCTCCTCTTGCTTTGCGGCCAGCAGTTTCTGCGGGCGGCGGCGATGATCTTCTTCGTCACCTGGTTTCCGACTTTTCTCCGCGAGACCCGCGGCGTTTCGCAGCTGGAGTCGGGCAAGCTTACCTCCTATGCCGGCGTGGCGGCGATGCTCGGCGTCATCTGCGGCGGCTACGCCTCCGACTGGCTGCTGGCCCGCACCGGCAGCAAGCGGATCGCGCGGCAGGGATTGGCGTCGTTCTGCATGGCGACCTGCGCGGCGCTCATTCTGCTCTCCTTTCTCGTGGTCAACGTCAACGCGGCGATCGCGCTGATCGCCCTGGGTGCCTTCGTCGCCTGCTTCGGCGGCGTCGCCGGCTATACGGTTGCGATCGACTACGGCGGTGAGCGGGTGGGGATGGTGTTTGGCGCGATGAACATGGCCGGCGGCATCGGGGCGATGCTGTTTCCCGTGACGGTCGGCTGGCTCGTGACGGCGACCGGCACGTGGAACGCGGCCCTCGTGCTCTTCGCGGCGCTGATGGCGATCGACGCCGTGCTCTGGGCGCTGCTCAATCCGCCTCAGGAATTCGGTGCCAGGCACCAAATCTAGGGGGTCTGGAGGAGATTGCGGCCGAGGGCGATCGCGGCCTGCTCCACGAGTTCCAGGCTGCCCCGGTCGAACGGCGTCTGCCAGACCTGGTAGACCTCGACATCGTAGAGCGGCGATGGCGGAAGATACCCGATGCAGCCATTGACGAGGTTGAGCCAGACGACCTCGCGGTCGGCGAACGCCGCCCGAACATTCTGCTGGATGCAGGAATAGGCCTCGGCGAGCGTGCCCAGCACGAGCGCCTCCCCGAGCCGCCAGCCCCAGATCTCGATCGGAAAGGTCGGGCCGTCGCCAAGGGCCTCGCGGATCCGCAGCCTCCGCCGCAGCCGTTCGGCGATCGGCCTGTCGGTGCAGACTGCGAACTGGGCCGCAAGCTCCGCGGCACTCGGCCAATCCTTGAGCGGGATATCGACCGTGCAGCACTCGGCCGCGAGACTCGCGGAGAGTTGGCTGGCTCCCTTCGGCTCTCGCCGCCAGGTGGCCAGCGGCGCACCCGATTCCACCACGCGGTCGTAGACGAGCCGCTCGCCAGGAGGCTCCATCGCATAGATCGCGGCAAGCACAGCGTGGCCGAGTTCGCGGCCATGCGCGTCGGCCACCGCCGTGTCACCCACGTACTGATACCGCGGTGCCATCTCCCCGGAGGCGCCCTGAAGAAACACCGCCGGGACCCCGCCCGTGGCCTGTTCGATCGTCTCCCGCATCATGCCCACGAAATCGGGCGACACGAGATCATTGTCCCAGGCGAGCGTTGTCGGATGGCAGGCGTAGTTGGAGAGCGTGGCAAGCGTGCGGCCCGAGCCGCTCGTCACCCGGCCGACCACAAGCGTGTCGTCGGCCGCATTGGCGGGGCTGAATCCGCAGACGAGCCGCGGCCCGCGGGGCGGCGCCGGATCGGGGAGGTCGCGGTTGGACGCGAGGCTCGAGCGGCCGTGGTGCCACTCGATCGTGGCCGGCTCGACCGCCGCCAGCGCCTTGCGGGCCGTTTCCACGTAGGCCCGCCGCAGCGAGCCCAGGTAGGCAGCGAGTAATTCCCCGCCCGGCCATTGGGGCTCCGGCTCGCAGAGGGGCGGCGCGGAGTGGGTGTGCGTCACGCAGCAGAGCAGTCGCTCGGGAGGCAGGCCGAGTTCGTCGAGCACCTGCCGGCGAAACTTCCGCTCGTAGGTGAGGTTGGCCCACCAGCCGAGGTCGGCGTCGACGAGCACGAGCGGCGTCGACGAGGCCTTCTCCTGGATGGCGATCGCAGTGAGGGAGAGCGGGCGGTGGATCCCCTGGGCCGTGTCGTGGACGGCGGCGCCCCAGTTGCGGCAGAAGATGCCGACCGGGGGCGTGATGTCGGCGCGGGCCGTGCCGACCAGGCCCGTGAATGTGGGATGCGAAATCAAGCCGATGGCTCCGTGGGGGTGGAAGCCATCACTCTAACCGACATGGCAGTTGCAGGGCAACACGATCTCGGCGGCCCATCAGCAAGTGCTGCAAAGCAGTCTGCGCGAGCTTCAGTTGGGCTTGAGTTCGCGGATCTTCAGGTCGCGGAACCAGACCTTGTCGCCGTGATCCTGGAGGCAGAGCATGCCCTTCGGCGAACCGCCGAACTGCTTCCAGTCCTTGAACTTGCTGTCGGCGATCATGCTGTTCCAGGCGTCGGTGCCGATGTCAGTCTCCACGACCTTTTTACCGTTGAGCCAGTGCTCGACGTGGTTGCCCCTGAGCACGATCTTCGCAGAATTCCACTCCCCGACCGGCTTGAGCTCCTTGTTCGATCCGGCAATCAGGGCGTAGAGAGCGGCAGCCGACGTCTTCGGGTTGCCGCCGTCACGGTGCTTGCTGTCGTCGAGCACCTGGTATTCCGGGCCGCTGAGATAGGGGGCTTTGTCGCCGGGCCGCACCCGATACATCACGCCGCTGTTGGCGCCCGGTGACACCTTCCACTGGAACTGGAATTCGAAGTCCTGAAACTCCTTGTCGGTGACGAGGTCGCCACCGCCCCCGCCGGTGAGGTGCAGCACGCCATCCTCCACCACCCACTGGCTGCCGATCGGCTTACCGGAATAGCTCTTCCAGCCGGCGAGCGTTTTGCCGTCGAACAGGTTCACCCACCCGCTCTCGTCGGCGACTGCGGAACCGCAGAGGATCAGGACGGAAGCGAGCAGGGCTGCGAATGAGCGCATGGTTTTGCCTCGATGATGCAAGGGGAAAAGGGGGCGAAGGGAGAACAGACTTTTTACCCCCTGCAAAAAGCCCCGGCAATCCCGGTCGCCTGGCCGATTCGCCCTGTTGCCTGCCGCGGCCCATTGCGGGTGGGCGGGGATCAGGCCGGGCGCTGCGAATCGTTTACGTCGTCACGTTCACGATCACGTCGAACAGCTGGCCGCGGCGGACGGCGTCGTGCGTGATGTCGATCGCCACGAGCGCGAGCCCCGCGGCCGCGTCGCCGGCCGCCGACACCCGCACCGGCAGACTCCGCGAGCCCCCCGCCTCGACGCGGAGCGTGGCCACCGACGGATCGAGCCGGATCCCCGGCGGGCAGGCCAGCTTCACCTCGTAGACCGTCGGCACGTCGAGGAAGTTCTTCACGATCACCGTCGCCTCGGCCGTGCCGCCCGCCTTCACGTTCACGCGGTAGGGATGCACGCGGACCCAGTAGGGATCGTACGCCAGCCGATAGTCGCGCTCACCAGTGAGATCGCGGAACGACTCGCGGAGCTCCTCGGATGCCGCGATGTAGCGGTCGATAAGCGGCTTGGGATTCTCGATCGCCCAGGAGTGGCCGCCGAGGATCAGGTCGGGAGCGATCCCGTGGAGGTAGGTGCCGGCGTAGCCGTAGCCCTCCTCGACCGTGCAGGAGTTGCGGGCGACCACCGCCTCGTGGCCGTGCTGGGCGGGATCGGCAGGCGAGCCGAAGATGTTGTCACCGGTGAAGGCCACCCGCTTGCCGTCGATGACGCCGTGCACGCAGCAGGCAAACTCGGTCTGTCCCGGCATCCAGTCGCAGGCCAGGTCGTAGCCCCGCCAGCGGATCACCTCGCCGTCGCGGATGACGCGATCCACGTCGATCCGCTGCAGGTCGACCGTCTTTCGCTCACGGTAGGCGGGGATGAGCGCGTCGTAGTCGTAGTCGAGCGGCCGCTCCATGAGGTCGACCACGCGCTGGTGCGTCCAGATCTCGGCGCCGCGGGTCTTCCGCACATGGTCGGCATCGAGGAAGTGGTCGCCGTGCATGTGGGTGACGAGCACCGCGTCGATCGCCTTGATGCCAAGCTTGTCGCGGGCCCCGTCGAGCAGCCGGTCGAGAAACGTGCGGTCGAAGAGGCCGCAGTCGAGCAGGAGCGCATGCCCGTCGTCGGAGACGAGCATGTGGAAGTTTACCCAATATTCGTGCCCGCGGACCTTGTAAAGGTGGGGCGTTACCTGCCAGAAGTGTGGCACCGCCGAGGGTCGCGAGACGCGGTCCTGATCGCAGCCCGCGAACGTGAACACCTCGTAACCCCGCTTCTGGACCTTTTCGAGCCGACGGAGCTTCTTCTGAAACGCCGCCAGTTGCGGGGCGGCGTCGGTGATCGGCGGCCCGTGGGAGGGGAGCATCGTGAGCGGCGCGAAGCTCTCCAGATAGCCGGCCGCGGTGGCCACCGCGTAGAGCCCCTTGCAGAAGCCGTAGTCCCACTCGCTGTCGTACCAGGTGTGGAGTACGGCGCCATCGAGCATCAGGTCGCCGGTGAATGCCAGCCAGCCCCCCTTGCCGCCGAGCGTGTCACGCCTGAGCAGGTAGCTCATCGAGCCGGGGCTGTTGCCGGCTGTTTCCGCGCACCAGAACTCGCGGCCATGCCACGCGAACGAGTCCATCTTCTCGAAGGCCCGGTCGACCTTGATCGGCGCGATCGGCGGCCGCACGTAGCTCGCGCCGTGGACGGTGAACTTGTCGGAGAGCTGCGGCACGAGGGCCCGGAAGGAGAGCGGCTTCTCGAACAGATCCCGTTCATTGGCCGGCACGGCCACCTTCACGCCGCCGCAGGAAGGATGCCCGGCGAGCTTCGCATGCCCCTGGCACTGCTCGCGGTGGTGGTGCGTGTAGAGCACCCACTCGACAGTCTTGACGCCGAGTTCGGACAGGGCGTCGAGAACGCTACCGTCGCCCAGATCGATCAGGATGGCCGCGGGGCCATCCTTGATCACATAGACGTTGCAGGTGTCGGTCCAACAGAAGATGTCCGGGGCGACCTGTTTGAATGGCATGAGCTGGCTCCTCAGAGAATCCAGTCTAGCCAGTGGGCGCGGCCGCTGTCAGACGAGCTTCGTCCTGCCGGGGACGGCGATCGGCGAAGGCGGCGGCGCGGCGGAAAAATCCCAGGCGGCCGTGGCGAGATCCTCCTTCGACTCCCAGAGCTGCTGCCATGTGACCGGCTGGCCGGTGTAGCCGCTCATCCGGGCCATGATCGCCATCGCGGTGCTGTTGGTCATCCGTTCGCCGTCGTTGATCGGCTTGGCCGACCGGATACTGGCGAAGAGTTCGTCATGCTCCTGCTGGTACATGTCGTTCTTCGGCGCCTCGCTCTGCCAGGTCACCCCGTCGACGACGGTCTGCTGCCTGTTCTGGAAGCCGTTGATCGTGGCCGTGCCCTTCGCACCCACGATGTAGTCGCTGTTGTCGCTGGCCGCACCGGGAAAGTGGCGGCACATGTGGAAGCCGCGGCGGCCGTCGGCATATTCGAAGGCCGCGGTGAAGTGGTCGAAGATGTTGTTGCCCTTGGGCGCGTCGGAGCGGACCTCGCGACCCGCCGTGCAGTTGACGCTCACCGGCATCTCGTCGTTCATCGCCCAGGCCAGCCGGTCGACCGAGTGCACCGCCTGTTCGACGATGTGGTCTCCGGAAAGCCAGGTGTAATACTGCCAGTTGCGGAGGCAATACTCCATGTCGCTCCAGTCGGGCTTGCGGGGAACTTCGCCGCGGAAGCCGGCGGAGTTGTAGGTGGTGTAGGCCGATCGCACCGGGCCGATCGCCCCCTCGTGGATCCGCTTGTAGACGTCCCGCTCGCGGGCCGCATACCGCCAGCAGAAGCCCGATACGAGCGAGAGGTGTTTTTCCGTGGCGACCTTTACCGTCTCGCGGAGACTGCGCAGGCCGGCGGCGTCAACCGCCATCGGCTTCTCGCAGAAGATCTGCCGGCCCGCCTCGACCGCGGCCTTGAGATGCAGCGGGCGGAAAGCGGGCGGGGCCGCGAGCAAGACGACGTCGCAGGCATCGATCACCTGCTTGTAGCTGTCGAGGCCAGCGAACTGCCGCTCGGATGGACAGTCGAATCGCGTCTTGAAGGAGGCGTCGCTTTTGGCTTTTTCCTCGACCGTGCGGCCCAGCAAGCTCGCGCCGGCCTTGACTTGGTCGGCAAACGCATCGGCCACCGCCCAGAGCACGACGCCCGCGTCGGCGGAGATCGCCTGCGAGGCGGCGCCTGTGCCGCGTCCGCCGCAGCCGACGAGGCCGACCTTTAGCCGGTCGCTGCCTGCGGCGTGGGCCATGCGGGCGACGGGGTCGGCGAGCACGCTGGCGGCTGCGGCGACCGATCCGGCCGCCGCGACGAATCCGCGGCGGGACACCTGGCTTGCGTCGGCGGCAACTGTGTCGTGTCGGGGCAGCGAAAGGTCGTTTTCCATCGGAAGCGTCCCCACACTGTGTCAGTAACTGCGCCAGAAAGGCCAAAGCGATCCTAGAGTCATACTCTGCCGGGCAGCGTCTCCACAATCGTCGGAAGCTGCAATGGCTGCCGGTGCGGGCCATGCCGGGTGGGTAGCAAAACGTGACAGTCACTTTTTGCCCCGCAATTGGACGAAGGCCACGATGGCTTCGTCCGCGTACAGCAACGCCGCCCGCAATGACGAGGGCACCAGATCCAGCAGCCACATCCGAGCCGCAGCCGTGCACACCCGTCGCTCACCGACCGGACAACGCTTGCGGGAGTGCCATTGGCCGGACTATCCTTTCCTCGCAGAATCGGCGAGGACAGTGATGCTCATGCCTACCATACCGCCGACCTCGGGAACCGCGGTCGCCAGCCGCAGCAACCTCCTCGAAGTCGCGTTCGTCGTCGCCTGCATGGCGGCCGCCGTAGCGCCGCAGGCCGCCCGCGGCCAGCAGGTGCAGGGGCCGGGCAGAGCGACGGATGTCACGGCGATTCGCGTCGCGGCGGCGGCCTATCGGCAGGCCCTCGCGAAGGGAGATGCCGCCGCCATGCGGGCCATGTGGACGGCCGACGGCGACATCGTGGACGGCTGGGGCAACCGACTGCGGCCGCAGGATGCCGACGCCATCGGCGGCGGGCCGGTGGCGGCGGACAAGCCGCGGCCCGAGTTCCGGGTGACCGAGACGCAACTGCGGTTCATCACCGCCGACGTGGCCCTCGAGGACGGCACTGTGGACGTCGTGCTGCCCGGCATGAAGACCCCGCTCGAGGGCTGGTTCTCGGCGATCTGGGTGCGGAGCGGCGGCGACTGGAAGCTGGCCGGCCTGCGGGAGTCGGAACGGCCGGTCGCGGCCGACGCCGACACGCTCGCCGACCTCGACTGGATGGAGGGTGACTGGCTGCTCACCGTGGAGGGCGACGCCGGGAAGACCGACGGCAAGGCCGCGGCGCCGGGGGCCGCGGGTCAGCCGGTGGGCCCGACCGAGATGCGGGTACGCTGGGACGCGGGCCGCGCATTCCTCGTGCGCGAGGTGCGGGTGCCCGGCGCGTCGCCCGAAGACGGCGGCGCTGTGGAGGTGCAACAGCGGATCGGCTGGGATCCTCTCGTGCGCCGGATCCGGTCCTGGAGCTTCTCCTCCGACGGCAGCCGCGGCGAGGGCACTTGGTTTCGCGATGGCGACTCCTGGGTCGTCGTGCACACGGCGGTGCTGCCGAGTGGCCGGCAGGACACGGTCGTCCACGTCTACAGCCAGGACGGTCAGGATCGGATCGTCTGGCGGACGCTGCCGGAGGGTCTGGAGGCGGACGAGGGACGACCGACGCGGGCCACCTGGGTGCGGAAGCCGAAGGGGGTGGAGCGATGAGCCGAACGAACGGCGGCCGCCGGTGGGCCTGCGTGGCGATCGTCTGCTGTTTCTCGTGGGCCGGGGCCGCGGGCCGCGAGGAGCCAGCGGCACGGGCCGCCCCTCCCGCGGCCGCGGCTACGGGCCAGTCCGACGACGATAACGACGACGATGATGATGACGGCGAATTTGCCCGCAAGTCGGACATCCTCCACAGTCCCGGCTGGCAGAGGGCGATCACCGAGTTCGGCGGCTGGCTGGCGACGCAGAGCGTCTATTCGCCCGCGGAGGTGCGGCGGATCAAGTTGCAGTTCAATGACCGCGTCGCGGCGATGTCGTCGTACGAGCTCGAATACCTGCTCGACTCGATGGCGGCGAAGCTGCGGCTGCTCGACACGCCCGAGGCCCGCGACGCCAAGGCCTGGCTTGGCGAATACCTCTCGGCCATGTCCGACGCCCGGCGGGCGCAGGCGATCCGCGACGTGCCCAACATCCTCGACATGTCGGCCGACGACCTCTGGCGGGAGATCCAGAAGATCGACGCCCTGCGGAACACGCTCCAGCAGCGGCAGCAGGGGGTGGAGGCACGGCAGGCAGTGTTCGTGGGCAAGGCCGCCGCGGGGCGGGAGGCGTCGGCTGCCGCTGCCCGCGCCGCCGCGGCACGGCCGCGTTCCGCCCCGTCGCACTCCCCCTACCGCTCCGCCGGCGGGTCTGCGCCCTTCTCCGACGTGCAGCGCCGGCGGCCCGCGATCTCCGTCGGGCCGTTCGGCGCGTGCGTGTTGTTCTGACGGCCGTGTCGTTCTGACGTCGCTGACCGACGCAGGCCTCGGGAAGCTCAGAACCGCTGCAGAGTCGGGCAGGCTCAACGACGAGACGCTTGCCGACGAGTCGATTCTTCAACCGCCGGCTCAGCGGCGCAGGGAACGCGGCCGTGATGGCCTACCTCGCCGCCAAGTGGGACCTCGAGTGAGCGGCTCACCACCGCGCGTGTTCATTTCCCGCCGTTTGCGATACGGTGTTGGTCGTGGGCGGTATCGAGGCCAATGTGCAGGGAGGTTGGGATGCCAGAGCGGAAGGTCGCCGTTGTGACAGGGT
>JBIIGJ010000213.1:0-3605 GCA_044236455.1 Pirellulales bacterium
CGTAGTCGATCCGGTAGCGGACCTCGACGAACACCGGCCCGCGAGCAGTCTGCGTCACGCTGAATTGCTTGACGGGCCGCTTGAGCAAGAGCGAGCCCGCGCCCCGCCAGCCGCCGTCCGGGCCGCGGAAGGCGAGGATTGGTGCGGGCAGCGTGTCGGCCGCCACGGGCTTTTCGAATGTCTTCTCCTGCGGCGTGGGCACCTTCACCGCCAGCATCTGGTTGCCGAGGACAAGCGCATCGCCTTCGACCACCGCGGAGACTGCCAGCGTGGCCGCGGGCCCGGCGCCGCCGCTTTGAATCGTGTAGGCCGACGTGCCGCCGGGCGGAACGGCTGCGACGAATGACAGTGTCGCCTTCCCCTGCTCGCCGGGCGTCACCTGCACCGGCAGCGGCTTGCCGTCGGCATCGATCACGCGGAGCGATCCGCCGCCGTCGGCCGGGGCGCTGATCGTGTAGTTGACGAGGTCAGCCGCGAAGCCGCGGCCGGTCACGTCACGGATCGTGACGGTCTGCGGCTCCGCGGCACGGCCGCTGGCGGCAAGCAGGAACGCGCAGCACAGGATCGAAATGCGATTCATCATGAGCCTCTGGTTTTTGTTGCGGCAAGTACGAATGAACATCATCCGATCTCCTCCACGACACCGTCGCTCGAACCGAAGCGGTCGGTGTCCACGCCCATCTGGCGGAGCATCCGTACGTAGAGGTTGCAGAGTGGCTTGTTCGTCTCGTTGCCGTAGGAGACGTGGCCCTGGTGCTTGTAGCCGCCGCCCGCCAGCAGCACCGGCAGGTTGAACGAGCTGTGCGCCGACGCGTCGCCCAGGTTGCTCGTGAAGAGCACCTGCGTGGAGTCGAGGAGCGTGCCGCTCTCCTCCTTCGTGTCGGCGAGCTTGGCGATGAACCGCGAGAACGTCTCGAACTCCTTGTCTTCGTAGCGACTGAGCTGTTCGATCTTCGCCGGGTCCTTGCCGTGGTGCGAGGCATCGTGGTGCTGGATCTCGAGCTCCGGCACGTTGACCTTGTTGTGCTCGTTGGTGCCCAGCAGGATTACGCGGGTGGAGTCGGTCTGGAGGGCGAGGTGCATGACGGACAGCCATTTTTCCTGTTGGCTCACCCAGTTGTCAGTCTGCTTCTGCACGTCGGCCAGCTGCAGCGGCACCTTCGGCTTGGGCCGGTCCGACCAGGCCTTCTGCTGCTCGAGCTGCACCTCCGCCTCGCGGACCGACGTCGTGAGCAGCTCGATCCGGTCGCGATCGGCGGCACCGAGCGTCGCACCGAGCGACTTGAGCTGATCGCGAACGTCGTCGAGGATGCTGGCACCCTGTTCCAGCCGGCTCAACTCGCCGCGGACCTCCTCCGGCGTGCCCTCGACGAACATCCGGCGAAACACGCTGGCGGGATCGCCCTCGTGCGGGATCGGCACGCCCTTCTCGCTCCAGGAGAGCGACTGGCTCCAGACCCCGTTGAGCGCCAGGCACGGCAGCCTCGTCTCGCTCCCCACCTGCTTCGCCGCGACCTGATCGAGCGAGATGCTGTTGTGCAGGTCGCGCTCGTTGAACTCCGGCACGCCGGTGAAGATCGCCGGCTCGGTGTTGTGGGAATGAGGATAGCCGGGATGGCCCATCCCCGAAAACACGGTGAACTGCCCGCGGAAGGGCTCGAGCGACTTGAGAAACCGGGTCGCCTCGTACCTTGGTCCCGTGGCCGTTGGCACCATGTGCGGATGGTAGGTGCCCAGTGGCCGATGGATCAGCACCATCCGGCGGGGCCTGCTCGCCGCCGCCGCCGCCCGGGCGTCGCGGCCGTAGAGCGAGGGCACCATGGCATCCAGGAAAGGCAGGGCGATCGAGACGGCTCCAGCGCGGAGGAGCGTTCGCCGATCGAGCACGGCGCGGTTGAGGATGTTCATGGAGATCGCCTTGGGGAGTGACTGGGCTATCGCGGGCTATTTATTCAGGAACGCGGGGCTCTGGATGACGGCCAGCACGAGCGAGCGGAGGCCGTGCTGCCGGGGCTTCGTATCGCGGAGGATCTGGTCGACGGTGGCCCGGTCGGCGAAGTCGATCGGCGCGCCGGTGGCGTAGACGATCAGCTTCTCCACCATGTTCCGCGCCAGTTGGTCGGCGTCACGCTCGAGCACGATCTGCTTGTAGGCATCGATGTCGCGGAACGACTTGCCGTCGGCGGTCTCGCCCCCCGCCTCGACGGGCTTGGCCACGAACACCTTCTTGCCACGCCCCCCGGGCAATTCCTGCTGCTCGATGCCATCGCCCCCTTGTTTCACGCGATACCGCTCCCGCCAGCCACCGACGACGTCGTAGTTTTCAAGGGCGAAGCCCGGCGGGTCGATCGTGCGGTGGCACGACGCACAGACCTCCACGTTCTTATGCAGCGAGAGCTGCTCCCGAATCGTCGTCGCGCCGCGGATGTCGGGCTCGATCGCCTTGACGTTGGGCGGCGGGGCGGCCGGCGGCGTGCCGAGAATCCGCTCGAGCACCCACGCGCCGCGTTTCACGGGAGAGGTGTAGCTGGCGTTGGTCGACATCTTGAGAAAGCTCGCCTGCGTGATCACGCCGCCGCGGTGGTGCTTGGGCTCGAGCGAGACCTTGCGAAACTCCGCCCCCTCGACGCCGTCCACGCCGTAATGCTGCGCGAGACGGCCGTTGAGCATCGTCCAGTCGGAGTGGAAGAAGTTTGTGGCGGGCAGATCCTCGGCCAGCACGCGGCCGAAGAATCGCCGCGACTCGATCGGAATCGACCACGTGAGCATCTCGTCCAATTCGGCGTAGATGTCGTCCGGCTTCATGTCGAGGAACTTCCGCAGGTCGAGCCACTGGTCGGTGAAGTCCTTCACAAACCGCGTTGACTTCGGATCTGCGAGCATGCGGTCGGCCTGGGACCGCAGGCCCTCCGGCGTCGAGAGGCTGCCCTTGGCAGCCGCGGCGAGGAGCTGCTCGTCGGGGGTGGAGCTCCACAGAAATCGGGCCAGCCGCGCCGCGATTGCGTGGTCGTCGAGTCTCCCGGGCGGCTCGATAAACGTGAGGAAGTGGGGCGAGCAGAGAATCGCCTTGTAACCGGCCCGCATCGCTTCGTCAAACGACTCGCCCTTGTCGATGCGGCCGTGCACGAGCGACACATAGTGCGACGCGAGATCCTCGGCGACGGGACGACGGAAGGCCAGCGGCAGGAAGCCGCGGATCAGTCGGTCGGCATCGGCCTTTGGATCGGTCGAGATCGCGATGAGCGGCCAATTCGCATACTCGCCGCCGCCTGCCTGCCACTTCTCCCAGTCCTTCGGCGGCTCTCTCCCTTCGGGCATTCGCGGCCGCCTCGGCAAGTCGCCGAACATCCGCTGGTAGCCGAGCCCCGCATCGAGCGGCCCCTCCAGCTCGGCCCAGTCGATCGCCAGGCCGGGGCCGGCGAAATCCTGTTCCAGCGGCTGCTTGCCGCGGTCGCCGCGGCTCTTTTCGAATTCGCCAAACCAGGGCAACTGCCCCTGAAAGTAGACGAACTGGTTCCCCTGGGAATATTTGAGATCAGTCTCGGCCTCGAGGATCTTCGTCTCGCCGGGCTTCACGTCCTGATAGTCGATGATGTGCATGAGCT
>JBIIGJ010000093.1:0-13500 GCA_044236455.1 Pirellulales bacterium
CGGTGGAGGAGGCGCGGCGCGGTGGCTCGCCGATATCGCCGGAGGTGGCACGCGTCGTGATCGACCGATTCAGCCGGCTCCGCGTCAAGCCGCCGGGGGCCGGCGATCCGCCGATCGCCGAGAGCCTGTCGGAACGCGAGCGGGACGTGTTGCGGCTGCTCGCCGACGGCCTCGTGAAAAAGGAGGTGGCCATGAGGATGAACATCAGTCTTCACACGGTGGACAACTACGTGCGGCGGATCTACGCCAAGTTGCACGTCAACACGCTCGGCGGCGCCGTCGCCCGGGCGATCCGCGACGGCATCGTCTGAGCACATCGATTTCTGGCTGTGTGAGGCCCTCACGCCGGAACTGTTGGTGGATCACTCGAATCGGTAGGGGTGCTGCCCACGGCATAAACAATCCTTTCGACGCGCGTCTTTGTTGCGTATGCTCACGCCTTCTAACCCCCTCGTGAACCCGCGGTAGTCTCAAGCCATGGCGGACGAATCGCACCCCGGCCTCATCGCCCTCGACTGGGGCACGTCGTCGCTGCGGGCTTACCTGTTGGACTCGAGCGGCGCAGCGAGGGAGAGTCGCTGCTGGCCGTGGGGTATCCAGCACACGCCTGCCGGCGATTTCGCGACGGCCTTCCGCACCGCCGTGGGCGACTGGCGGGAGCGTTGGCCCGACGTGCCGGCAATGGCCGCAGGCATGATCGGCAGCCGTCAGGGCTGGCGGGAGGTGCCGTATGTCGACTGCCCCGCCGATCTGGCGGGCATTGCCGCTGGCCTCCTCGCCTTCGACACCGGCTGCGGAACGCTCCACCTCGTGCCCGGCGTGATGCAGCGCGGAGCCCTGCCGAATGTTCTCCGTGGAGAAGAGACGCAGGTCGTCGGAGCACTCGCACTGGAGCCGGCGCTTGCCGACCATTCGCTGCTTGTGCTGCCGGGCACCCACAGCAAGTGGGTGAATATCTGCAGGGGCCGCATCGAACGGTTTGCGACCTATATGACCGGCGAACTCTTCGCCGTCCTCCGGGAGCACTCGATTCTGGGCAGACCCGCTCGCGAGAGCGGACCCGCCGCGGGCGAGCCCATCCACGAAGAAGCCTTTCGCCGCGGCCTTCGCATCGCCCGCGAGAGTGGCTCGGAGGGAGTCGCCAGCCGCCTGTTCACGACCCGCAGCCTGTTTCTTGCCGGAGATCTGCCCGCGGCCCAAACGCTCGATTATCTTTCCGGACTGTTGATCGGCGAGGAACTCCGCAGCGTCGTCGCCGGGCTTGGCGGTGCGGCGTGCCCGCCGCTGGTGTTGATCGGTGAGGCCGCCCTGTGCGGTCGCTATGCGGAAGCCCTGAAGGAATGTGGCATCGATCGGCTGCACATCCTCGAGAACACGGCCCCTGCCGGACTCTGGCAGATCGCCGGAGCTGCGGGGCTTTTGCCGACGCACAGTGTCGCACCGCCGAGGGGCCCCGCGCATGCCTGAACGAAATTTCCCCGATAAGCATTTCAACGCTCTCCCACTGATCGCGATCCTCCGTGGCATCACGCCGGATGAGGTTCTGCCCGTGGGCCGGGCGCTCTTCGAGGCTGGCTTCCGTCTGATCGAGATTCCGCTCAATTCGCCGAATCCGATTGAAAGCATCCGCAGGCTCGCCGCCGAACTGGGAGACTCCGCCCATGTCGGCGCCGGCACGGTGCTCCGCGTTGCCGACGTGGCCGAGATCGCCGCCGCGGGGGGCTCGCTCATCGTCTCGCCAAACGCGAATGCCGACGTGATCCGCGCGACCAAGGCCGCCGGCCTCGTGAGCGGCCCCGGCGTGGCGACACCGACCGAAGGATTTTCCGCGCTCGACGCCGGCGCCGATCTGCTGAAGCTCTTTCCGGCCGAACAGATCGGGCCCGCCGTCATCAAGGCCTGGCGAGCCGTGTTTCCCAAGGACGTGCCGCTCGTGCCCGTCGGCGGCATCACCCCGACCACCATGGCCGCATTCGTCGCCGCCGGTGCAGGCGGCTTCGGCCTTGGCTCGGCACTCTACAAACCTGGCATGACCGCAGCCGACGTCCGACAAACCGCCCACGCCTTCGTTGCCGCTTGGCGATCCATCCCGCGAGAACCAACCGCATGAAGATCACGAAGCTGACCACCTATATCGTTCCGCCCCGCTGGTGCTTCCTGAAGGTGGAAACCGACGAGGGCATCGTCGGCTGGGGTGAGCCTGTCGTCGAGGGCCGGGCCCACAGTGTGGCCGCGGCGGTCGACGAACTGGCCGACTATCTGCTCGGCAAGGACCCGCGAAACATCGAAGACCACTGGACGGTGCTCTACCGGGGCGGCTTCTATCGCGGCGGCGCGATCCACATGAGCGCGCTTGCCGGCATCGATCAGGCCCTCTGGGACATCAAGGGAAAATCGCTCGGTGTGCCGGTCTATGACCTCCTGGGCGGAAAGGTCCGCGACAAGATTCGGGTCTATTCCTGGATCGGCGGCGATCGGCCAGGGGAGACCGCCGCGCAGGCCAAGGAACGGGCCGCGAGGGGATTCACCGCGATCAAGATGAACGCCTCCGAGGAACTTCAATACGTCGATTCGTTCGAGAAGGTCGACCGTGTGCTCGCCAACGTCGCCGCCATCCGCGAGGCGGTAGGCCCGCACTTCGGCATCGGCGTCGATTTTCATGGCCGCGTGCACAAGCCGATGGCCAAGGTGCTCTTCAAGGAACTCGAGCCCTATCGACTGATGTTCATCGAGGAGCCGGTCTTGAGCGAGCACGCCGATTCGCTCAAGGAGTTCGCCGGCCTCGCCAACATCCCGATCGCCCTCGGCGAGCGGCTCTATTCGCGGTGGGATTTCAAGCGGATTTTGCAGGAGGGCTATGTCGACATCCTTCAGCCCGACCCCTCGCACGCCGGCGGCATCACCGAAACGAGAAAAATCGCGAACATGGCCGAGGCATACGACGTGGCCATCGCCCTGCACTGCCCGCTCGGGCCGATCGCGCTGGCGGTGAATCTCCAGATCGACGCCAACTGCTACAACGCCTTCATCCAGGAGCAGAGCCTCGGCATCCACTACAACCAGGGCAACGACCTCCTCGACTACATCAAGAACCCAGAGGTCTTCGACTACGCCGATGGCTACGTGAAGATCCCCGACGGGCCGGGGCTCGGGATCGAGGTCAACGAAGACTACGTCAAGGAGCGGGCGGCGGTGGGCCACCGCTGGCGAAACCCCATCTGGCGCCATACAGACGGGAGTTTTGCCGAATGGTGAGTTCGGAAAACGAACCGCAGCCCACCCGGGCCCGCTATTTTATCGCGGCGATGCTCTTCATCTCGGTCGTGATCAACTACCTCGACCGGGCCAACCTCTCCGTCGCCGCGCCGCAGCTCGCCAAGGACCTCGGCTTCGACGACGCCCAAAAGGGCTACATCCTCGCCGCCTTCGGCTGGACCTACGCAGCCCTGCAGGTGCCCGGCGGCTGGCTCGTCGACAAGATTCCCCCGCGGATTCTCTATCCTGTGGCGATCGCCCTCTGGTCGCTCGCCACGATCGGCCTGGGGTTCGTGGGAAGCGTGGCGGGTCTCATCGGCCTGCGGCTCCTGGTCGGCGCGCTCGAGGCGCCGTCCTATCCGATCAATAACCGTGTGGTGACGACCTGGTTTCCGGAGCGGGAGCGGGCCACCGCCGTCGGGTTTTATACGTCGGGTCAGTTCGTCGGGTTGGCCTTCCTGTCGCCTGTGCTCTACGCCCTTCAGCAGGCCTTCGGCTGGCAGATGGTGTTTCTCGTGACAGGCGGCGTGGGCGTGCTCTGGGCGGCGGTGTGGTATGCCTTGTACCGCGAGCCAAAGGACTTCCGCGCCGCGAACGCCGCCGAGATCGCCCACATCCGCGACGGAGGCGGGGCTGTCGACCTCGCCGCCACGCAGAAGACCCGCGCCGCCTTCCGCTGGAACGATCTCGCGACGGTGGTCGGCCACCGTAAGCTCTGGGGACTCTACCTCGGCCAGTTCTGCCTCACCTCGACGCTCTGGTTTTTTCTGACCTGGTTTCCGACCTATCTCGTCGACTTCCGCGGCATGGATTTCATCAAGGCGGGCATGCTCGGGTCGGTGCCATTCCTTGCCGCGTTTGCCGGCGTGAACTGCTCTGGAATCCTGTCCGACCGGCTCGTCCGTGCGGGCTGGTCGCTCGGTATGGCCCGCAAGCTGCCGATCATCACGGGGCTGTTGATCACGTCGTCGATCGTCGGGGCCAATTACGTGGAGAGCCCGGCCCTCGTCATCGCGTTCATGTCGCTCGCCTTCTTCGGCAACGGCCTGGCCTCGATCACCTGGTCGCTCGTGTCGGCGATCGCGCCGGAGCGGCTGATCGGCCTCACCGGCGGCATGTTCAACTTCGTGGGCAACCTGGCGAGTGTCAGCGTGCCGATCGTGATCGGCTATCTCGTGAAGGGAGGCGACTTTGCGCCGGCGATCACCTTTATCGCCATGACGGCGATGGCGGGAGCGATCTGCTACGGCTTCGTCGTGGGCAAGGTCGAGCGGATTGCCGCGTAGCGGGCCGCCGCTGGGCCTAAAGCGATGACTGGGCCTCGGCATCGTGGCCGGCTCGAAGGGGATGAGCAAAACCGAGAACCATCGCTCCAAGAAAAAGTCCACGAAGAAACTGGCAATCAAGACAATCCAGAAGCACACGCTGGCTGACGGTCGCTATGCCAATCTCACCAACGTCTCGATCATCCGCCTCGGCTACCCTCCGCACGGTAGGTGGTGGGTGCAGAATGGGTGGGCGAGGTTGTCGTCAGCCCAAAACCCTCGTTTTCCAGTGAGGCTGCTGGGACTCGAACCCAGGACCAACGGATTAAAAGTCCGATGCTCTACCGACTGAGCTACAGCCTCGGAGCCAATCCTACCGAAGCCGGAAACGGGAGCAACGGGGGGGCGGATTCGGCTGAACCATCAGCCCCGAATCAAGCCCCGAAAAAGTGCACAGAGGGTGCACCAGAGAGTGCCCGAGAGAGGACTTGAACCTCCACCCAGTTACCTGGACAAGAACCTGAATCTTGCGCGTCTGCCAATTCCGCCACTCGGGCGAGTGCGGCCGCTTTTGCGGCAGGCCAATCATGCTACCAATGCCCCTCCGGGACGCAAGTAGGACGGGCGGGCCCCGAACCGGCAGCCTGTTTTCAGCGGGCATGATCCGGGAAACGAGCGACGGTGCCCCGCAGCGATCGGCCACTCGAAACCGCGGCTATGCGGTCGTTGCCGGACGGGCTTTCTAACCTTGTTTTACGCCCGCGGCAGCGGGTGCATCCGCACGACCAGCGACTCGTAGCCGAGTTGGCGATCGTAGGCGGGCGTGTGCTCGATCCGGTCGTGCTTGGAAAGCAGTTCGATGCGGCTCACCTTGCGGCAGAGCAGGCCCAAGAGCGCCCGCATCACCGTGCGGGAATGTGCCGCGCCCAGGCAGAGGTGGGCGCCGAAGCCGAAGGAAACGTGCGGATTCGGCTTGCGGTCGAGCCGCACTTCGTCCGCCGCCGCGAAGACCTTCTCGTCGAGGTTGGCAGAGGCCCAGCAGAGCGTGGCCCGGTCGCCGGCCTTCACCTGCATGCCGTGTACGTCGGTGTCGACCGGGCAGACCCGCCCGATGTGCGTCAGCGGCATGTAGACGCGGAAGAACTCCTCGCTGGCGTGCACGATGCGATCAGGATCGGCACGCAGAAACTCGAGCGCCTCCGGATGCTCCGCGAGATAGCCGATCGCACAGGCCACGCTGTGGATGATCGTGTCGCGGCCGCCCGCGAACATGATGTTGGCATAGCCGAGCATTTCCTCGCGGGTGAGCGGCCGGCCGTGGTGGCTCGCCTTCGTAAGCACGCCATAAAAATCATCGCCGGGGTTTTCCGCCGCGTGGTCGAACTGCTCATTGAGGTAGCGCTCCAGAGCGGCCCCCTGCCGAACGCCATGCTCGCCGTGGAAGACGTGCACGCCCCAACTGATGAACAGGTCGGCCTCGGACTCGGGCACGTCGAGCAGGATCGTAAGCGCCCGCGACTGAAGCGGCAGCGCGAATCCTTCCACGATCTCGATCGAGTCGCGGCCAAGGGCGTCGGCCAGCAGGCGGTCGGTCAACGCTTCGACCCGCGCCACGAAGGCAGGCTGCCGGGCCCGGAGAAAGAAGGGCTCCACCAGCTTCCGGTAATCGGTCTGCTCCGGAGGATCCACCTCGAGCGGCAACTGTCGCACCGTGCGAAGGTGTTCCTCCGAGGGGATCGGCACCCGTCTGGGGGCGTCGGAGCTGAAGGTGTGCCAGTCCTTCGCCGCCTGGCGCACGTCCTCGTGCCGCAGGATCATCGGGATCACTTCCTTGTCCGACGGCAGACCCAGCACGCCGTCGGTGCGGCGTTTGTCGCGGAAAGGATCTGGGATGTTGCTCATGGTCGCAATGATACAGACCATGCCACCACGCGGGCAGGGGCCGCGGATGGCCCCGCATGCGGGAAGCCAACGGCTACTCGACTGTCACGCTCTTGGCGAGGTTACGAGGCTTGTCCACGTCGCAGCCGCGGAGCACCGCGATGTGGTAGGCCAGCAGCTGCAGCGGCACCGCGGCCACGATGGGCTGCAGGAATTCCGGCACCTCGGGGATCTCGATCACGTCGTCGGCCAGATCCCGCACCCGGCTGTCGCCCGGGCTGGAGATCGCGATCACCGGCCCCTTGCGGGCCTTGATCTCCTCCACGTTGAGGAGAACCTTGTCGTAGACGGCCCCCTGCGGAATCAAAAACACGCTCGGCGTGGCCGCATCCACCAGCGCGATCGGCCCGTGCTTCATCTCCGCGGCTGGATAGCCCTCCGCATGGATGTAGGAGATCTCCTTGAGCTTGAGCGCGCCTTCGAGCGCGACCGGGAAGTTGTATTGCCGGCCGAGATAGAGAAACGTGTTCGCGTCCTGGTATCGCTCCGCGATCCGGCGAATGGCCTGATCGGCCCGGAGCGACTCGGCCACGATCTCGGGCAGCCGTTCCAGGGCGTCGATGAACTCGAGCCCCCGCTCGTAGCTCATGTGCCGCAGCCGGCCAAAGTAAAGGGCCAGCAGCGACAGCACCACGCACTGGCTCGTGAAGGCCTTCGTGCTCGCCACGCCGATCTCCGGCCCGGCGTGCAGGTAGATGCCGCCGTCGGCCTCGGTGGCGATCGTGCTGCCCACGACGTTGCAGATGGCCAGCGTGGGATGGCCTTTTCGTTTGATTTCACGGAGGGCGGCGAGCGTGTCGGCCGTCTCACCAGATTGCGTGATCGCGAAGAGCAGCGTGCCCTCGTCGAGCGGCGGGTTGCGGTAGCGGAGTTCGCTGGCGTATTCGACCTCGACCGGCAGCCGGGCGAACTCCTCGATCAGGTATTCGCCGACGAGCGCCGCATGCCAACTCGTGCCGCAGCCGGTGAGGACGATGCGATTGATCCGCTGCAGCTGCCGGGGCGTGAGGTTCAGACCGCCGAAGACCGCGGTCGCGTCGTCCCGCGAGAGGCGGCCCCGCATCGCGGCCCGGATCGTCTCGGGCTGCTCGTGGATCTCCTTGAGCATGAAGTGTGCGTAGTCGCCCATGCCCACGTCTTCCGCCGAGAGCTCGAGCGGCCGCACGGCGGGCTCGATCCGGCCGGTATCGCGATGGAGCACGCGGAGCGTGGCCGACGTGATCACGGCCACCTCGTGGTCGGCGAGATAGACGATCCGGTCGGCGTGGCCGGCCAACGGGTTGGCGTCGCTGGCGACGAAGTGCTCGCCGTCGCCGACGCCCACCACCAGCGGGCTGCCAAGACGGGCCGCCACCAGCAGGTCGGGCCGGTCGCGGAAAAGCACGAGCAGACCGTATGTGCCGCGGAGCTGTGCGATTGCCTCGCGGACGGCCACCACTTCGGGAGAGTCGGCAGGCTCGTCGGTCACACGGCTGCCCGCGGCCATGGCCCTCGCGAGGCAGCTGTCGATCAGGTGGGCGATCACTTCCGAGTCGGTCTCGGACCGGAACACATAGCCTTCCGCCTCGAGCCTCGTCTTGAGGCTGCGGTAGTTTTCAATGACGCCGTTGTGGACGACGGCCACGGCCGGCGAACTCCCAACCGTGCCGACGACCGCCACGCTGCCGCAGCCGCCGAGGTGCGGGTGCGCATTGCCATCCGTCGGCGGCCCATGCGTGGCCCACCTTGTGTGGCCGATACCGATCGAACTGTCCGGAACATCCTCGCGAACAAGGGCTTCCAGCCGGGCAAGCCGGCCGGCGGCCTTGAGCACCTGGATCGCTGCGGTGTCGTCGAGCACGGCCAGACCGGCCGAGTCGTAGCCGCGGTATTCAAGCCGCCGTAGGCCTTCGATGATGAGATCGCTGGCGCGACGGAACCCGACGTAGCCGACGATGCCGCACATGTTGAATCCTCAGGGCAGGGAGCGATCAGGGGACAGCGAGCCCGTTCCCTAGGAATGTACTGGCATGGCCCCACGCCGGGCCACACGAGTATTCTCTCCCGAAAAGGTATTTTTCGCCATGAATCGTTCGCCCGCCATCATCGTCATCCCGGCCCGCCTCTCCAGCCAGCGGCTGCCCCGCAAGATGCTGTTGGCCGACACGGGCCGGCCGCTCATCGAACACACCTGGCGGGCGGCCAGGGGCTCGGCGCGGGCGGCCCACGTCGTCGTCGCCACCGATAGCGACGAGATCGCGGCCGCCGTGCGGGCTTTTGGCGGCGAATCCGTCATGACCTCTCCCGATGCCCCCAGCGGCACGGCCCGGATCGTCGAAGCCTTGGCGCGGCTTCCCGAGGCGGGCGTGATCGTGAACGTGCAGGGGGACGAGCCGGAACTGGCCGCGACGGCCATCGATGCGGCGATCGATCTCCTCGACCGCTGCCCTGAGGCGGGCGTGGCCACCCTCGTGACGCCGCTCAGGCGGACCGAGGATCTCCAGGATCCCGCCGCCGTGAAGGCGGTGCTCACCCCGTGGCGTGACGAAGCGGAGCCGGGCGAGGCCGTTGGCATGCCACTGACCGGGGCGTGGCGGGCGGTTTATTTCAGCCGGGCTCCCGTGCCCGCGGCACGCGACTGGTCGGAGTCGCTCCTGTCAGCGACGCCGCCCGTCTATTGGCAGCATGTCGGCATCTACGCCTACCGGAGGCACGTGCTGGAGATATGGAACGACCTGCCCGAATCGCGGCTTGCCGCGATCGAGAGCCTCGAGCAACTGCGGGTGATCGAGGCCGGCATCCCAATCGTGGCGGGCGTCATCGACCACTCAGCCCGCGGCATCGACACGCCGAAAGACTACGCGGCCTTCGTGGAGCGTTGTCTCAGGACTTCTTCTCCACCGGAATGATGAGCACGCTCGCCGTGGCGTTCGTAAGCACCGCCTCCGACGTGCTGCCCAGCAGCCAACGGGTGAGGGTGTCGGAGGGCGTTCGTCCGACGACGATCAGATCGAAGCCATCCTGCTTCGCCCGCGCGAGAATCTGTTCGCCCGGATTCCCCTCGACGATGATGGGGGGCAGCGTGCGGAAGGCCGCGGGAAGGGTGGACTGAAACGCCGCGAGGCTGTCGCCGATCGCCGCCACGTCACTGTCGTGCTCCTGTTGCCAGGCGTCCGCGATTGCCGCGGTGTCGGGATCCCGTACCGTTTTTTCCAGCCACGAGGGGAGCGGTCCGGCCAGCATCGACTCGGTGACGCCGATCACGGCACCGACTGTGTTGTTGGGCCAGTGCAGCCGGCCGACGGTGCCAGCTACCGCGTCGGCGCTGGCCGAATGTTGGCAGACGAGCGTCTTTGGGCCACGGTCAGCCGGAGGGGCTCCACGCACGACGAGCACCGGCAGGTTGGCGCCGTGCACCACCGCCCGCGACACGCTGCCGAGCAGAAACCGCTCGATCGACCCGTGGCCACGGGCGCCCACGACGAGCAGATCCGCGCCCCAGCCCGCCGCCGCCTCCAGGAGGCCGACCGCGGCCGACTTCGAACTGGCGATCATCTCCGGGGGCTTTGCGAACCCATCAGGCAGGAGCGAACAGGCCTCCTCGAAGAGCGCGGCCGCGGCGCCGTCGACGATCCGACGGGATCGCCCCAGCAGTCGTTTCTCCAATTCCATGGGGGAGAAGTAGACAGCGATCTGGTCGCGAGCCGGATCGACGAGCCGGCCTGCCATCCGCACCGCATCGAGCGACGATGCCGAACCATCCACACCGATAAGGATCTTCATCTGGGTCTCCACGGTTTGAAGCCACCAAGTCTACGCTTCCGTTCTCCGAAAGGTGAAATCCGACCCGATGGCCGCCGGCCGGCGCGCGCGTCACCCCAGCCAGACCTTCGCCGGTTCGCCGGGCACCTCCCGGGCCAGTCGCGGCACGGCGTAGCCCGGAAGCATCTCCCGCAGCCGGTCGTGCAAGGCCCGGGCCGACGGCTCGTCGACCTCGAATGCGGCGGTGCCCTGCACGCGGTCGAGCAGGTGGAGGTAGTAGGGCACGACTCCCAGGTCGATGAGCCGCTCGGAAAGCGCCTTGAGCACGTCCACCGAGTCGTTCACGCCCGCCAGCAGGACTGCTTGATTGAGCAGGATCACTCGGGCGGCCGCCAGCCGGGCGACGGCGGCGGCGACCGTGGCGTCGAGTTCGGCCGGGTGGTTGGCGTGCACCACCACGACGCAGGTGAGCCTGCTGTGGGTCAGCGTCGCCGTCAGTGCATCGGTCACCCGCGATGGCAGCACGATCGGCAGCCGGGAATGGATTCGCAACCGCCGCACGTGCGGCAGCGACTCGAGCTGCGCCACGAGCTTTGCGAACCGGTCGTCGTCGAGCAGGAGCGGGTCGCCGCCGGAGAGGATCACCTCGTGGATCGAGGTGTCGGTCGCGAGGGCTCCGATCGCCACCTCGAGGCCGGCCTGCGTGGCGCCGCTCTCGGCATAGGGAAACTCGCGGCGAAAGCAGTAGCGGCAGTTGATCGCGCAGCCGCCGGTCGCCAGCAGCAGCGCCCGGCCGGCATATTTCTGCACGAGCCCCGGCGCAGCCAACGCATGGCGTTCTTCGAGCGGATCGATGGAGAAGCCTGCGACGTGCTCGCGTTCGGCCGGCCGCGGCAGCACCTGCAGCAGGAGCGGGTCGCGCGCATCGCCGGGCCTCATCCTCGCGACGAACCCCCGAGGCACGAGCAGTGAAAAGTCGCCGGCCGCCTGCCGGGCATCCGCCGCGAGGGATGGATCGAGCCCGAGCAGCCGGCAGAGTTCTTCCGGATCACGTACGGCATCGGCCAGTTCCCGCTGCCAGCCGCGGCCGGCCGGCTCGGGCAGGTGTGTTGGCGGCCGTTCGGTCGTGGTGTCGGACGATGGCACGGCAGGGAGGGCTCCGGCGGGTGGACCGTGGCGTCGGGTTGACAGGGGGCGGGCCGGCGGTGACGCTTGACGGCCCCGATCGGCCACGGGCGAGTGCTGGATGCACCGGCAACCGCATACGATACGGCCGTTTGGCCCGGGATGGAAACGCACAGGAGAGACGGAAGCAGTGGCAGGCTACAACACCAGTGAATTCAAGAAGGGGCTCAAGGTCCAGATCGACGGCGACCCCTACATCATGATCGAGTGCAACTTCGTGAAGCCCGGCAAGGGGCAGGCACTCTACAAGTGCAAGCTGCGAAACCTGCTGCGGAACACCGTGCTCGACCGCACCTACAAAAGCGGCGACTCTCTCGACGCGGCCGACATCGCCACCATCGACGCGCAGTTCCTCTACAAGCAGGGGGAGATGTTCGTCTTCATGGATAACGCGACCTACGAGCAATACGAACTGACGAAGGAGCAGGTGGACGACTCCTGGAAGTGGATCAAGGAGGGCACCGTCTGCTCGATGCTGCTTTACAACGGCAATCCGATTTCGATGGAGCCGCCGAACCACATGGTGCTCAAGGTGGAATATGCCGAGCCGGCGATGCGTGGCAACACGGCGACCAACCTCACCAAGCCGGTGAAGCTGGAGACGGGGGCGGAAGTCATCGTGCCCGCATTCATCGAGCAGGGTGATCTGGTGAAGATCGACACCCGCACCGCGGATTACCTGGAACGCGTCAAGGAATAAGGCACGCGGATCGGGATAGTCGCCTGCATGGCAGGATGCCATGCGCAGCACCAGCAAACTGCGTTTGCCAAGCAAAAACGACAGGATGTCGTGTTTTGCGTGTAGCTAGTCCCACCACCAGCGGCCGGCGGGAACGGCGAGTTTTTCGCCGCGGGCGGCGGCCACCGTGCCCTGTTCGTCCATGAGCAGGTTGGGCGAGTCGAGCGCTATCCGTGGTTGCAGTGTGACACCGCCGCCGATCGGGGTAAGCAGCCTGTTGCCACGCCAGACGGCGTTGATCGCGGGCTCCACGACCGTGGGCGGCTGAAACCGTTCGATCGTGCAGATCTGTTCGTCCCGCAGGGCCGCGGCGTCCCAGTGCGTCCGGCCGTAGGCGTCGTGCTCCTGCAGGTAGGCTGCCAGCACGGCCAGGTCGATGAGCGTGCGGAGTTGGGCGTAGACGGGATTGCGGGCGGCAATCTCGGGGTATTTTCGCGTGAACGTGTCGGTGAAGGTCTTGCTCGCCCGGTCTGCCCGGTCGGCGGTCATGCGGCGGCCGTCTGGCAGCACTGCCTCGTCCGCGCCGACCAGTTTCACGCCCCGGCCCACCAGTTCGATGGCGAGATCATCCTCGCTGACCCGGATGCACTTGTAATCGGGCATGAAGTACCAGCGCTGCAGAGCGTTGGCCGCCACGCCGCCGGCGCTGGTCAGTTCGATCCAGCTGTTCATCTTCACGGGCGGAGGTTCAAGCCCGATGCCGATGAGTTTCATCCGGTAGTCGGCCTCCACCATCACCTGGGCGAAGTGGCTGGCCGCGGAAACGCCGTCGACACGAACCCGCTGGGGGCCGAGCGACTCCCTCATGCCGTTCACGATGTCATTCGTGCCGGCCTTGGGGTTCACCCGTCCGAGTTTCCGCAGAAACGCCTGCATGGCAGCGAGGCCTTCCTGCGTCGGATCGATCGAGCAGCCGATGTTGTGGTCCGTCGGCTGGCCCGGCGGAAACGCCCGGATTGCCGCGGCGAGATCTTCCAGCAGCACGGTCGGAGTGCCTGAGGCAGCGCCCACGACGCGGCCTGTGGCATCGGTTGCCCACGGCTCGGCGGGGCCGGCGATCACCACCTCGCCGGGCCCGGAGTCCTGGCCCGTGCCATCGGCGGGATAGATGAACACGTATTGCACGCGGGTCAGACCGGCCAATTTCTGGAGCTCTTCGGGGATGCCCCGTCCCGTCGCGGCCGCTTTCGCCAGTTCGGCTTCAAGGCGGGAGAGGGCCACCTTCCTCAGCGGTGATTTCGTCTGCAGGTCTGCCGGCAACGCTGCCACGGCGGCCTTCAACCGCTCGGCCGAGAGTCCGGCGTCGGGCACGATGCGGGTCCGGAGAACGCCATTGGCATCGATGACAACTCCACCAGCCGTCATGCCACCGCC
>JBIIGJ010000125.1:0-8572 GCA_044236455.1 Pirellulales bacterium
GGATTCGAGAGCGAGGCGATCGAAAGCAGCGCCGGCCCGGGCACCCGCGGCCGCCAGCCTGCGGCGAGCTTCCGCGCCTCACGGGCCGCGGCGTCGGGCAGGCCGAACGTGGCGGCCGCCAGTGAATCGCCGCGTCCGCCGACGATCCGCAGGCTGGCGCACACGCCCAACTGCCACATCGCCTCGTGGTTGCTCGCCTTCCAGGCCTCGACCGCGAGCCTGCCGCGGCTGGCGAGAGACCGCACGAGATCCTCCCGGCACGACCCGCGCGAGAACGAGGGCCAGAGTTCGCCCTCGAGCGAGCGGCCGCCGAACGCGGCATCCCAGCCAAAGCCGCCGATGGCGACGACCACGTCGGCATCCACGAGGGCGCGGGCCAAATGGATGGGCCGCCCGGCGTCGTCGGCGGCCACGTAGGAGGTCTGCAGATCGTTTGCGGGATCAAACTCGACCGCGGCGCCATCGGCAACCCCGGCGGCTGCCGATGGCCACGGTGGCTCGAACGACGGTCCATGCACCACGGTGATGTCGGCCGCGGCGGCGCCGGCTGCGACAAGCCGTTCGGTCACGGCCCTGGTCACCTCGGCCGCCTGCGGCACGTCGCCGGCCAAGCCGATCGTCACCCGATCTCCGGGCACGACGTGCGACTCGATGGGAGGCCCTTCCTGCGGACCGCCGATCGCCGCGGTCACGAGCCGCCCGGCCGCCGCTCCCTTTGCGCCGTCGGGGCCCCGACAGTCGGCCGCGAACGCGTCGTCATGGACCTCCAGCAGCAGGGGTTCGTCGGCGCCGTAGTCGAGGGGGATGCGTTTCAAGGTGAAGAAAGCCTTGCACGCATCCTACCCGGAATCACCGTTCGAACACGAGTGGTCCCCGCTGCCGAGCCATCAGTTTTCGCCGCCCGCTCGCGTGCACTGCTTCTGGAACACAGCCTCGTCGACGCTTTCGGCGATGAACTCGCAGTGGCCGTCGGCGAACACGACGTTGGCACCGCCCTGATGCCGGCTCGACAAGTCGCCGAAATGCTGCTCCGCCGGATTGCCGTTGGGTGGATGATGGCCGTGGGCCACCACCCGGGCAATCGGGGCGGCGACCGTGGTGTCCACCATGCCGATCCAGAGGCTGCCGCCGATCCGCGAGTCGCGTTCACCCACCATGATCGTCTTGCTCAGGCCGTCGGTCACGTGGCGGAATGGCATCCGACTGTTGGCATAGAACATGCCGTTGCCCGCGAAGGGCTCGGCCGGCTCAGGCGGTTCCGCGTGCCAACCGTTCGTGCCGAACATGCCGACGTAGTTCGTCCTGGAGTAGGTATCGCCACCGGGCGATTCATCCGGATGGTGATCGTCTTCCTCTTCGTCTCCACTTGGCGAACCGGGATTGAACGTCGGCCTGCCGGCACTTGCATCGGACGGGCAGAGGAACGACTGGATCACGGTTTCTTTCACGGTTGAAGACACCGCGGAGATCGAACCCGTGATCACAATGCTCTTGGACAAATTGGTTTCCTCCACGTAAGGCAGAATCCGCGATGCCCAACCCCAGCCATTTCCCACCTCGGCATCGCTGCTGTTGCATAGCCAGCCCTCGGGCAATTGCCGACGGGCCTCGTGGTAATTCTGCAGGGCGAGGCCGGTCTGCTTGAGATTGTTCGTGCACTGCGCCCGGCGGGCCGCCTCGCGGGCCGACTGGACGGCCGGCAGAAGCAGGCCCACAAGCGTGCCGATGATCGCGATCACGACCAGGAGTTCGACCAACGTAAAAGCACGGCGGGAGAGTTTCATGGTTATGGCTCCTGCAAAATCCTACGGGGGCGATGGGGCGGAGGTTCAAGAAAGGTCTTCTTGCAATCACTTTGCATATGCTACCGCTATGCATGTCGCTGTCAAGCGGCCGGCGGCATCATTGTTGCAAACGGCATCTTCCCACCTGTTTGCCCGGCCTCTCATCCCGACCCGTCCCCCGGGACGAAAGACTTTTCGTGGATTGCGGGGTGTTTCGAGAGTCGTCCTGGGAGCCTGTTCCGTGCGTATCGCCTGCCCACTGCTGTTTGCCGTCGCCGTCATCGCCGCGACGTCGTCGCCCCTGACCGCGACGGCCGCCCAACTCGACGGCGGCCCGATCGGAAGCGGCCAGCCGGGGGAAAGCATCGTCGTGACGCAGTCGCCCATGGCATCAGGGGCAACTGGCGGAGCATCCGGTGACTGCGGCTGCCGCGGCGGCCAGCCGCAGCAGTCATGGCAGCAGCCGCCATGGCATGGCAACGTGCGGGGCAACCCGTGCGGCGAGCCGCAGCCATGCTGCCGGGGCTCGAACGTCTACCAGGCCCACCCCTTCCAGCAGCTTCACTGGAAGCATAGCGGCTGCGCGACGCTGCCACCGTGCCTGCCACGGCTCCACGCCATGTGCCGGGAGGGCTATCTGCCGTCGCCCGTCCCGCCGGTGCAACCACGCTGCCACCAGTGCGGCGCGCGAATCGAGGGCGGCTTCTAAAGCGACCGGCGGCCCGCCCCCGCCTGAGTCCAGAAGCCCGATCGCCGCGACACCTGCGTGGCAGCGGAAGACGACCCCCCTGACGCGGTCCGGCCGGAAGACGTGCACCGGCCGGGCCGCGGTATCGCTTGGAGGGGAGCCGCAGAAGCACCGCTCAGAACCGTGATGCCAGCAGCATCGCAGCCGTGACCGTGATGACCCCTGCCACGTCGATGATCGCGCCGCTGGCCATCATCGCTCGCAGCGGCACCCGGCCGGAGCCATACACGATCGCATTGCACGGCGTGCTCACCGGCATCATGAAGCCCAGGCTCGATGCAAACGTGGCCGAGAGCGCCGCCATCAGCGGATCGACACCGGTGGCACGGGCCAGGGCGATGACGACCGGCACGACCATGTTCGCGCTGGCGGTATTGCTCGTGAATTCACTTGTCACCACCGCGACGACAGCCGCCACCACCACGAGCACTGGCCCGCTCCAGTCGCCGGCCGGTATCCACCCCGTGATCAACCTACCAATCGCCCCAGCGAGCCCCGTGGAGAAGCAGAGCTCCCCCAGCGCCAGGCCACCACCGTAGAGGAGCACGATGTCCCAGTCGATCCGTGCCTCCCGCCATTCGAGAGCCCGCCGGCGTTGGCCATCCTCACCGGGATCACCCGGCAACAGAAAGAGCAGGATCGCACCGATCAGGGCGGCCACCCCCTCCGGTAGACGCTTTCCCAGCCAGACGCAGAGCGGATGCGATGGCCCCAGCCCAAGCAGCGCGATGCCAGGCAGGATCCAAAGCGTCACCGTGATGGCAAACGCGGTAGCCACGGACTTCTGGCCCACCGTCCAGCCGCCAAGCCGCTTCCGCTCGGCGGCGACATAGCGGCCGACCCCTTCGAGCCGCTCGACGCCCGCCGGAAACATCCGTGCGAGCACCGCGACCACCAGTGTCGCCATGACGGCAACCAGCGGGATGCCAATGGCGCACCAGCCGAAAAAGGAGACGTGCACCCCGACTTGGTCGCGGATGAAGGTGAGCCCGATCAGGTTGGTCGGCGTGCCGATCGGCGTGGCCAGGCCGCCGATCGATGCCGCAAAGGCGACGCAGAGAAACAAGCCCGTGGCAAAGGCCTGGGCCGGCGCTTTTCCGTGTTCGCGGGAGGCAGCCTCCACGGCGCCCAGGATGCCCGTCACGATCGCCATCATCATGGCGGCGGTGACCGTGTTGGAAATGAAGGCGCTGATGAGCACCGATACGAATGCCACCGCCGCGAGAATCCGAGCCGGCCGCTCGCCGATCCAGGGCACCGACAAGACGCCGTAGGCCAGCCTGCGGTCGAGGCGGCGCAGCCGGATGGCCTCGGCGATCAGAAACGAGCCGATGAAGAGGAAGATCAACGGATCGGCAAACGGACGGAACACCTCCTTTGCCGGCGCGACTCCCGCCACGACGCAAGCCACCGCCCCCAGAAGCGCCGTAACCGCCAGCGGCAGTGCCTCGGTCACCCAGAGCACGATGACCGTCACGAGGATCGGCGCCAGCGTCAGGGCTTCAGGCGAGAGCGGCATGGGGCCACTGTAGCGTCTCGCCTGCGTTCACGCAGAATGCCGCGGCAACGGTTCGGGGCTGCCCCTCACGGATGCATCGGGCTCCATAGAAGCCCGGAGCAGAAGCGATAGGACACGCCGTGGCCACCGCCGGCGTGGCTCGATGCCACGCCGACGCTCCCAGCGAAAATCAGCAGGGTGCCGATGTTTCGCGTGTCGTTAGTAGGTCTTGCCGAGCGCTGCCTGGGCCGCGGCCAGCCGGGCGACCGGCAGGCGGAACGGCGAGCAGCTCACGTAGTCGAGACCCACGTGGTGGCAGAACAGCACTGAGTGGGGATCGCCACCGTGCTCGCCGCAGATGCCGAGCTTGATGTCCTTCCGCGTCTTGCGGCCACGCTCGACGGCGATCTGCATCAACTGGCCTACGCCGGTGGCGTCGATCGACGCGAACGGGTTCGCCTTGAAGATGCCTTCGTCGGTGTACTTCTGCAGGAACGACCCCATGTCGTCACGGCTCATGCCGAGGCAGGTCTGGGTGAGGTCGTTGGTACCGAAGGAGAAGAACTCGGCCGTCTCGGCGATCTCGTCGGCCGTGAGCGCGCCACGCGGGATCTCGATCATCGTGCCCACGAGATACTTGATCTTCTGTCCGGTCTCCTTCTGCACCTGCTCGGCGACCCGGTGGACGATCTCCACCTGGTTGTCGAGTTCCTTCTTGAAGCCGACAAGCGGGATCATGATCTCCGGCTTTACCTTGATGCCGGCCTTCTGCACCTTCGCAGCGGCCTCGAAGACCGCGCGGGCCTGCATCTCCGAGATCTCGGGGTAGCTGACGCCGAGGCGGCAGCCACGGTGGCCGAGCATCGGGTTGAACTCGTGCAGGGCGTGCACGCGGGCCTGCACCGTCTCGACGGGCAGCTTCAGCTTCTTGGCAAGGTCGGCCTGGGCCTTCTCGTCGTGCGGCACGAATTCATGCAGCGGCGGGTCGAGGAAGCGGATCGTGGCCGGCCGGCCGTCGAGAGCCTTGAAGATGCCTTCGAAGTCGTCCCGCTGGTAGGGCAGCAGCTTCGCGAGCGCCTTGCGGCGGTCGTCCTCGTTCTCGGCCAGAATCATCTCCCGCATGGCGTCGATGCGGTCGCCCTCGAAGAACATGTGCTCGGTCCGCGTCAAGCCGATGCCCTCGGCGCCGAAGGCGATCGCGTGACGGACCTGCTCCGGCGTATCGGCATTCGTCCGTATGCCAAGTTTGCGGTACTTGTCGGCGAGCTTCATGATGAAGTCGTAATACTGGAAGACCTCCGAATCGGCCGGCTTCATCGTCTTCGCAATGAGCACCTGCTTGAGCTCGCTGTCGGCGGTCTTGATGGCACCGGCGAAGACCTCGCCCGTCGAGCCATTGATCGAGATCGCGTCGCCTTCCTTGAGCTTCTGACCGGCACAGGTCAGCGTGCCCTTCGCGTAGTCGATCTGGACCGCACCGGCACCGGCGACGCACACCTTGCCCATCTGCCGGGCCACGAGTGCCGCATGGCTCGACACGCCGCCGCGGCTGGTGAGGATGCCCTCAGCGGCGATCATGCCGCGGAGATCCTCGGGGCTCGTCTCGACGCGGGCGAGCACCACCTTGATGCCCTTATTGGCCAGCTCCTCGGCCTTGGCGGCCGTGAACACCAACTGCCCGGTGGCGGCACCGGGGCCGGCGGGCAGGCCCGTGGTCAGGAGCCGGGTGCTCTTCTTGGCGGCGGCGTAGTCGGCCCGGTCGAAGATCGGGGCCAGGAGCTGCGAGAGCGCGTCGGGATCAGCCGACTGGATCGCGTGCTCGGCCGACATCAGCTTCTGCTTCACCATGTCGTGGGCGATCTTCACGTAGGCCAGGGCCGTCCGCTTGCCGTGCCGCGTCTGCAGCATGTAGAGCTTCTTCTTCTCGACGGTGAACTCGAAGTCCTGCACGTCGCCGAACTTCTTTTCGAGCGTCTGGCGGACCTTCTCCAGCTCCTTGTAGGTGCCGGAGAACATCGGCTCGTGCTTCATCTCGGCCACTGGCTTGGGCGTCCGCACACCGGCGACGACGTCTTCGCCCTGGGCGTTGACCAGATATTCGCCGTAGAAGGTGTCTTCGCCGGTGGCGGGGTCGCGGGTGAAGGCCACGCCGGTCGCGCAGTCGTCGCCCATGTTGCCGAACACCATGCTCTGCACATTGACGGCGGTGCCCCACTCGTCGGGGATCTTGTACTTGCGGCGGTAGATGATCGCCCGCTCGTTCATCCAGCTGCCGAAGACGGCGCCGACGGCGCCCATGAGTTGCTCGAACGGATCCTGCGGGAAGCCCTTGCCGGTCCGCTGCTTGATGAGCGTCAGGTAGCGCTTGATCAGCTCGCGGAGATGCTCCTCGGTGAGGTCGGTGTCGTTGTGAATACCGAGCTGGTGCTTGAGACCCTCCATCGTCTCTTCGAACGGGTCGTGCTCGTTTTCGTGCCGCTTCTGCACGCCCATCACCACGTCGCCGTACATCTGGATGAAGCGGCGGTAGGAGTCGTAGGCGAACCGCGGGTTGCCGGTGGCGGCGGCGAGCCCCTTCACGGTCTCGTCGTTGAGACCGAGGTTCAGGATCGTGTCCATCATGCCCGGCATGCTGTCGCGGGCACCGGAGCGGACGCTCACGAGCAGGGCATTTTTGGGATCGCCGAACTTCTTACCCGTCTCCTTTTCCATGAGCTTCATGGCGGAGGCGACGTCGTCTTCGAGGCCCTTGGGGAACTTCTTGCCGTGCTTGTAGTAGTCGATGCAGACCTGGGTCGTGATCGTGAAGCCCGGGGGCACCGGCAGGCCGATCTTGGTCATCTGGGCGAGGTTAGCCCCCTTGCCGCCGAGCAGGGCCTTCATCGTGCCGTCGCCGTCGCACTTCTTCGCGCCGAAGTAATAGATCATCTTGCCCGGCTTGCCGCTCGGCTTCCCGCTTTTGGTGGTCGCAGGCTTGGAGGACTTCTTTCCGAGAGTGGTGGCCATGGGCTGGTCGAAACCTTTCGTAGCGAGGAAACGGATCTGGCAATCGAAACGGAGATCAGGAACAACGGGGCCGGTTTTGGCCGGCAAACTCGCCAGAATCTAGTGGCGCAGGCGGGCACCGTCAACGAGCGAATTGCGGCGGCATTCGCCCCGCCGACGGGCTAGAATAAGATATCTGGTCTCGCGAATTGCCCCACCAACGCCGGCGAATGCCACCATGTCTCACCCATCCAGGTTGTTCGGCCGCCCCGCCGCAACGTGCATGGCGGCCCTGCTGGCCTGGTGCAGCCTCTCCGCAGGCTGGGGGGGGCTGGCCGCCCAGGGGGCCGAAAAAGCCCCCGACTTCAACCGCGACATCCGGCCGATCCTGTCGCACAACTGCTTCGCCTGCCACGGCCCCGACGAGCACGACCGGCGTGGCGGCCTCCGGCTCGACGACCGCGACGCGGCCACGGCCGAACTCGACTCTGGCGCCAGGGCCATCGTGCCAGGCCGGCCCGACGAGAGCGAACTCGTCGCCCGGCTCCACGAGACCGATCCCGACACAATCATGCCGCCGCCCGAGAGCAACCACGTGCTCTCGGCGGCCCAGAAGGAGACGCTCGCCCGGTGGATCGCGGCCGGCGCCCCTTACTCGCCGCATTGGGCGTATGTGCCGCCGCGCGACCATGCCCCTCCGCCCATCACGCGGGCCGATTGGCCGGCCAACTGGATCGACCGCTTCGTGCTCGACCGCATCGAGCGCGAAGGCCTCATGCCAGCCCCCGATGCCGACCCGCTCACGCTCGTCCGCCGGCTCACGTTCGACCTCACCGGTCTGCCGCCGACGCCGGCCGAGGTCGATGCCTATCTCGCCGACACCCGTCCTCATAGCTACATGTTATTGCTAGACCGGCTGCTCGCCTCGCCGCGGCACGCCGAGCGGATGGCTGCCTGGTGGCTCGATCTCGTCCGCTACGCCGATACGGTCGGCTACCACGGCGATCAGGACCACAGTATTTCCCCCTACCGCGACTGGGTGATTAAGGCTTTCCTCAGTAACGTGCCCTTCGACCGGTTCACCGTGCTGCAACTGGCGGGCGATCTCGTTGGCCCGTCCGGCAACGAACACGCCGACGATCCGGTGCTCGCCAGCGGCTACAACCGGCTGCTCCAGACGACCCACGAAGGGGGACTGCAGCTGAAGGAATACCGCGCGATCTACCAGGCCGACCGGATCCGCAACGTGTCGGGCGTGTGGATGGGGGCAACGGTGGGCTGCGCCCAGTGCCACGACCATAAATACGACCCCTACACAGCCAAAGACTTCCACACGCTCGGCGCGTTCTTCGCCGACATCGACGACGAAAAGCACATGGACAAGGGGGGCTTCGGCGGCCAGAACCTTAACGCTCTGCCGACGAAGCGGGACCCCGAGGTGACGATCGTCGGCCCGTTCGACCGCGACAGGGCCGCCGAACTCGACACCCGGATCCATTCGCTCGAAGCCCAACTGCCGCCGCTCGTGCTGCCTCCCAGGGCCCAGCCGCCGGAGCC
>JBIIGJ010000029.1:0-31901 GCA_044236455.1 Pirellulales bacterium
CGGGAATACCGGGCCGACACCGATAGCCGCCAGTGGCGGCGCGGGCTCTATGTCCATTGGCAGCGGATGTTTCTGCATCCGCAGTTGCTCGCGTTCGACGCGCCCACCCGCGAGGAATGCACCGCCGCCCGGATGAAGTCCAACACCCCCAAGGCGGCGCTTGTGCTCCTCAACGATCCGACGTTCATCGAGGCGGCGCGCAAGCTCGCGGAGCTCGCCGTCACGTCGGGCGGCACGAGCGACGACGACCGGATCGATTTTCTCTGGAAACGCATGCTCTCCCGCCCGCCCTCGACTGAGGAACTGGCCCTCGTGAAGGGACTGCTCGACCGCCGCCGTGCAGAGTTCAAGGCCGACCCGAAGGCGGCAGGCGAACTCCTCGCCGTCGGCCTCGCCACACGCGACAAAACCTTGAACGAAACAGAACTGGCCGCCTGGACGACGGCTGCCCGCGCCGTCCTCAACCTCCACGAGGCCATCGCGAGGTACTAGCCATGCACGACGTCACACCGATCCATCGCCGCACGTTCCTCGCCCATTCCGGCCTCTCGCTCGGGGGCGCCGCGCTCGCGGGCCTGCTCGCCCGTGACGGGCTGGCGGCGACCGTCTTGGAGGCCGCAGGCCGCGCCGAGGCGTCCGACCGGTATCCGGGCGCGGTCTATCCGCTCCATCATCCGCCCAAAGCGAAGTCGGTGATCTTCCTCTGCCTGGCAGGCGGCCCGAGCCACCTGGAAACCTTCGACTACAAGCCACAGCTCGCCACGCTTGACGGGAAAGAGATGCCGGAGAGCGTGACGGCCGGCCAGCCGATCGCGCAGCTGCAGGGGCAGAAGCTCATCTGCCTGGGCCCCCGGACGACCTTCTCGCCGCGTGGCGCGAGCGGCACGGCGATCAGCGATTTCTTTCCCACGCTCGGCGGCCAGGTCGACAAGCTCGCGATCGTGCGGAGCATGGTGACCGAGCAGATCAACCATGACCCGGCCCACACCTTCATGAACTGCGGCACGGCGCTCTCCGGCCGGCCGAGCATGGGGGCGTGGGTGACGTATGGCCTCGGCAGCGAGGCCGACGACCTGCCCGGCTTCGTCGTGATGACGAGCAAGATGGGCCGCAGCCCGCAGCCGATCGCGGCACGGCAGTGGCACTCAGGCTTTCTGCCGGGCCAGTTCCAGGGCGTGGAGTTTGCCACGTCGGGGGCGCCGGTGCACTACGTCAGTAATCCGCCGGGCGTGTCCGCGGCCCACCAGCGGGATCTCATCGACACGGTCGCGGCCCTCGAGAATCATCGGCTTCGGTCGCTCGCCGATCCCGAAATCGCGACCCGTGTGAAGCAGTACGAGCTCGCGTTCAGAATGCAGGCGAGCGTGCCGCAGCTTGCCGATCTCGCAGACGAAACCCCCGAGACGCTCGCGCTCTACGGCGCTGAGCCGGGCAAGGCAACGGTCGGCACCAACTGTTTGATGGCCCGGCGGCTCGTGGAGCGGGGCGTGCGGTTCGTGCACCTCTACCACAGCGACTGGGACCACCACGGCGACATCGACAAGCACATGCGGGAGATCTGCCCGCCGACCGATCGGGCCGCGGCTGCGCTCCTCACCGACCTCGAGCGCCGCGGCCTACTCGATGAGACGCTCGTGGTGATCGGCGGCGAATTCGGCCGCACACCGATGGGGCAGGGGGGCAAGGGTGCGATCGGCCGCGACCACCACATCAAGGGCTTCAGCATGGCCCTGGCGGGCGGCGGCATCAAAGGTGGCATCGTCCACGGTGCCACCGACGACTTCGGCTACAACGCGGTTCAGGACATCGTGCACGTCCGCGACCTGCATGCCACGATGCTGCATCTCCTCGGCATCGACCACGCGAAGTTCACGGTCGAATATCAGGGCCTCGATTCAAAGCTCACCGGCGTCGAGCCGGCGAAGCCGGTGAAGGCACTGTTTGCCTGAATACACGCGAAACATGGCATCCTGCCATGCCTGCCAACGTGGGCGGTCTCCCCGAACACGCTTCACTCGCTCGGCGGCTCCTCGAAGACGTCCGATCGCATGGACAATCGCCGACTCGGAGGCGCCTGATGCTCGTTCCGGTGTCCGGGGAGACCTCGCTCCCGGCGATGGAGGCATGGGCAGCCCCGAACCGTCGATACACCAATCACGCTTGCGGTTTAGTCGTGCCTGCCGAGCCACTGCTCGAGGATGCGTTCGAACGTGCCGTCCTCCCGCATCTGCAGGATCGCCGTGTTGAGCCGCTCGCGGAGCGGACTGCCGTTGGGCAGCCCGAGGCCATAGTCGAACGATTCGAACATCGGGCCGACCAGTTTGAGCGTCGTCCGATCGGGCTGGTTCAAGAGAAACATCAGCTGCTGGTTTTCAGCGACCACCGCCTCGAGCTCACCCCGTTCGAGCGCATCCAAGGCTTCGTTGAGTTTGGAAACTTCCCTGACGATGCCTCCCCGCCGGCGGACCTCCGTCACGGTCACCGCCCCCTCCTGGCAGCCGACCGTGCGGCCGGCGAGATCCTTTGGTCCATGGATGGCTCCCGTCACCTGTTCCGCCGTCAGCGTGGCGGTGAGCACGCTGGTGAACGCCGCCAACAGCACGATCCCACCCACCATCCAGGCAAACGCGATCGTCCGGCCCAGCCCGCTGGCGACGTGCTTGTTGTCACAGCCGCCGGCAACGACCGTCGAGGCGATCCACCAGATGGCCTCCCACACGCCCCGGGGATACTGAGCCGGGAATGATTCCGGGTTGCCCCGATGCTCGAACCACCAGAGCAGATGACCGGAGGCGAGCGCGAGCAGGAGAACGGTGCCCAACAGCTGGAGCAGCTGCCACGAGAAGAGCGACCGAAGCGCCGATAGAAATCCCGCTTCGTCCCGCTGACGGACGGCGATCCGCAAGCCGGAATGGATGATCGGGTGCGTGAGGTCGAAGAGCCGCTCCCGCTCCTCGGTGATCGCAATCGGCCCCAGGGCCACGTCCGTCTCCGCTCGCGCCACCATCTCGAGCAGCTTTTTGAACGTGTCCACGCGGACGAAGTCTCCCTCCACACCGAGCCTCTTCTGCAGGTCTCGCCAGGTGTCGATCATCACGCCGGTGGGCTGGTCGCCATCCCATTCGACCGCCGAAGCCATCGGCATGACAGCCACCTGCAGCCGCGGCGCGGCCGCATCGCCTTCGGCAGCCTCACCAGCCGCCACGCCGCGGGCGCCCGGCCCGCAGGCAAGCACCACGACGCCCATCACCAGGACCATCGGCAGTCTGCCGGCACGCAGGGAGCCCAGCCCCACCGCCGCACGGCCTCGGACCGCCAGCCAGAGCATGGCCGTGCCTACCGCCACGCTCACCAGCGCCGCCACCACCGTCCAGACCGGCAGGTTGAGCCCCGTGGCAGCCGCCGTCGCCGCGGGCGCGGGTTCCGCCGAGCCCGACAAACCGCCTGCCAGCCAGAGCATCACCAGCGGTATCGAATTGTGGGTGGCGTGGCAGGCGATCGCCGGAAGCAGGCTTCGCGTAGCCAAGGTCATCACGCCAGCCACCAGCCCCAGGGCAAACGTCTGCGGCATCCGTTCCGGCAGCAGATGGAAGATCGCGAAACAGACCGCCTGAGCGACCACGCCCGCGACCGCGCGGCCGCGGCTGGGCCACGCCCCCACGAGCGCCGACTGCACCCAGCCTCGGAAGAGCAACTCCTCGCCGATGGCCGGGAGCAGAGCGATGAGGGACCAGGACAGCCACACTGGCTTGTCGCGCATCATCGTGATCAGTTTGTCAGCCAGGCTCTTCGCCTCCACCGACACGTGCGTGCCCCGGATCGCCAACAGCACGGCGGCGCCCAGCACAAAGAGCCCACCACCCACGAGCATGGCCCCGGCGACACTCGCCACCGTCCGCCACGCCGCAGGCCCACCGGCGGCCACTGGCCACCGCAGGCCGAACGTGTGGCGAAGATCGACCCGCTGCCAGGCCAACAGCAGGACCAGCGGCAGCACCACCGCGGCAGCCTGCTGCACGGGTATCGCCAGCGCAAAGTCGGCGGGAGCGATGCCCTGCGCATACCAGAGTCCTGCCAGGCCGATGGCCAACGCCGTAAACCCCTGCGCAACAGAGGGTCGGCGGCGGCGGGCGGGCCGTGACCACAGGTTGCCGGCAACGTCCGGCCCACGGAAGAGAATCTCCTCGTCGGTGAGCAGGGTCGCCGTCACCTGCAAGAGGAGCCAGACGACGACGGCCGATGAGATGAGCGACACAGCCAGTGGCAAGGCCAGCCGTTCGATAGCCCCGGCGGCGGCCGGCCGGTCTGGCAGGTCGCCCGACCGTGACTGGGACTGACCCTCCTCGCCCTCTGATTGGGTGAAGGCCGGCTGCGCCAGGGCCGGCCGCTCGTCAGGCTCGAGCGTCGCGCGGGCCAGCGACACCTGCCCCGCAAACGGCACAGCCGGCAGCAGGATGTTCCGGCCCGGATCGATGACCAGGCCCGCGCCGGCCAGGGCACTGGCGATGAGCAAGACCGGCGTGAGCGTGTTCTGCGCCTCCTTGCCGCTCTTCGACGCGGTGGTCACGGCCAAGCACATCGCCGCCGCCACCGCCGACAGGCCGATGAATGCCAGCAGCGACACGCCCACGATGATGGGCAGATGACCCTCCGGCAACAGCGGCCCGCCCTGCGGCAGAAAGCGGAGCGAGACGGCCGTCGTCAGGGCGATCGAGACGACATTGGCCACGAGCGTCGCCAGCGCCACCGCCCAGACCGCCAGGAACTTCCCGGCCACGATGTCGATCGCCGCGCAGGGGGCGATCAGGAGCGTCTCGATCGTGCCGCGTTCCTTTTCACCGGCGATCGCATCGATCGCCGGGTAGAACGCACCGGTCATCGTCAGTACGGCCAGCAGCACGAACACGCCGCCGGCCACGGTCGGCAGGATGCTCCGCGTAGAAATCGTGCCCGGCGGATCCATCTTTCCTGTGAAGCTGACAGCAACTGGTTCGAGCAGGGTTTCCGGCAGGCCGACCCGATCGATCCGCCGCCGCCGGGCATCGTCGGCGAGGCCACGCATGACGGCCGTGAACTGGTCTCGCACCCGCGGTGGCAACACTTTCGTGTCAGACCCCCGCGCCTCGATCGAGATCGTACCGCTGCCGTCGAGATCCTCGAGCACCCGCTCGGGCACGTCGATCCACAGGTCCGCGTGGCCGGCTTCAACGGCGGTCCTGGCGTCTTCGGCCGACCCAAACCCGAAGGACACCGAGGCCGGCCAGTCGAGCTTGGCCCGCCCCTCTTCCGGAGTCGGCAGTCCGCCCACGCGTGCGGCGAACGCCTGCGCATCCCAGGGCGAGCCAGAGAGCACGACGACCAGATTCGAGGGTGCCGCCCGGGAGTCGATGTCGGAGAGCGCCGTCCGTACGCCCAAGGCACTTGAAAGCGCGAGAATGGGATACATCGCCATCGGCAAGAGCAGCGTGACGAACAGCGTGCGGCGGTCGCGAATGAACTCGAGCAGGTCGCGGCGGGCCAGCGCCAGCCGTGCCTTGGCCCGCAGGCTGCCGATTTCCGGACTGCTCGCTGGACTGCCCTCGTCGGAGCCAATCATGACATCGCCTCCGCGGCGAGCGCCGCAAAAAACGCCTCCTCGAGGCTCGCATGGGGCCCGAGAATCTCCGGCGGCGTTCCCTGCGCCACGATGCGGCCACCGTGGATGATCACGAACCGGTCGCAGCGGTGCTCGATCTCGTGGAGCCGGTGCGTCGAAAGCAGGATCGCCCGGCCATCACTGCGGAGGCCGTCGAGCAGATGGAGCAGATCACGCGCGCCCACGACATCGAGCGCGTTGGTGGGCTCGTCGAGCACGAGCGCCGGCGGATCGTGGACCAGCGCGCGGGCCAGCGACACCCGCTGCCGCTGCCCCGACGAGAGCCGGCCGGCGGGGCGGTCGGCGAAGTCAACCAGGCCGAGCGCCCGCACCAAATGGTTGATCCGCCGCGCGAGCGGCACGTCCTCCATGCCATGCAGCCGACCGTACGATCGCAAGATCTCACGGGCCGTGAGCCGATCGGGAACGCCGGTCGTGGCCGAGACGTAGCCGAGCTTCCGCCGTGTCCCCAGCGGATCGACCAGCACATCGCAGCCCCCTACGCGGGCCGTGCCCGACGTGGGCTTCAGCAGCGTGGCCAGCACCCGGAGCGTCGTCGTCTTGCCGGCGCCGTTGGCGCCGAGGAGGCCGACCATCTCGCCCGGTGCCACGGAGAACGTAACACCGTCCACGGCCCGCACGACGCTGCCGTCGCTGGCCCGGTAGTGCTTCACGAGATCGACAACTTCGATCATCGCATCGTTTCCTCACCGAGCCTCATCTCAGATCTCCACACTGGGGGGAAACTGGCGAAAATCGAGGATCTTCACAGCGGCCACCAGCAGCACCGCCGCCAGCACGCCGATCGCCGCAATCTGCACCCAGGCAGGCTGTGGATCGATGAGCAATTGCATCTCCACCGGCAACTTTTGCCGCCAGCCCATCCACTCCACCAGCAGGCTCCGCAGCCGCAGGCTCACCGTCGCCTGGTTGACGACCGCCGGGATGAACCCCGCAAGATACTCGACCACGAGCGCCACGGCCACGCTCGCCACGAGCGCCCGCTTCGGCAGGATGACGGCCGGCAAGGCAAAGAGCGCCGCCCGACCAAGTGACGAGAGCACCACGAGCGCCGCCAGCATGCCGACCAGCGGCAGGGGCTGCGGCACGCGGGCTACCAGCACCGCCAGCACCGCCGCCAGGATGGCCACCGTGCTCGTCCAGATCACGGCGGCCAGGTAGGTGCCGACGAGGAGTGCCCGCCGACCGCCGGGCCGGACGGCGACGTGGATCCAGGTGCCACGCTCCAGTTCGTCGGCCACCGCCGGACACATCGTGACCAGGAGGCCGAGCATGCAGACCGCCTCCGGCACGAGCGCGTAGATCATCGTCACGGCCAGATCGCGGTCGAGCCCGTCTGCCGCGGTCCGCCGCACCGCCATCATCACCGCCGCGGGAAAGATCACGCCGAGCACCGCCAGGAGCAGCCGCTGCCGGGAGAGCAGCCGCTGGAGTTGGAAGGCGGCGACGGCGAGCGTGGGGCCGACCACGGTCTGCAGGAACGGCACGGCAGACGGCGTTCCGAGCGGATCGCTCATGATCCCACCCCACGATGCAGCCGCACGAGGCGACCGAAGATGCCTTCGAGCGACCGGTCACCCGCCACCACCTCTCCGATAGCGAGCCGTTCCTCGACAGCAGCCCGCGCGATCCGCTCGGATAATTCCCGCGGCTGACGGGTGGCCACCACGAGGAGATCGTCTCCTTCGAATCGCATGCTCTCCGCGCCGGCCGTACTGCAGACCACTTCCGCCAGCCGCCGTGGCGCATCGCACCGGATCCGGATTTCCGAGGGCATGGCATCCACCATGTCGCGGATTTCCCCAGATGTGCCGCTGGCGACGAGCCGGCCGCCCAGGATGACGGCCAGCCCCGCGTGCAAGGCCTCCACCTCGTGGAGCAGGTGGCTGGCCACGATGAGGGTCCGCGGCCTGTCAGCGGTGGCGTCGGCCGCCACCGCCCAGTGCCGTACGAGACCGACGAGGTCGTGCCGCGCCACGGGATCGAGCCCGTCGAAGGGCTCGTCGAGCACGAGCAGGTCTGGGTCGTGTGCCATGGCGCCTGCCAGCTTCGCACGCTGCCGCATCCCCTTGGAGAGCGTGGAGAGGGGCCGGTCCATGGCCTCACCCAGCCCCACACGGTCGAGACCCTGGTCCGCCCGTGCAGCGGCTTCATGGGGGCGGAAACCGGAGAGACGCATGAGATAACGCACCCACTCGCGGGGCGTGGCCCGCCGTTCGGTCAGATCGGAGGCGGGGCAGAATCCGATCCGCCGCAGCACCCGCGGATTGGCGAACGGCCGCTCGCCAAACACGCGGACCTGCCCCATCGTGGGCCGCAACTGGCCGGTGATGAGCCCCAGGAGCGTCGTCTTGCCGGCGCCGTTGGGGCCGAGCAGTCCGTGGGCGCCGCTCCCAAGCTCCACCGTCACGTCGTTGACGCCCATCACCGACCCGAAGACCTTCGTGACGTGCGTGAGGGAGAGCATGGGTGTGTCGGCAAGGATGATGGGAAGAAGGCGGGCGGGAGGACGACGAACGATTCACACCCGAACGGTTCACACTCTGGTGGGCGCATCGATCCTATTGAACAGCACGATCACGGCGACGATCGACACGAGTGTCAGCGAGATCAGTGATGGCACGACCGCCTGCAGCCTCGTCTCGGTGCCGAAGATCCAGGCCTGTACCACACCAAGCGCATGATAGGGCGAAAGCCAGGCCCAGCGGTCGATCGCCGGGTCCATGCCGGCCGCCTTGGCGAGCCAGCGAAACCGACCCGGCAGCCCGCCTCCGGGAGCTCTGGCGGCGGGTGATGGCCGCCGTTCCATCCCCGAGCGGTCGTCTTCAAGATCGCCAAACGGATCCTCGCCCCACGAGCCGGCCCGGCCCTCCCGTGGGCCGATGCCGATCCCCGCCGCGTCGGCCGCCTCAGCCTGCCGGACGGCCGCCACCATGTCGGCTGTCGTGAGCGTCGAGTGGGCGATCCAGCAGGCGGCCCACGTCGCAAACCAGGCAAAGCTCGCGATCCTGCTCTCCGCCGTGGCCGAGGAATAGGCAAGCGCCAGGAGCACTGTCGGCACGGCCAGCACGGCGCTCGCCGCCACCGCCTTGAGTGGCAGGTCCCAGGTATCGACGGCCACCCACACGCTCGGACTGACCAGCACGCCCATCAGCCACAATGCCAGCGCCGGCAGCACCGTGATGGCGGCGACGAGCACGCCGAGGATGGCCGCCTTGCCGAGGATGTATTCAAGCCGGCCGACCGGCCGGGTGAAGTAGACCAGCCATGCCTTCGCCCGAAGATCACGGGAAATGAGCGCCGGCGCAACCAGCCCGATGACTACGGCCAGCAGCACCGCCTGTGGCACGCGCATGAAGGCCAGCAGCAATCGCGACCAGACCACCCGCCGCGTGTCGGCGATGTCAACTTTTGGATCGACGGGCTGCCCGCCGTCGGGCCGAACGCCGCGCGTGCCCATGGCGTTCCCCTCTGATCTGCCCAGCGTGTCGGCCAGCACCGTGCCCAGCATCCCCACGCCATCGAGGTTGCGTCCGGCGCGGGCCGCATCGCGCATGTTTACCAGCCGGCCCTCGTCGATCGCCTGTTCGAACGCGAAGAAACTCGTCGCAAACACGAGCGCCGGGCTCCACGCGAAGAACACCATGCGGCGGAGCCAGCGGCTCGTCCACGCCAGTCTGATGCCGGTCGTCGCGATCACGCCGATGGCCGAGCCGGAACCGAGCCGTTCGCCCCGCCAGGACCGATAGCCCACGTCATGAAGCGGCATGGCTCACCTCCCGCCCCGAGCCGCCGTGGCTCGTCGCATCCGCTTCGTCGGCGGCACGGAGCGTCTGCACGAAGATCTCCTCCAGCGGCCGGTGCGCCGGCTCCAGCGACCGGATGACGACGCCGGCGTCGTGGGCGGTCTCCCAGACCAGGCCGACCCGTGCGGGGCCGGGCGGTTCAAGCAAGATCGCCTCAGCGGCACCAGTCGCGTCCCCGTCGGCCAGCCGGGCCGGCAGGCCGCGGGAGGTCAGTAGCCGCGCGAGTTCATCGAGCGGGCCGTCACCTTCGAGCCGGTGCGCGGGGGTGACGGGCCGCGTAAGATCGTCGATCGCGCCGGTGAGCCGCACGCGGCCGCGGGCGAGCACGACCACGCGGTCGCAGATCGACTGCACGTCGGGCAGCACGTGCGTGGAGACGAGCACGGTCTTGCCATGGTCGCGGGCGAGCGTGACCAGCCGGCCGAGCATGGCCCGCCGCTCGAGCGGATCGAGGCCGTTGGTCGGCTCGTCGAGGATCACCATCCGCGGATCGTGGACAATCGCCGCGGCAAAGGCCACCTTCTGCCGCGTGCCGACCGAGAGGGTTTCCACGGGACGATAGCGTTCCTGCCCGGCATCACACCAATCGAGCACCTCGTGGGCACGCCTGAGGCTTTCCGTGCGGGGTAGCCCGCACAGCCGCGCCGCGTAGCGCACCATCTCCACACCGGAGAGCCCCGGCACGGAGCATTCGTCTTCGGGCACCACGCCCATCAGCGACCGCACCCGCCGCGGCTCGCGGGCGGGGTCGAGGCCGAACACGCGAACGCTCCCCGCGGCCAGACGCACGAGTCCGAGGATCGACCGCACGAGCGTGCTCTTGCCGGCGCCGTTGGGTCCCACGAGCCCGGTGATGCCGGGGGTGACCTCGAGCGACACGCTATCGAGCACCGTGCGGCCGCCGTAGCGTTTCACGACGCCGTCGAGCCGCACCGGGAGATCGTCCCGCACGAGATCATCCCGAGTTGGGTCGCCCATGCTGCCTTACCCCTGCGGGGTGTGCGGAAAAAGTCTGCGGCTCACTGCTCCATCACTTCCGCTTCCTTGGTCTTGGCGAGGTCGCCGACCTTGGCTTCGTATTTCTTGGTCAGCTCCTGCACCTCCTCCTTGGTCGAATCGCAGTCGTCCTCGGTGAGGGTGCCGTCGGTCTTCTCCGTGTCGGCCGCCTTGTTGGCGTCGCGGCGGACGTTGCGAATCGCCACGCGGGCCTCTTCCCCCAGTTCCTTGATGCGGGCGGTCATCTTCTTGCGGACGTCGGTGGAGAGGGCGGGAATGGTGATCCGGATGATGCGGCCGTCGCTCTGCGGATTGAGGCCCAGGTCGCTGGCCTGGATCGCCTTCTCGATGTCCTTGATGGTGCCGGGATCGAAAGGACGAACGACGATCTGGTTGGGCTCGGGGGCCCCGACGCTTGCCAGCGCCTTGATCGGCGTCGGCGATCCATAGACCTCGACCCGCAGCGTGTCGACCAAGCCGGGGTTGGCCCGGCCCGTGCGGATGCCGGTGAGGGCGTGGCGAAACACGTCCACCGCCTTCTCCATCCGTTCCTCAGCGTCAAGCAGAATATCGTCAGCCGGCATGGGGGCTTTTCCTTCTCAAAGTGGCAGCGCGCTCGGCACCGTCGCCGAGGAATCTCAATTCTGGCAGGATCATCCCCCGGGAAGCAAGCGGCCCGATCATTCTGCGATCTCGCCTTGGCCGACCAACGCATCCATCGCCTCACGGTCGCGCATCGCGCATCGCCTGTTCGAGCGTCTCAAGGGTCTGGCCCGACCCTCGAAACACGTCGGCCGGAAAGCGCAATGGCCAGAAGGGGCCACCGCGACCCACGTGAGTCTGCGCCGGCGTTCAGCGTGTCGCGTGCCGGCTCGTACCTCAGGCTGCCGGCCAGCGCGAGCCCGACGCACCCGACAGCCAGATTGCACGCGATCGCGACGAAGGTCGCCGTGGTCATGTCGAAGCGAGGCAGCAGCACGAAGCCGGCGAGCAGGCAGCCGGCCACGGCCCCCACGATGTTGCCGCCGTAGAACCAGCCCAGCCAGGCCAGGCCGTCAGGCGTCGTCCTCACCCAGCGGGCCACTGCCGGCAGTGTGGCGCCCATCATCATCGTGGGTGGCAGCAGGCACGCCGCCGCCACGACGCCCCGGCCCACGATGCCAAGGTATCCCGATGGGGCCAGGGCGTCGTACGCGGCACCGAGTGCCGGGGCTCCAAAGAGCACGAACAGGCCCGAGGCGGCGATGCCGAATTCGAGCCACGCGTAGACGGCCAGCGGATGCCTACGCGGGCTCACGATGCGGGGCAGCAGCAGACTGCCGAGGCACATGCCCCCCATGAACGTGCCCAGCAGCACCGACAGCGACACGGCGGACGAGCCGATCGTCAGTTGGAGCAACTGAAACCAGACGACCTCGTAGATCAGAGCAGCGCAACCGCTCCCCACGAACAGCGCCACCAGTAGCGGCAGGATGCGGCCGGCCGCTTGGCTCGTCGTCGGAGTGTTCGCCTGTGGTTCCATGCGGTCGGCATGGTAGCACTTTGGCCGTTGGGCGCCCGTATGGCCGCCTACCCCACGATCACCGTGGGCCGCTTGTCGGGATCGGCGATGGCGTCGTCGAGGAGATCGACGACGCGGTTGGGCACGTCGCCGCGGCCGAAGAGCAGGAAGTCGAGGGCCAGCTTGAGACGGTTGCCCTTGCTCCAGCCGAACACGATGTCGAGCGGCGAGCCGTTCTTCGTCATCTCCATCGCCAACTGCGCGATGGTGTGCGACACCGACACACAGTCGTGGGCGGTGATCACGAAGAAATCGCCCTCCTGACGGACGCCGATGATCGGCGCATTCTCGAAGTCGCTCGTGTCGCCGTAGTGCACCTCGAGGAAGACGATCGGCACACCCGGCGGAATGCGATGCTTGCGACGGATCTCGGCCTCCTTCTCGGCCAGCGACCGCTGCCCGGGCCGGTGCGGCACGAGCACCTGGAAGGTTCCGTCCAGGCAGATGTCGGTCCAGAGCATCCGCGCGGCATCGTCGGCGAAGCGAAACTCCTTGAGCCGCAGTTCTTCGGCCCGCCAGAACCGGGAAAAAATCGAGATCGCCAGCACGCAGCCGATGAAAATCGACGCGATGATGATGCCGTCCGGCCGCTCGATCATGTTGGCAATCGTGGTGTAGATGAAGACGAGGCAGACGAGGAAAAAGTATCCCTGCGCGGCGCGGCGGCCGAGCATGCCCCACCCATCCGCCGGCATGGGTTTGTGGCCGATGTCGACGAGCGTGGCGATGGCGGCACTGGTCATGAGCACGAGCACGCCGGTGGCGTAGGCGCCGCCCTGCGCCGACACGTCGGCGCGGAAGGCCCAGGTGACGAGCAAATTGATCACCGTGAACGCGATGACAAGTGGCCTGTAGGCCGCCGCCCATTCCGGGGCCATGCCGTAGCGCGGCAGGTACCGCGGCACCATGTTGAGCAGTCCCGCCATCGCCGAGGCACCGGCGAACCAGAGGATGAGGATCGTGCTGATGTCGTAGGCCGTGCCAAACACCCGGCCGAACAACGGGCAGATCGGATGCGGGCTCTCACCATGGGCGATGTAGGCCAGCGCCCGGTCCATGGCCTTGCCCTTCACCGGCTCGAGCCGGAGCTCGTCGGCGGGAATGAGCGTATCGGTGCCGGTGACGAGCGACGAGCCGATCAGAAACACCGACATGATGAGAGCGGCCGTGAAGAGCAGCTTTCGGGTATTGGCGATCCGGGCCGCGGCATTGGTGGGATCATCCTTGGTCCCCTCCATGAGATGGATCTGCAGCACGCCAGTCTCAAAGCCGCTCATGCCCAGCGCCAACTTCGGAAACACGATGCAGGCGATGCCCAGCACCACCCACAGGCCGCTGCCGCTGATGGGTGCGTGGTGCAGGTGGTAGTTGCCGGCGGTGATTTCAGTGAACCAGTGATGCAGGAGGGCAGGGTGCGTGACCAGATGAAAGAGCCCTGCCCCGACCACGATCGCCGTCAGGCCGAGATAGGCGACGACGAGCACCAGCGCCAGTCCCACGACCTCGCTGAACCCCTTGAGAAACATCGCTCCCAGCAGCACGAGCAGGCTGCAGGTGACCACCATCTCGCTTCGCATGAAGGCGGGCACCTCCGCAGCGTAATACGAGTTGCTGACCAAGTGCGCCGCAGCGTCGGCCGCGGAAAGGGTTTTCGTGATCACGAAGTCGGTGGCCGCGAAGCCCACGAGCACGAGCACCACGATCTTGTTCCACCAGCCGTGGAACAGACGCTCGATCATGCCGATGGAGCCAACACCGTCGGGTGTCTCCCCCGCGACGTGACGGTAGACCGGCAGCGCACCCAGGAGCGTCACGAGCACGAGGATCAGCGTCGCGATGGGAGCGAGGGTGCCGGCCCCCTCGAACGCGATCGACGGCTGGTAGCCCAACGTGCTGAAATAGTCGACGCCGCACAGGCACATGATCAGCCACCAGGCATAGTGGTGGTCGTGATGCTGATGCGCTTCGGCGGCGGGCTGGCTCATTCGCGGCGGGCTCCCACCAGCGTGCCGACGCGTTCGCCCGAGACGGCCCGCTCGATGTTGCCTTCCCGCCGGTAGTTGAAGACGAGGATCGGCATGGCGTGCTCCATGCACTGCGAGATCGCGGTGGCGTCCATCACCCGGAGATTCTGCTCGAGCACCTGCTGGTAGGTGAGGTCGCGATAGAGCATGGCATGCGGATTCTTCTCCGGATCGTCGGAGTAGACGCCGTCCACGCGGGTGGCCTTCATGAGAATGTCGGCCTCCAGTTCGAGGGCCCGCTGGGCGGCGGCGGTGTCGGTGGTCACGAACGGGCTACCGGTGCCGGCCGCCAGGATGACGATCCGGCCCTTTTCAAGATGCCGCTTGGCCCGGCGGCGGATGTAGGGCTCGGCCACGCCCTCCATGCGAATGGCCGTCATCAGCCGGGTCTGCACCCCCAAGCTCTCGATGGCGTCCTGCAGGGCGAGGCCGTTGATCACTGTTGCCAGCATGCCCATAGAGTGGCCAGTGGCTTGCTGGATGCCGGCGTTGCCCGACGTGAAGGATGCCCCCCGCAGAATGTTGCCGCCGCCGATCACGACGGCCAGTTGCGTGCCGCGAGCGGCGGCCTGCACCGTCTGGCGGGCGATGTGGAGCACCTCCTCCATCGAGATGCCGCGCTCACCCTGCCGGGCAAAGCTCTCGCCCGAGAGTTTCAGGAGCACGCGACGGTAGGGACCGGCGTCCATAGTGGTGGTGGGATCGCGCCGGGGTGTGGGTGCTGGTATCAGCCGCCGATCCGCCAGTTTTCAAGCCGCTTGACCTGCAGCCCGGCGGAGCTGGCGAGCTGGCCGACGGTCTGCTTGTCGTCCTTCACGAACGGCTGCTCGAGAAGCACGCACTGGCTGAAGAAGTTGCGGAGGCGGCCTTCGATCATCTTGGCGATGATGTTCTCGGGCTTCCCCTCCTTGCGGGCGGCGTCGCTGAGAATCTCGCGTTCCTTCGCCACGACGGCGGGATCGAGCTCCTCCTTGGAGAGCGCCTGCGGGGCCATCGCCACGGCGTGCATCGCCACATCCTTGGCCACTTCGGCAGCCTTCTCACCGGTCGTGTTGCCAGCCACCTCGACAAGCGCCGCCTTCGAGCCGTCGTGATGGGCGTAGCCGCCACAGGGGGCGTCGATCCGGCAGATCCGCGACAGCTCGAACACCTCCCGCATGCGATTGAAAAGATCGTCCTTGAGTTCGCCCAGCGTGCGGTCTGGGTGGGCTTGGCTCTTCTGGGCGAGCAGTTCGTCGGGAGTCTTGGCGCCGGGGCCCAGCGCCAGAGTCTTGGCGATGTCGTTCACGAAGTCCTTGAAGTCGGGGCTGCCGGCGACCGGGGCGCTTTCGCACTTCAGCTCGATCATCGTTCCCACGCCCTTGGCCAGGTCGGCATAGATGGCGAGGCGGCCGGTGGAGGTCTCCCGATCGGCCCGCATGGCCTGCGTCTTCACGCCCTGCTTCCGCAGCCACTCGACGGCCTCGTCGGTGTTGCCGCCGCATGCCTGGAGGGCCTTCTTGCACTCCATCATCGGCAGGCCCGTCTTGTCGCGAAGGGCCATGACGGCCGCGGCGGTGATCTCAGCCAAGGTATGTCTCCTCTTTTATGTGCGCTCTGCGTTTCTCAAGCTGCGTTTCGATGCGTGGATGTTCTGCTCGCTGGGTTGCATCGCCGGAAGCTGCGATCCGTGCTGTGGCAACGCCACCATGGACAACAGGCCGGCACCAGGGCACCGCCTCCACCCGCTGCCATTCCCTGTCAGAATCAGGTCTTGGGAGGCTTCGGCACAGCCCGCTTCACGTTCGCCCTGGCCTTCGGCGCGGGCTTGGGGGCCTTGCCCTCTTCGCCAGCCTGGCCACCGGCCTCGGCGCCCTCGGCTTTCGCCTGAGACTCCGTCGCGGTCTGGGACTTGCCTTCGAGAATCGCGTCGGCCAAGCGGGCGGCGACCAGTTCGATCGAGCGGATCGAGTCGTCATTGCCCGGGATCGGCAGGTCGATGACGTCGGGATCGCAGTCGGTGTCGATCAGCGCCACGGTCGTGATGCCCATCTTCCGCGCCTCGTTGACGGCGTTCTTCTCCTTCTTGGGATCGAACACGACCAGACACTCAGGCAGCCGGGACAGCGTGCGGATGCCGCCCAGGTTGCGGAGCATCTTGCGGTGCTCGCGGCGGAGCGACGACTGCATCTTCTTCGAGTAGCTGCCGAAGGCCTCGGACGGAATGAGCGCCTCCAACTCCTCGAGGCGGGCCAGCCGGTTGCGGATGGTGCGGAAGTTGGTGAGCGTGCCACCGAGCCAGCGATCGCTGACATACGGCATGCCGCACCGCGCGGCCTCGCGGGCCACGGCCTCGGCTCCCTGCCGCTTGGTGCCCACGAAGAGCACGAGCACGCCGGAAGAGGCCACCTGCTTGAGATACTTCCGCGCCCGCAGCAGGCCGCGGATCGTCTCGCGGACATCGATGATATGGATGAGGTTGCGGCGGCCGTGGATGTAGGGCCGCATCTTGGGATTCCAGCGGCTGGCACGGTGGCCGAAGTGGACACCCGCTTCAATCAACTCTTGCGCCAAAACGTTCGACACGCTCTCGTACTCTCAACAGAAGGAATGGGATGGGACGCACCGGGCAGGGGGGAGCCTGCCAGCCGAGCACCGCAAACTATCGGCTTTTTCGGGGCCGTGTCAACGCACACGCGGCTTCCCCGGGCGCCGCCGCAAACCCGGGGCCACCTGCCGGCCCCGGTCCGCAGCCATGGCTTGAATCCGCCCATCCCCCCACACTAGACTCGCCACCGCGGGATTTTCCGCATTTCCGGCCCTCTTCGCCCCGTTCCCTCCCCTCACAGAGCCCGGCATTTCCTGCCGAACGCATCCATGCGACACGTCCTCTCGGCCACGGTCCAGAACGTCCCGGGGGTGCTGGCGCACGTGTCGGGCATGCTTGCCTCCCGTGGCTACAACATTGACAGCCTGGCCGTCGGCGAGACCGAGGACCGGGGATTTTCGCGGATGACGTTCGTGCTGCGGGGCGACGACCGAGTGCTCGATCAGGTCCGCCGCCAGCTGGAAAAAATCGTCACGGTGGTCCGCGTCGACGACATCAGCTCCCGCAACTATGTGGAGCGTGACCTCATGCTCCTGAAGGTGGCCGCGCCGGCCGGTCCCGCCAGGTCGCAGGTGACGGAACTCGCCGAAATCTTCCGCGGCCGGATTGTGGACGTGGCCGCCGACAGCGTGATCGTCGAGATCTCGGGCACCGAAAAGAAAATCGAGGGGTTCATCGAGCTGATGCGGCCGCTGGGCATCCTGGAACTGGTCCGCACCGGCAGAATCGCCATGGTGCGGGGGAGCCCGCCCACCCGCGAGCTCACCGAGGCAGCCGACGGCGCCCGCCCGGCCGATTCGCGCCCGGCCGGCGAATCGCTGGCGTGACTCGCACATTCTCTTTGCAACGTTTTCATCTCTTTCCTTCTTTCTCCATCGGAGACTCACGTGGCTGCGACGATCTATTACGACGCTGATGCTGACCTCAAGGCCCTCGCCGGCAAAACCATCGCCATCATCGGCTACGGCAGCCAGGGGCACGCCCAGGCCCAGAACCTGAAGGACAGCGGCCTCAAGGTCGTGGTCGCCCAGCGGCCAGGCGGCCCCAACTACGAGCTCGCCAAGAGCCACGGCTTCGAGCCGATGAGCGTGGAAGACGCCGTCAAGCAGGCCGACGTGGTCAACATTCTCCTGCCGGACGAACTGCAGGGCGACGTCTACCGCACCTCGATCAAGCCGAATCTGAAGAAGGGGGCCATTCTGATGGCCAGCCACGGCTTCAACTTCCACTTCGGCCAGGTCGAGCCGCCGCCGGGCCACGACATCATGCTGGTGGCCCCCAAGGGCCCCGGCCATCTGGTCCGCAGCGAATACGTGAAGGGGGGCGGCGTGCCCTGCCTGATCGCGCTAGGCCCCAACGCCTCGGCGGAAACCAAGAAGATCGGCCTCGCCTATGCGAAGGGCATCGGCGGCACGCGGGGCGGCGTGATCGAGACGACGATCGCGGAAGAGACCGAGACTGACCTCTTCGGCGAACAGGCCGTGCTCTGCGGTGGCGTCTCGGAGCTGATCAAGGCCGGCTTCGACACGCTCGTCGAGGCGGGCTACCAACCGGAAATGGCCTACTTCGAGTGCCTGCACGAGATGAAGCTGATCGTCGACCTCTTCTACCAGGGCGGCCTCGAGTACATGCGGTACAGCGTGTCGAACACCGCCGAGTATGGCGACTACACGCGTGGCAAGCGGATCATCACGGAGGAGACGCGCAAGGAAATGAAGAAGATCCTCGAGGAGATCCGCTCGGGCGAATTTGCCCGCGACTGGATTCTCGAGAACCGTGGCGGTGCGGCGATGTTCAAGAGCACGCGGCGGCGTGAGCGGGAGCACAAGCTCACGGAGACCGGCCGTGGCCTCCGCAAGATGATGAAGTGGATCGAAAGCAAGGAAGTGTGAGACTGTCGGGCTCCACCGGCTCCGGGATCGGCATGAGTTGCCTCGCCGGGCGAGGATACGCCCAACGCTCGGCATCCTCACGCCGATCCCGTCGCCTCCCTGGCTGGATGCATGAAGTACGTGCGAAAGGACCATCATGACGCCTGAGGAATACCAGTCGCGAACGCTCTACGAGCAGCTTCAGCCGGGCGACCGGGTGGAGGTGATCCACGGCGTCACGGTGGGGTCGACCGCCAAGTGGAGCACGACCACGGTGGGTCAGGTGCTCCGTCGGGAGCGGCGGCGGCACGGGCTTCACTTCCGCCGCAATCCCGACGACAAGGTCTACAGCGACGTGCTCATCCTCTCCCGCGACGACGGCGAGCTCACCACGGTGACAATGGATGAGTTCACGCGGCTCCGGAAGCTGTAGGCGTTCCGGCACAGGGCCGGAGGCCCGGGTCAGCACCAGCGGGCGGAGGCCCGCCAAGGAACCGTGAACAGGATGTTCAGCGGTTCCGTGAAGATCCCGAGTTCACGCGGCTCCGGAAGCTGTAGGCGTTCCGGCACAGGGCCGGAGGAAGGTGTCTCTGGAGGTGGTGCGTTGGTCGCCACCCCGTCCCCGGGTTTCCACCCGGGGCTTCTCGTGCGACGGCCGCGCAACCACCGACAGTCGCGTTAGGCTCGAATAAAAGCCCGGAGCGGAAGCGACGGGACGGGCGTGCTGGAGCCGTGCGGCCACCCCCGACACGACTCACGCCACGCGGGCGATCACGCACTTGAGATACTCGCCCTCGAGGCAGCCCGCGCTCACGGGATGATCCGGGGCGGCACCGCGGCATTCGAGCAGTTGGATCGTGCGGCCTGACCGCTGGGCCACGCCCGCGAGCATGACGAGGAAATCCTCACGCGACACGGCGCCCGAGCAGCTGTTGGTCACGAGGATTCCACCCGGCTCGAGCAGGTCGACCGCCAGCCGATTGATCCGGTGGTAGGCCCGCATGGCGTCGTCGAGCGAGGCTCGGCTCCGCGCGAACTTCGGTGGGTCGAGGATCACCATCCCGAAGCGGTCGCCGGCCGCCTTGAGGCTGGCGAGCTTCTCGAAGGCGTCGGCGGTTTCGACGGCGACATTGGCGGCGCCGTTCAGGTCGGCATTGGCCTTGGCCAGGGCCGTCGCTTTGGCGCTCGAATCGACGGCCAGCACGCTCCGCGCCCCGCCGCTCACGGCGCAGGCCGTGGCGAAGCCGCCGGAATAGCAGAACATGTCGAGCACCCGCCGGCCGCGGGCAAACCGGGCGGCCGCCTGACGGTTGTCGCGCTGGTCAAGATAGAAGCCGGTCTTCTGACCCTCGGTCAGATCAACGCCGAACTTCAGGCCGTGCTCCGTCACAAAGATCGGCCCGTTCGGGGCGGCGCCGCGAACGAGTCGGTCGGGCAGGTGCAGTCCCTCGAGCTTGGAGAGCCCGCGTTCCGCTCCCCGCAGGAGGATCCCCTTGGGCGCGACGAGCGACTCGAGAGCGTCGCAAATGGTCTCAAGCCGCTGCGACATCGCCAGCGCCGTCACCTGCACCGAGAGCCATTCGCCGTAGCGATCGACGATCAGGCCGGAGAGGTCGTCCCCTTCGCTGTTGACCACGCGGGCCGCACCAGCGGTGTCGCCAAGGCCGAGTGACTGCCGCAGGGACACCGCCGATGCGATCCGAGACTTCCAGAGGGCCTCGTCAAGCCGAGTGGCGGCATCGAACGCGTAGAGCCTCACGCGGAGTTTGCTCGCGGCATTCCAGAGCCCGCGGGCCACGAACGTGCCGTCGTGGGTGGCGAGGTCGACCACGTCGCCGTCGGCGGGGGTGCCGTCGACCCGCAGGATCGCCGTATCGAGCACCCAGGGATGCCGTCCGAAGAAGGGGCGGGCCCGCTTGGGCTTGAGGACCACCGTCGCAGCGGGCAGGCCGGCCGCTGCAGACGGCTGGTTCGATGACTCAGGCATGCACGACCTGCTTGGCCGGGCCCGGCACGACGTGCGGCGCCGGCAGGGCATCGCTGCCAGGATCAGCTGTCACTTTCCGCCGACCCTCCCGCAGCGCTTTCTTGCGTTCGATCCGCAGCACGCTCCAGCTAAAGATGGCGCCCAACGGCCCCGACAGAAGTGCCGGCATGAAGACGAGGTTGCCGACCAGCGCGATCGTGAGCATCGCCAGCATCATGTGCCCGAACCGCTGGGTCGGACCGAACGGTGACAGCGAGAAGACGGAGAGACCGATGCCGATCACACCCCAGCTCTGGTACATGGCGCGGGCACAACCCTTGTAGGCGAGCATCGTGGCCTGCTTACGGTCGAGCCCTTCGGCGATGCCCTTGCGGAACCAGAGCATAAAGTGCACGACGTCGTCGACTGTCACGCCCAGCGCCACGCTTGGCGCCATCACCGTTCCGATGTCGATGAGCAGCGTGCCGGCGTCGAGCGACTTGAGCAGCGCATGGCTCCAGCCCATGCCGCCGAACACCATCAGCGCGGGGAACGCGGCCGGCAGGAGGAGCACCAGACCGGCGGAGGCCGCCCGGCAAAGCACGATCATGACCACGACGATGATCGCGAAATCGTAGATGAAACCGATGGTCAGTCCGTCGAGCAGCGAGTGCTGGGCCTTGTAGACCAGCGGCACGAGGCCCGTGTAATCGACGGAGACGCCCTTCACGCCTTCGCTGTCGAGTTCGGCGAGGATCGGGTCGATCTTCGACTGCAGGTCGCGTTTGAAGAGGGCGTAGTCGACCTCCTTCGTCGCGCTGACGCGGGCGCTGATCCGCCAGAGTTCCTGCTTGCGGCCGTCGGGCAGCGTCGCCTCACGGAGATAGTCGCCGTCGAGGAATTCCTGCCGGTGGGCGACCAGCCGCTTGTTGAACACGCTTCGCCGCGTGCGGGAACCAAACCCGATCGCCCGGGCGGCGGCGCCGCCGATGCCATCGGCTCCGTCACCCATGTCGAGGCTGCGTCCGAACGTGACGGTCGAAAGCGAACTGCCGACCTCTTCGAGGTCGCCGATGGTCTTCTGAACCCGGCCGACCAGTTCCATCCGCTCCAGGAAGTTGAGCGGGCATTCCTCTTGATCGATCCGGACGAGGATCTCCATCGGCACCAGCGGGCCGAGGTGCTTCTCCAGCCAGTGGTAGTCCTGCCGGATCCGGGCTTTCGGGGAAAACAGCCGCATGAGTTGCACGCTGCTCTCGACCTGCGTGATCCCATACCCCACCCCGACCATCACGAGCAGGCAGGCGGCGGTTACCAGGCCGTTGTGCTGGGTGATCCACTGGCCGACGCTCCACCACGGGCTCGATTCAATCGGCTTCCAGGCGTCGCCATGCTCTTCGTCGGCGAGCTTGCCCAGCTTGAGCTTCGGCGGAAACAGCTCGAGGGCGGCGGGCATGAAAAACACGAGGATCAGAAAGCTGACCACCACGCCCACGGCTGAAAAGATGCCGAACATGCGGATCGGTACCAGTTCGCTCACGGCGAGCGTCGCCAGGCCGATCGCCGTCGTGCCCGTGGCTAACGTCAGTGGCAGGAGCGCGTGGTGCACGGCCCGGCCCGCGGCCCCCTCGACGACGCCGGTCTCGGCGAGCTGATCGCGGTAGTAATTGGCGAGATGGATTGCGCCGCTGGTCGTGGCCACGTAGACCAGCGACGGCATCGTCAGCAGGATGGCGTCGACGGGATAGCCGGAATACCAGACGACCGCGAGGCTGGCGAACATGCTGTAGACGCCGGAGGCGAGCACCATCGCCACGAGCGTCTTGCTCTTGAGACTCCACCAGCTCACCAGGAAACCGACCACCAGAGAGAGCCCGAAGAGGATCGTCACGCTGGTCTGGCCGGCCCGGTCGATCGACACGTTGTCGACGGGCGGCCCACCCATGTGCAGCGACGAGTCGGGGATGCCGCACTCGCTGGCGGCGACATCCTTGATCAGATCGATGGCCCCGTGCAGGTTGGCGCGGGCCGCGTCGGAGAGCGTCAGCACGAGGCAGGTCTGCCGGGCATCGAGGTCGTCGGCCTCACTACCAGCCGCGTCCCCTGACAAGGCGGGGCCGATGATCGCCCCGGTGAGCCGGGAAATCGCCTCCTCCCGATCGAGGTTCAGCGGCTCCTCGGTCATCCGCTCGACGGCCCGGGGGCCGGTCTGGGCCGTCTTGAAATAGAGAGGGCGATCTATCCGAGAGGCTTCCTCCGGGGGCGGCAGCAGCTTCTGGGCCAGCAATTCCAGTCGGGGATCGGCCATCGTGCAGCCGTCCCAACTGACCAGGATGAACTCCTCACCCTGGAAATTCCGCCTGAAAAAGCGATAGGTCTGGGTTTCCGGATACTCGAGGGGCAGCCAGCCCTTCACGTCGTTGCGGTTGTTGCCCTTGGCCTTGATCGCCCCCACGACCACCAGCGGCAACAGAAAGATCAGGATCGCCATGATCCAGACGCTGTTTCGCTGATAGAAGTTCGTACCGGGTTTCGACATCATGCCGTCCAGACTGGGCCGCCCTGCGACGATTGGGCCATTGGATTTCCGTCGGTCAGACCCTCAACCGTACAGGGGTTTTCCTGCCCAGTCCATATCGTTCGGGGGGCTCCGGGCCAGTTTTCCACAGCTGTTGGTTGACGCAAGTGGTTTCCAGAGAAGACTTTCCGCCGAACACAGCCTTTCTCCAACCGGCACAAACGCGAAAGTCCGCCCTCAGCCTCGTGCGGTCTCCGCGGCGTCGAAACCGCAGGATTTGTGGGAACCGTCGCAGAACGGCCTGTTCTGCGAGTGGCCGCAGCGACAGAGGGCAACGGCCCGCTTCCCGCCCGGCACGGCAAACTCGTTGCCCTGGTGATCGGTAATGCGTAGGGAAAGTCCCACGAAACGCTCATCGGTCGGCATCTCGACCACGAGTGGACCGTGCTCCCGGCAGCGGATCGTCAGGCTGTCGGGGGGAAGGGGGCGGGGGCTGCCTCCGGCCCCGGAGCCGGAGTCTGGTGCCGAGGGCCCAGAGGCAGCCGTCGGGCCACGGGGCGGCTGCCGGGTAATCCACCACCAGAGCGTCGCTGCCAGCGACAGGAGCACCAGCGACACCAGCTGCGAGATCGACAGCGGCGTGCCGAGAGCCGGCGGCTCATCGACGCGGATGGCTTCCAGCAGGAGCCTGGAAATCGGGTGGAGCGTGAGCACGAGGGCAAACACCTGTCCGTCCCGCCGGGCCAGCGGCGTGGCCGAGGCGCAGCAGGCCAGCACCGCCAGGATCGCGGCATCGGCAGCGGCATAGAGCTGCGCCGGGTGCACCGGCAGGCTCCAGGGACGGCTCCCGTCGGCGGCCACGGCGGGGAGAAGCCCCCTCGCCGCTTGATCGAGCCACGGAGGACTCTCCGGCGGAAACCGGACCGCCCACGGCAGATCGCAGGGCCCCCCGTAGCAACAGCCGTTCAAGAAGCAGCCCAGGCGGCCGATCGCGAGCCCCACGAGCAGGCCCGGCGCGATGCAGTCGGCCAACCGTGGCAGCGACAGCCCGCGGCGGCTGGCGAACCGCCAGGCCGCCAGCGCTGCCGTCGGTAGCGCACCAAACACCACCAGCCCGCCAGCCGCGACATTGAGCACGGCCATGAGCGATTCCGGCCAGCTCCGCCCGGCGGCGAAAAATTGATCGTGGTATTCGATGACGTAAAAGAGCCGGGCGCCGACGATGCCCCAGAGAAACACCTCCGTGCCCAACGCCAGGATGGTATCGGCGTCGAACCCGAGCCGGCGGCCCCGCACGATCGAGAGCCACGTGCCCGCCGCGGCGGCCAACAGCAGCATCGCTCCGTAGCCCCGTACCGGCACCCCCTGCCCATCGTCGAGCGCCGGCAGCAGCCAGAGAATCGTCGCCGCCACGATCCCAAGCGGCGCTCCCAGTGTCTCCAGCGCCACCCGCCAGCCGTGCGCGACGGCGGTCCGCGCCAGCATCACGGCCGCCACGATCCCCCACACGGCCAAGAAGAGTCCGAAGCCGACCAGCGGCAGCGTGGTGCCCCCCACGGTGATCCGCGTCGGAATGTGGAAGAGCGTTGACAGCATCAGCGGACGGAAAGCTCCAGGTTGTCGATGAGACGCGTCGATCCCAGGCGGCCGGCCACCAGCGCCACCGCCCGCACGGCGTCATCGGCGACTGGGGCCAGCGACTCCGGATCGGCAAGCGACGCATAGTCGACGGCGACGCCCTGGGCCGCCATCATCTCCTGCATCGCCCGTTCGATCGCGGCGGCATTGGCCCCGGATGCCCAGAGCTGTTCCGCCCTGCGGAGACTCTCCCAAAGCGCGACGGCACGGAGACGCTCGGCCGGAGAGAGATAGGCATTCCGTGAACTCATCGCGAGACCGTCGGCCTCGCGCACGGTGGGGCACACGACGATCTCGACCGACAGTCCGAGATCACGGACCATCCGCTTCACGACGAGCGTCTGCTGCCAATCCTTGGCGCCGAAATAGGCCACATCGGCCGGCACGGCCAACAGGAGTTTGCAGACCACCGTCGCCACGCCGTCAAAGTGGCCGGGCCGCCGCTCGCCCTCAAAAGGCACCGCCGGCCCGCGCATGACGATCCGCGTGGCGTCCCCCGGCGGATAGACATCCGACACCTCCGGCACGTAGATCCACGCCACGCCATGCGACGCCAGCAGCGCCGCATCGGCCGCCAGCGTCCGCGGATACCGTGCGAAATCCTCCTGCGGGCCGAACTGCGTCGGATTCACGAAGATCGAAACCGCGACGGCGTCGCACTCGCGGGCCGCACGGGCCACGAGGCTCCCGTGGCCCGCGTGCAGCGCCCCCATCGTGGGCACGAACCCCACGCGGCGGCCCGCCGCCCGCGCCTCGCCGACGAGCGCCCGCATGCGAACGGGATCGTGCACGATCTGCTGCATCACGCCATCGCCTCGACGGCGGCCACGGCTTCATGCACCGCCTGTCCCAGATCACCAGCCGAGATCGTCACCACGGCCCGCGGTCGGAGGGCGTTGCCGGGACTCGGACCGCGGAGTGCGGCGGTGATCCGTTCCTGCAGCCGCAGGAGCCTGGCCACCGACTCGTCTGCAGACGCACACTCCGTCATGCCCGTTCGCTGGGTGGCAGCGGAGCCGCTTGCCGCTGCCAGCGTCAGGTCGGCGAAGTCATCGCTCTTGTGAGCCTGTCGGCCGCGATACGCGATCCTCTCCTCGAGCAGCTCCGGCGAGGCCACGAGCAGAATGGCGACCTGTGGCGGCACGGTCTCGGCAGCAACACGCGCGAAAACCGTCTCGAGCCTCTCGAACTGTTCGGCCGCGAGGGTGTCGGCCGCCGCGAGCCGGACCGTGTGCAGCCAGTAGTCGGCCACCGTGCCGTGCGGATCCTGCGGCCATCGTTTCGCCAGCAGCGGCTTCGCACAGGCCTCGATCGCCTGCTGCCACGGGAGGGCGTCGACGGGCAAATTCCGCCGTGCTGTCGGATCGCCAACCAGCGCATAGTCCGCCGGCGCATGCACCAGCCGCCCGAGCGTCGCATCGGCGATCGCCGCCGCCACCTCCGACGCACCCGAGCCAGGCACGCCGATCACCGCCACATGTGGGTGCGGAGACGAGATGCTGTCGAGCAGGTGATCCAGCGGGCAGGCGGCCAGGGGATGCACAAGATCCGGCGCGATCTCCACACACGGCTCGAGCACGAACCTCCTAGTGGCCATCCGTGGATGGGGCAGCGTCAGCGATGCAGTGTCGAGAACCAGATCGTCGTAGAGCAGCAGGTCGAGATCGACCGTCCTGGGCCCCCAGCGCTCGCCGCGCTCGCGGTGGAGAGTGTTCTCCACCGCCGCGAGCATGCCGAGCACATCATGCGGGGCCAGATCAGTCTCGAGGAGACAGGCACCGTTGAGAAACACGCCCTGTCCCGACGGACCGCCGATCGGACGCGTGTCGCGGTAGCGGCTCACACTCATGAGCGTGACGCCCGGCATGTACCGCAGCAGTTCCATCGCCCGATCGAGATAATCGCGTCGTTTGCCGACGTTGGACCCACATCCGACAAGGCATCGTGCCATAGCGTTTCATACCAGGAGGCGAAGCACGCCGATTCTACCCGCCGGCCGCCCTCCCGGAAAAACGCCACTGCAAAAACCGGCCACCAAACCAGGAAATACCCACCCGACAATCCGCCCAACCATCGCTCGAAACCGGGGGGACATCCAGGCCACGACCAAAGTCGCCGACTGTCGCTCCCTCCAGTCGTCGCCCCCGAAATTTTCGAGACGATTGTTCGTCAGGTGTTCGTCAACACGCATCAGGGACCGCGGTCGCGTGACCTTCGTGTCTGCGAGTCGCAGTCACCTGATGGGGGGTCATTCTGTGACGCAAACCGAATATGTCAAGGACGGTTCGCCACGATCGGAGTGCGCGCGAACGAGGGGGCGAGAAACCGCCGGAGAACATCGCTGTTCCTCCCACAAAAATTTTTTGCCAGCGGTGCAAGCATTGTCGAAACTGTTTCGACATGGTGTGCTTGTTCACCGCAGAACAGCGCAGACGCACCTGTTGACCGCATCCAGAAGTGGCCTGATGACGTCTTTTTCCTCCAGCAGCGACGGTGGTCGCGATGATGAGCGACTTTCGGCGATTCCGCGCCCGGGGCTTGACGATCCGCTCGCTGCCGCTTTCTGTGCCGATGGACTGCCGCTCGAAGAACCGCCCCCTGACGCAGACGACGCAGATGCCGAGGCGTTGGATGCGGCGCCGGCACCTCACGGCGAGACCTATTGGCAGCTTTCCAGCACGCCGCTGACGAGCCTTGTTTTTACGCTGCCGCTGGTGCTGGCCTACGAGGGGGGCGTGCTGCTGCTGGGCCGTGCACCCCGCAACGGCGCCGATGTCTGGCTCCGCCACCTGCTGGATGCCCTTGGATTCGGCCAGTATTTCTTGCTGCCGCTGCTCACCGTGGTGGGGCTTCTGGCATGGCAGTATCTGGCACACGACCGCTGGCGGGTGAGTTTGGCGGCGTTGCCCGGCATGGCGGCTGAATGCGTGCTGTGGGCGGTCGTGCTGGTGGGCATCGGACGGCTGCAGCAGAGTTTCTGGCCGATTGCTCCGGCCCAATTCCTTTGGGAATTCCTGCAACTGCCTGGCGACGCGGGAATCGGCTGGCACTCGGTGCTGGCCCGCTTCGTCGGTTATTGTGGAGCGGGACTCTACGAAGAGGTGCTGTTCCGGCTCCTCATGCTGCCAATCGCCGTCTGGGCCTTCGGGCGGCTGGGATGCTCGCCACTCGCAGCCGGGTTCTGGGCGCTTCTGCTCTCGAGCCTGCTCTTCAGTGCCGCCCACTACATCGGCCCGCTCGGCGACACGTTCGCGTTCTACAGTTTCACGTTTCGCACGGTGGCCGGCCTGTTTTTCGCGCTCCTGTTCCTGCTGCGCGGCTTCGGCATCGCGGCGGGCACACATTTTTTCTACGACCTCCTGGTCGGGCTGACATAATTTTCGCAGAGAAAAAGATCCTGGCGTCTGCCTTGGTGCCGGATGCTGTCACGACCTATAATCGGCGTGTGGCAGCCGGCTACGGAGGTCGGGCGCCGTGGCCCCTGTCGTGGAGCGTTATCTCGTGTTGTCGGCTCGTCCCAAGGTTGCCGAGTTGGTCTTCCAGCTCTATGGACGAGTGCTGCATCCCGAACTCTTCGAGATCCACGCCTCCCGCACGATCGAACGCGGCGAGTATTCGACGATCGTGGCGATCACGAATGCCGGCCATTTCGTGACCTGGCGGAAGGACGGCCTCACGCTGACCGAGGTGGCTGCCGACACGAACCAACCGCTGCCCCAGAAGCGGAGGCTGCTGTCGCATCGGCTCAGCGGTGAACGCAGCGACCGCATGGAGTGCCGCGGGGGAGCCTGCTATCAGACGTCATTCCAGTTGGAACGGGTCGCGCCGGAGGTATTCTGGTCGTTCCAGGAGGAACTCGCCGCCGAGGGCCGCAAGCACGGCCTGCTCCACCATTTTGGTTCGTCGGGGCGGCTCGCCACGGGGGCCCTCAGCTGGATCAATCTCGAAACCCGCGCCAAGGGTCTCTCCGTGCAGGCATTCCACACCTTCCCGGACGATCACGCGATCGTGAAGAGCCAGTCGCTCTTCGAACTGCCCTGATTGCTCACCGCCTTTTCCAAAGCCACCGCCCGATGCCCCCATCCAAATCTGCTGCCTCGAAGACGCCCGCCCCGCCCGCCCGCAGCCGCGTGCTCATCGCGGACGACAACGAGCCCAACCGCGAACTCCTCGAGGTCTATCTGGCCGAACTCGACTGCGAGATCGCCACGGCGGTGGATGGACGCGACACGCTCGACAAGGTGGTCTCCTTCCAGCCCCACGTGATCCTGCTGGATGTGATGATGCCGAAGCTCTCCGGCTTCGAGGTCTGCGAGCGGCTGAAGTCCGACCCCGCCACCAGCCCGATCATGATCCTGATGGTGACGGCGCTCGGCGAACTCGGCGACATCGAGCGGGCGGTCGAGGCCGGCACCGACGACTTCCTGTCGAAGCCGGTCAACAAGATCGAGCTCGTGAAGCGTGTGGAGAACATGCTCAAGCTCCGGCATGTGAGCGACGAGTTGGAGCGGCTCCGCAGCTACATCAGCACGATGGACGATGAACTGCCGCCCCGGCAGTCGGGCCACGCGAAATAATCGTGCCGGCTGGCGACGGTTTCGGGGCTGCCCATGCCCCGTCGCCGGACATTCGCTACGGCCATCCTGGCCTCCGCTCACTCGATGCTGACGGCGCTCCGGCATCCTGCCTGCGCTTGTCAGCAACGCCGGCGCTCGGGGACATGGGCAGCCCCTCATGGATGATTCCGCGTCACACAAAAGCCCTGAGCGGAAGCGACGGGATAATGCATTCCAGGTCGCACCAGCGACCTTCAGTCGGCCAAGCGAACCGCTACCGAACGGTCACCTGCCTGAGCACACGGGTCGTCGCCGGTGATTTGTTGAGCACGTAGAAGTGGATGCCAGGAACGCCTCCGTCGAGGAGTCCCTGCACCTGCCTGGCGGCAAACTCCACGCCCACCTCGAACTGTGCGGCCTCGTCGGCACCGGCGGCTTCGAAGGCGCGGGTGAAGTCATCGGGCAGCCTTGCCTTGCAGAGGCTGGCGATACGGCGAACCTGCGCATAGTTGGTGACGGGCATCACGCCCGGCACGATCGGCTGCGCGATGCCGATCGCCTCACAGCGGTCGCGAAACCGGAAGAAGTCGGCGTTGTCGTAGAAGAGCTGCGTCACGACCACGTCGCCACCGGCGTCGCACTTCCGCTTGAGGTTCTCAAGATCCGCCTCGGCGCTCACTGCCTCCTGGTGCGTCTCCGGATAGCCCGCTACGAGGATGCCAAACTCCGGAAACTCACTGCGGATCAGGGCCACCAGTTCCGACGCATACCGCAGACCGCCGGCCACGGGTGTGAACGCCGTCTCCCCTTTGGGAGGATCGCCCCGCAGCGCCACGATCGCCGACACGCCGCGGTCACCGGCCTCGCGGAGGTAGCCGCGGAGTTCGTCCACGGAGCTTCCCACGCAGGTGAGGTGGCTGGCCACCGGCACGGCGTGCCGCGACCGCACTCCCTCGATCACGTCGAGGGTCGTGCCGCGGGTCGAGCCGCCGGCACCGTAGGTGCAGGTGATGAGGGCGGGCTCGAAGGCCATCAGGTCTTCGACGGTCCGCCACATCATCGCCTCCGACTCGGGCGTCTTCGGCGGAAACAGTTCGAAGGAGAGGCCGAAGCGGCCGTTCTCGTAGGCATCCTTGATCGACACGGTAAGGCCTCGAAAAGTGGGGCGATTCATCGACACGGCATTCTAGCAGGCTCAGGAAAACTGCCGCATCGGTCCATTCGGTGCCTCGGGGCCGGTCACAGGCCGGCCGCCAGGACTGCCACCGCGTGGAGCAGGTCGCGGTCGGCTGGCAGCAGTTCCAGCCCCCGCCGGGCCATCATCCGTTCCAGGATGATCGCAGTCTGATCGGCGGTCGTGCGCTCACCGCCGGGAACCACCATGTTGGTGAAGGCCGGCACCCGCTCGGGCACCGTGCCGCCGACGGTCGCACCAATGCCGATCCGCGCGCCGCAGGGGAACGCCGCGTTGATGGTGGTCTTCACGAAGTCGCCGACGAGCGCCCCCAGGAACTGCCGGCCCGTGTGGGTCGTCGTGCGGCCGCCCTCGGGCGACGGCTCGTGCAGCCGCACCGGCCCATACGTCGTCTTGAGGTTGCCCGTGATGGTGCCGGCCGCCAGGTTCACCCAGCTGCCGATATGGCTGTGGCCGAGGAAGCCGTCGTGTGGTTTATTGGAGAAGGGCTCCATGACGGTCGCCTCGATCTCCCCACCAACTCGGCATTCCATACCGATGGCATTGCCCGCGCGGATCCAGGCATGCGGGTTGACCCGGGCCCGGCTGCCGATCCAGATCGGGCCGTCGAGGCAGACGAAGGGGCCGATCTCGGCGCCGGCCTCGACGACGACCGGGCCTTCGCGAACGACGACCTGCTCCGCGATCTCTGCGCCTTTGGCGGCGAAGAGCCCGGGCCGAATCTCGCGAAAGCGTCCCGAGTCGATCTGCACCGCGAGCGCTCCGGTGATAGTCCGTTCGTGGGCACCGATGATCTCGTAGGGGAGCGACAGCATCTCGATCTCGGCATCGGCCTGCGGAAGCGTGAGCGACTCGATCGCTTCGGTCGCGACAGCGGCGTCGGCCAGCACGGCATCGACGACGGCATGGTCGGGGCCGCCGCCGTCGGCCGACGTGTGCAGGAGGGCCGCGGCGATCGTGGGCCCGGAGCGGACGACCGTTCGGCGACCGGCCTCGACCAGACTGCGGAGCGTGATGAGATTGTCGCGACTGGGCACGGCGCGGGCGTTGACCAGCAGCACGACCGCGCCGTGCGTGGAGACGGGTGGGCTGGCCGAAGGGAGCGCGGACGAACCGCCCCACAGGGCGACGCGGCTGCCGGCGACGGCCGCAAGGTAGCGGGCCAGGTGGGGCCGCAGCGCCCGGTGCACGGGGCCGAAGTGGCCGAGTGAATCAGCAAGCGTGGTGCAGCCGATGGTGAGGTCGCAGGCGGGCCTGGCGGCGGTGAGGAGCCCGAGTTGGGCGACCTCCCGGTCCTCGAACACGATGGTCTTCATGTGGGTAAGGGTAGGGGAACCGCACGGGCGCCGGCCAGCGGAATCTCGGCCGCAGAATCGCGGGTCTGCAGTGGTCTCTGGCAATCGGGCGAGGCGGGCCGTACTCTCAGGGAGATCCTGCCCCTCATGAGCCGGAGTGGCGAAATGGCAGACGCGACGGACTCAAAATCCGTTGCCCGCAAGGGCGTGTGGGTTCAAGTCCCTCCTCCGG
>JBIIGJ010000094.1:0-13301 GCA_044236455.1 Pirellulales bacterium
AAAGAAAACGAGCTACGAAGCATCAGCAGTGTCGTTTGGCAAGCTCAAGCAATCGTGTGACTCGTGCCATAGGAAGTTTCGCTAGGGGGAGCAGGCTGTTACTGGAAATCCGCTTCCGCGGCGAACTATACTTCGACGAGCCTGCCGAACACCCACCCGGAGCCCACCATGACCGCCGACCATGCTGCGAAGCAAACCACTGCAAAGAACCCCGCAGCCAAATCCCTGAAAAAGCCCGCAAGCAAGAAGCCCGCGGAAGAGATCACGAGCAAGGCGGACCTCATTCGGAAGGTCGCAGGGATCATCAAGGCGAAGGGCGAAAAGCCCCGGCCCACCGATATCGTGAAGATCCTGAAAGGAGAAGGCGTCACGGTTGCTGCAGCACAGGTTTCGATGACCCTCAAGGCAGCCGGCTATCGCCCACTGCGGAAGCGTCGGAAGGGCAAGAAGGCTGCCGAAGGGACTACCCTGAAGAAGGCGGCTGGTGCCGGGCGTGCGAGTCAGATCTCCATCGATGACCTGCTCGCCGCCAAGAGCGTGGCTGGGGCATTCGGCGGCACGGACAAGGCGATCGCGGCCCTGAAGGCTCTCAAGCAATTTGAAAGATGAGCAGGGCTGGCTATCCCGAGCTGTTCAAAACGGCGTTGCGGGGGTGATTTTTACCCACGCAACTTCCGGCTTGAATGGCCCTAATACCAGTCCATCCACAGCATCGCTCAGCCCACAGTTCTTGTTCCCTCGACATGCCGGGGCTTGTAGGGGCAGTGCCGGCAACCCGAGCCGCAGCAATAGCCCCGCTTCAGGTGATAGGCCGCCGTGTAGACCAGCAGGCCGTTCTCGAAGTAGTAGTCGGGCTGGGGCGGAGCTGGCTGGGGCTTCTTGTCGGACATACTCACACCCGCTCCATGCCTTGCAAACGCCGGCATTGTAGCCCTGCACAAGCGCCAGGGCGAAGCCCAGTTCGTCCAGTCGTTCCGTCATCGATCCGCAGCACGGATGCCTTTCCGGCGGCTGCATCCACGGGTGCCTGCCCGGCACCGGCACTGCTCCCCAACAACGCTCCACCTCCTCGACTCGCGCCGCCGGGTGGGCCGAACGACGAATCATGGCGCAGCCGTCACGGACCAGATCGGCTACAACACCACCAGCGCCCGGATGGCCACCCCCTAGCGTTCACGATGGCGTATCACAGTTATGTAATCAACCTGCCGACTGCCCGCGACCGATGGGACAAGATCGAAGCCCGGCTGCGTGCGGCGGGCCTCGCCTACACCCGCATCGTGGGCGTCAAAGGCCGCGAACTCCAACTCCCGGTGCCTGAGTTCGATGAACTCAGGCACCGGCTGATGACCGGCCGCCGGCCGATTCCAGCGGAAATCGGCTGCTACCTCAGTCACATCAAGGCGATCGATGCCTTTCTCGCCTCGGACGCCAGCTGCACCCACGCCCTGATCTTCGAAGACGATGCAATTTTCGGCACCGAGTTGCCCACCATCATCGACGCGGCGCTCAAGCACGCAGACTGCTGGGACATTCTGCGACTGTCGACCGTCGGGCGCGACCGCGTGGTGCGGGCGATGCCGCTGGTCGGAAACTCGTTTCTGGGCGTCAACCTGACCCGATGCAAGGGAGCCGCAGGGTACATGCTCAACCGCAAGGCGGCGGCGACGTTCCGGCGTCGCCTCGTGCCGATGCGGCTCGCGTGGGACATCGCCTTCGATCTCGAATACCTCCAGGGTCTCAAGGCGCTCGCGGTCACGCCGTTTCCGGTCGTCCCGGACGACCGTGCTCCGACGCAGATCCAGAACGATATCAACAGCTTCAAGCTTCCCTCCACGCGCTACCTGACCGTCTTTCCATACCGGGCTGCGGTTGAATCGGCCCGCGTCTTGATGCGGTCGCTCTTGTACGCACGGACGGTATTCCGTCGCCGCCCAACGGCCTCCGGCTAGCAGGCCGGCTTCCCGTCCTCGTTGTGTTGCCTCGGGTTGGCGGGAATCGCGAAGGACTCAATCCACCCGCGGCTCCCTCCGGGAGGTCGTGCTTCACCTCGTTTCCGGCCATGGAGGGAGTAGGGTACGATCCCCCTCATGTTCGAACACCGCACCGATCCGCTGCTCCCACGGCATCACTTTCTGTACCGCGTGCTGGTGTATTCGGCCCTGGCGTCGTTGGTCGTGGGAGCCGCGCTGGGATTGGGCGTCGCGGGCTACCACTACCTGGGAGGACTGCCCTGGATCGACGCCCTCGTCAATGCCTCGATGATCCTCGGCGGGATGGGGCCGGTTGATCCGATCTCCTCGCACGCCGGCAAACTCTTCGCGTCGTTCTATGCGCTCTTTTCCGGACTGCTGTTCATCGGTGCGGCCTCGCTCGTGCTGGCGCCGTTCGTGCATCGCATCATGCACAAGCTGCATCTCGACGAAGACTGACCGACGCCAGGCCTGCGGATTCACCGCAGGGCGTTTTTCGGCCGGTGGCCGATACAGTACAACCACGGGCGGCATGAGACGGAGCAGTGTCGCATTCCATTCGAAAGGTCGATCGCATGAAACTGGTGGGACTGGCAGGCTGGCGCGGCATGGTGGGGTCGGTGTTGATGGACCGCATGCAGGCGGAGGGGGATTTCGGGCTGATCGAGCCCGTCTTCTTCTCCACGTCGAATGCCGGCGGCCAGGCCCCCGCGATGGCGAAGAATGAAACCGCCCTGCGGGACGCGTTCGACATCGACGCCTTGAAGCGGTGCGACATCATCGTCTCGGCCCAGGGCGGCGACTACACCTCGGCAGTCTTCCCCAAACTGCGGGCGGCCGGCTGGCAGGGCCACTGGATCGACGCCGCGTCCACGCTCCGCATGGAGAAAGACGCCGTCATCGTCCTCGACCCCGTGAACATGCCGGTGATCGAACGCGGCCTGAAGCAGGGCATCAAGAACTGGATCGGCGGCAATTGCACCGTCAGCTGCATGCTGATGGGCGTGGGGTCCCTCTACAAGGCCGGTCTGGTCGAATGGATGAGTACGCAGACCTACCAGGCGGCCTCAGGGGGCGGCGCCCAGCACATGCGGGAGCTGCTCACCCAATACGGCACGCTGTATGCCGAAGTAAAAACGCTCCTCGACGATCCCAAAAGCGCCATCCTGGACATCGACCGCGCCGTGATCGCCAGGCAACGCAGCCTCACCGCCGCCGAGACCACCCACTTCGGCGTGCCCCTCGGTGGTTCGCTGATTCCCTGGATCGACAAGGATCTGGGCAACGGGATGTCGAAGGAGGAGTGGAAGGGCATGGCCGAGACCAACAAGATCCTGGGGCAGGGGGAGGGCTTCGGCTCTCCGGCGGTGCCCGTGGATGGCTTCTGCGTGCGGGTGGGGGCCATGCGGTGCCACAGTCAGGCCCTGACCTTCAAGCTGAAGAAGGCGGTGCCCGTGGCCGACCTGGAGGCGATGATCGCCGCCGACAATCAGTGGGTGAAGCTCGTGCCCAACACCCGCGAGGCCACCCTCCGAGAGCTGACGCCCGTGGCCGTGACCGGCACGCTCACCATCCCCGTGGGCCGCGTGCGAACCCTGGCGATGGGGCCCGAATATGTCGGCGCCTTCACGATCGGCGACCAGCTCTTGTGGGGCGCGGCCGAACCGCTCCGCCGCATGCTGCGGATCCTGATTTGACTGATCCCGCTTTGACGGATTCTGGCCTGACGGATGCTGGCCTGATCACTCATTCCGTGTAGAGACGGTAGAGCGACTGCGTGCCTTCGTCGCCCCAGCCGCGGGCCATGACGGCGTCGTAGAGACGCTCCGCCGTGGCCAGTCCGGGAAGTTCGACGCCGGTTTCTTCCGCGCAACTCCGGGCGATACGGATATCCTTCACCAGATGCTTCACGAGGAAGCCCGGGGCGAAGTCACCGGCCAGGCTGCGGGGAGCGAGCTGCGTGAGCGACCAGCTGCCGGCGGCGCCGCCGCTGATCACCTGCTGCACGATCGCCGGATCGAGTCCCCCGGCACGGGCATGGGCCAACGCCTCGCACCATGCCACCATACCCACCGCCACGGCGATCTGGTTGGCGAGCTTGCACTGCTGCCCCGCGCCGGCGGTGCCCAGGAGCGTGATCGATTTTCCCAGCCGCTCGAACAGCGGCCGCGCCCGGTCGAAGGCCGCCGTTTCGCCGCCAACCATGATCACAAGCGCCGCGTTCCTGGCCCCCACGTCGCCGCCGGAGACCGGCGCGTCGATCGCGACAAGGCCACGGGCCGCCGCTGCCGCAGCGATCCGCCGGGCGAGCGCCGGACTCGACGTCGTCATATCGACGAGGAGCGTTCCCGGCCGGGCCCGATCGAGCAGCCCCACCCTCCGCCCCTGCAGCCCGGCCTCTGCGTCGCCGAAATAGACCTCCTCCACGTCCGATGGAAGCCCGAGCATCGTGATCACCACATCGCTGGCAGCGGCGACGCTGGCGGCGTCGTCGTGCCAACGGGCTCCCGCTGCCAGCAATGGCTCCGCCTTCTGGCGCGTGCGGGTGGAGACGTGGAGTTCATGTCCGGCGGCGAGCAGATGGCCGGCCATGCTGCGACCCATGATGCCGATGCCGACGAAGCCGATCCGCTCGACGGCGGAGGACGGAGCGGAGGATTGGTCGGCGGTCATCGGGCACTGCCTACCATGGCTTCAAGGTCGGTCACGACTCCCCGCAGCGCGGCGGCCTGGGCGGTCATGTCATCGGCCGCCACCGACCCCTGCTCGGCACCCGCCGCAGCCTGGTGGGTGACCTGTTCGATCTGGTTGATCGCCGCACCGATCCGCGCCACTGCATCATGCTGTGACCGGCTGCCGTCGCGGACGTGATCCATCAGGCCGCGGACTTCCGTGGCGAGCGCTGCCAGCGTGCGGATCGATTCCGACACCTGGCCCATCTTCTCATGGCCAGAGCGGGTGCGGACAATCGACTCCTCGATCAGGGCGGTCGACTCGCCGGCTGCCGCGGCGCACCGCTGCGCCAGCCGGCGGACCTCATCGGCCACGACGGAAAACCCCTGGCCCGCCTCGCCCGCACGGGCGGCCTCGACGGCGGCATTGAGGGCCAGGATGTTTGTCTGGAAGGCGATCTCGTCCACAAGCTTGTTGATCTTGGAGATCCGATCGCCAGCCGCAGCAATCTCCTCGATGGCCTGCACCATGTCCCCCAACAGGGCGTTGGCCCCGGCAAACTCCTGCTGCTCGCGGGCCACTAGTTCGCTGGCCGACTCCGTCCGCAGGGCGTTGTCGGTGGCTCCCGTGGCCATCTCCCGAGCAGAGGCCGCGATCTGCTCGAGTGCCGCAACCTGTTCGCTCGCGCCGTGGGCTAGGTGCCGGCTCGACGAGGCAACCTCCGTCGCCCCCTGAGCAACCTGCTGGGAGCTGGCCGACAGTTCGCCGATGGCCCGCCGCAGTCTGTCGGCATGGCGACGGATGCCGAGCCAGGCTGTCACCAACGCAATGGCTGTCAGGATCAGGCCCGAGAGATTCAGGAGGTCGCCCCACCTGCGGTAGCGAAGCGCGGCGGCCCTCGTACGGTCGTCGAGAAGTGATTCGAATTCACCGATCGGCCCCATGATGATGGCCTTGTCGGCGTGATACTTCTCGTCGTGCATAATGCGGCGGGCCAACTCCGCATCGGGTTTGCCCAGCCGCCCATAGCCACCGCGACCGTCGTCGAACTCCCCCTTCATGGCATGCATGGCGATCGTTTCGGTCGTCACCAATGCGTTGGAATTGTCTTCGGCCTTCTTGAGCCTGGCAAACTCCATCATCGTAAAGCCCTGCTGCTGCATCAGCGTGCGGAGGGGAACCGTTCGGCCATCGGGCCGCGAACGCTTGCCGTTGCGGACGTCGAGCACATGCCAATACTGCGTTTCATACGCTGGATCTCCCGTCACCACATAGGTGCGGGCCAGCCTCGTCAGCTCATCCGAGCTGGTGCGAAGCTCCTGGGCCAGCCGCAGCGACTCAAACCGGTTGGCCTGGCTGTGGTTGAGATCACGTTGGTTGAGAAACGTCAGCCACGACAGCACCATCAGACCGACGACCGGGCCGAGAGAGGTAAGGAGGAGGCGTTGGGTGGTATTCATGCGACCGAACGTGGAAGGGGCCCGCCAGCAAAGCAAGTGTAGTTCCGATTCTCCGGCACGGGCGAAAACGCATTTTGTCCGCAAAAACGGGGCGTAACGCCTATCCGACGCCCACTCCTCCGCGTCGGAACTATCGATTACAGTAAACCCGAGTTCACGAACAGCGGTCCAGTCTGTCCAAATGAGAGGAGATATCGCATGCATCTAAAGAGAGTGTTGGTAGTGGCCTTGATCGCCTCATGCCTGGCACTGCAGCCGCAGACCGGCCGCAGCTGCACGCGATGCGTCTACCTCGGCCCGAGCGACACCGTGCTCGTCGCCCGCTCGATGGACTGGGTCGAGGACCCGGGCACCGAGATCTACTGTTTCCCCCGCGGCATGAGCCGCAACGGGGCCTCCGGGCCGAATGCGCTTCCCTGGACGAGCAAGTACGGCTCGCTCGTCTGCTCATTCTACGGCGTCGCGACGGTCGATGGCATCAACGAGAAGGGCCTGGTCGCCAACACCCTCTATCTCGTCGAGAGCGACTACGGCCGGCCCGTCGCCGGCAAGCCGACAATGTCGATCGCCGTCTGGACGCAATACGTGCTCGATACCTATGCGAGCGTGAAGGAAGCCGTCGACGCCCTGGAGAAGGAGCCTTTTACGATTATCGCCCCCACGCTGCCCAACGGTGTTCCGGGCGTCGGGCACATGGCGATCTCCGATCCTTCCGGCGACTCGGCGATCCTCGAGTATGTCAAAGGGAAGCTCGTCATCCACCACGACCGGAAATACCAAGTGATGACCAACTCGCCTACCTTCGACCAGCAGCTGGCCCTCGACGCCTACTGGAAGGGCATCGGTGGCCTGACGATGCTTCCCGGCACGAACCGGGCGTCTGACCGGTTTGTTCGCACGTCGTTCTATCTCGGCACCCTTCCACAGACTGACGACGCCCACCTCGCCGTGGCGCAGATATTCAGTGTGATCCGGAATGCGTCGGTGCCGCTGGGGCTCAAGACAGCCGCCCCTAACGTCGGCAGCACCATCTGGCGGACGGTCTACAACCACAAGACGAAGACCATGTACTTCGATTCGGCGACGAGCCCCACGGTGTTCTGGATTCCGCTGGAGGATCTCGATTTCACCGCGGGAGCCCCCGTGAAGAAACTCGCCCTCATCGGCGGCGAAACCTACAACGGCAATGCCGCCAAGCAACTCGCGCCGGTCGAGCCTTTCGCCTTCCTGCCAGCCAAGGCCGAATGACGGCCGACGACCGGCGGCGAAAGGCTCCCATACCGGGGGCCGCTGGAGCGGGGAGCGGCGGCTTGGCTATCATGCGGCCAACGCGTGGGTGACAGTTGCGCACGCCAAGCCTCGAATACGGAGTCTCTTCCTTGCCAGCCACTTCACCTCGTCGTCTCGTTGTTCATGGTGCCGCCGGCCGCATGGGGCAGCGGATCATCGCCTGTGCCGCAGCGGATTCGGCTGGCTCGTCAGCGATAACGTGGCAGCTCGTGGCCGCCGTGGAACGGGCAGGGCACCCGCGGCTGGGTGACGATGCTGGTTCGCTTGCCGGCATCGCCGCAGCCGGCGTGGCCGTCAGCGAGACATGGACCTGCCCCGCCGATGTGGCAATCGATTTCTCGCTCCCCGGCGCCGTGGCCGGCATCGCGGCGGCCTGCGTGAAGGCAGGCGTACCGCTGGTCGTGGCCACGACGGGGCTCGAGGCCGCCGATCGACGGGCCATCGAGGAGGCGGCCCGAACGATCGCGGTGCTCCAGTCACCCAGCATGAGCCTTGCCGTGAACATCGCGATGGATCTGGTCGGCCGTGCCAGCACGCTGCTCAAGCGGGTGGGCAGCCGGAGTGACGTCGAGATCATCGAATGCCACCATCGGCACAAGGAGGATTCCCCGAGCGGCACGGCGCTCAAGTTCGGGCAGATCGTGCAGGACGCCTTCGGATTCACCCGCATGGCCCACGGGCGCGAAGGCCGGCCCGGCGCCCGCCCCGCCGACGAGATCGGCTACCACGCCGTGCGTGCCGGCGATAATCCCGGCGAGCACACGATCCTCTTCGGGCTCGACGGGGAGGCGCTCTCCGTCAATGTCCGTGCCACCAGCCGCGACTGCTACGCCAGCGGCGCCCTCGCCGCTGCGGCATTCCTGGTCGGCAAGCCCGCCGGTCTCTATTCGATGCGTGACGTGCTCGGCTTGGCCTGACATGCGATGGATCCGGCTGCCGCAAATCGCATCCGGGTCCCTCACGCGGAAGCGTGGCTTCTCCGCCTGAGCAACCACCAGCCGGCGGCGATCTGCACCAGCAGGGTGATGAGCCCGGCCCGCGGATACCCTGACACCGCTAGCACCGCTCCAAACAGCAAGCTCGCCACGAAGCCGGAGAGCTTGGTGCCCACCTGCATGAGACCGAACGTGGCCCCGAAGCGGCCGCGGGGCGCCATTTCGGCCACGAGCGCGCGGATCACGCTCTGCACGCCTCCAAGCACCAGCGCCAAAAGCGCCGCCAGCCAGTGAAGCTGCGCGGGCGTTTGCACCAGGCACGCCAGCGCGAGCACGGCCATCCAGCCGAGCAGGCACACGGCAAGGGCCCCATCGCGACTCCATCGCGTCGACAACCAGCCGATGACGAGCGCCCCGGGCAGTGCCACCGCCTGCACCAAGAGCACAAGCCACACCAGCGCCGTCCCCTCCAGGTGAAATTCCTCGAGGGCAACGCTCGAAAACTGCGCGATCGCCGTCTGCACCGCGCCCAGCACGAGCACACACCCGAGCAACAACCGGCCCAGCGAGCGACCAGCCTCGCCGCCCCCGCCGTTCTTCGCGTCGCCGTTCTCCACGACGCCAGACGGCCCCGCCAACGACCGGGCGAAGGCGAGCAACTCACCGACCGAGGAACCGGCGTGCACTTCCTGCCCGCCGCCATCGGCCTGCCCGTCGACGCCGAACCGTGTCCAAGCCGCCGGCAGCGAGAACAGGAGCCACCAACAGCCTGTGAAGACAAAGGCCACGCGCAGTGCCCCGGGCGTCGTCAGCCCCAGCCGATCGTGCGCCGCCACGACCGCCGTGGTGATGAGCAGCGCGATCGCGCCCCCCGCATAGCCGGCGGCGAAGCCACCAGCGGAGAGCCGGTCGGCCGCCCGCCCCGCGGCAATCCGGGGCAGCAGGCTGCCCGTGAAGATCGCCGCCATGTCGAACCCAAAGATGGCGACGACGATGCTCGTGGCCACCGCCAGCCGTGCCACCGGAGGCGCGGCCCCGAGCATGAGGAGCGCCAGGCTGCCTGCAGCCACGCTCGCCAGCAGGGCTGTCTTGTGCCGTCGCGTGCGATCGGCCCATGCCGACAGGAAGGGGGCGGCCGCGGCCGAGACGAGCATCGCCACCGCCAGCGTCCATGCCCAGACGACGCCCCCGGAGAGGCCCCACGCCTTGTCGGCAAACACGACGCGCTCGACGTAGGCCACGATAAGCGTGATCTGCACCGTCGAGAACGCGCTGGCCGCCCAATCGAGCATCACCCACGCGATGGCGGCGGACCGCGACGCGGACGGGGCGGCTGCGTCGTGTTGTGGAGCGTCACCGTCCATACGAGAGAGCCGGTCAGGGGCCTGCCGAGTGACGTGCTGAAACCGACTTGCTGAGGACAGGCATCCGCCTGTCAGAGCGATTGGATGTCGGTTGTTCGCGTGAAGCCGGATCAACCGTACAGATCGATCGCCTGCACGATCTCGTCGAGCCGGTTGCTCACGCTCACGGACCGGTTCGCGAAGCTGGCCCGGCTCACGCCCCGGCTGCCGAGCACCTCGTTGAAGAGCTTCTGGTCGGTGGTGTGGTAGGCCACCGTCGCCGTCGGATCCTTGAGCTGGTGGCCGGTGAGGATGCAGACGACCCGCTCGTCACGCCCGATCACGCCTTCGGCCACGAGTTGCCGGGCACCGGCCACGCTGGCGGCGCTGGCGGGCTCGCAGCCCAGGCCGCCGGCGCCGACCTGTGCCTTGGCATCGAGAATTTCCTGCTCCGACACCTCACGGACCACGCCGTCGCAGACCTCGAGCGCCCGGAGGCACTTGTTGAGGTTCACGGGGCGGTTGATCTCGATGGCGCTGGCGATCGTGTCGGCCCGCTTCTTGTCGCGATCGAGCTCGTCGTAGTAGTGGCAGGCGGGCGAGAGATCGGCCCGGCCGCCCTCCCAGCGCAGGCCCCGCTTGTGATAGAGCTCATAGAGCGTGTTGGCGCCGGCGGCGTTGATCACGGCCAGCCGGGGCACGCGGTCGATCAGGCCCAGCTTCCGCAGTTCGGCGAATGCCTTGCCGAAAGCGCTCGAGTTGCCGAGGTTGCCGCCGGGCACCACGATCCAGTCGGGCACCTCCCACCCCATCGACTCGAGCACCCGATACATGATCGTCTTCTGGCCTTCGAGCCGGAACGGGTTGACGCTGTTGACGAGGTAGATGCCCAGCTTGCCGGCCACTTCCTTGACGCGGGCCATGGCGTCGTCGAAGTCGCCCGCGATCTGGATCGTGAGCGCCCCGTAGTCGAGCGCCTGCGAGAGTTTGCCGTAGGAGATCTTCCCGGAGCCGATGAAGATGATGCCTCGCATCAATCGCGTGACGGCACAGTAGACGGCCAGCGAGGCGCTCGTGTTGCCGGTCGAGGCGCAGGCGGCGCGACGCGCCCCGATCATGCGGGCGTGCGTGAAGGCGGCCGACATGCCGTTGTCCTTAAAGGAGCCCGACGGATTGAGACCTTCGTATTCGAGAAAGAGCCGGCCCGGATTCATGCCGATGTAACTGCCCACGCCATCGGACGCGGCCAGCAGCGTCTGCCCTTCGCCGATCGTCACCACCGATTCCCGCGGCGCGTAAGGCAGCAGTTCGTGAAACCGCCAGACGCCGCTGTAGGCCAGCGGGTCGCTCCGCCGCATCCACTTCCGTTCGAACACCTCGAACGACGTGGGCGGCCGAATCCGCTCCCAGTCGTATTCGACGTCGAGCAGGTTGCCGCAGGAGGGGCACGAGGTCAGCACTTCGTCGACCGAAAACGTGGCGGCGCAGGCAGGCGAGATGCACTGCTGAAATGCGAGATCGGTGCGAGAGGCGACGGTCACTGCAGGAAACTCCACTGGACCTTATGGCCAGTTTTCGGCATGCGCATAGCGGCGGCTGTGGAAAGACTTTTGCGGGGTGAACAGCAGGAGGGGGCCGAGCACCCGTCGAACCAAAGACTAGGCCAAGGTTTTACGGCCAGCAAGAGTTTTCGGGTTGTGCAGGCCGAAAGACTGCCAGTTTGACAGCCCTTGGCCGCGTCGGGTAGATTTTGGGACTGGTCTGACAGGGATGCCGGATCCCGAATCTAGGCGGCTCAGGACGGCTCCATTTGCAGACCGCGGGAAAGACGCTCATGAAGGCGGCGGAAACCAAGGCGATCAAGGCGACGCTCCAGGCCATGCGGGCCCGTCTTCGCGGTGATGTCACGACCATGGCCGACGCGGCACTGCGAAAAACGCGTTCGGAATCGAGCGGCGACCTCTCCAGCATGCCGATCCACATGGCCGATATCGGCTCCGACGCCTACGAGCAGGAATTCACGCTCACCCTCATGGCCACCGAGGAAGACACCCTCGACCTGGTCGAACAGGCGCTCGAACGCATCCGCACCCGGCGTTACGGAATCTGCGAGGAATGCGACGGTGTGATCGCCAAGAAGCGGCTGGAGGCGATTCCATTTGCCCCCACCTGCATCCGCTGCGCCGAGAAACTGGAGAACGGCGGGTTCGGCAGCGGCTCGGCCGGACGGCCTCGGCAGCCCCGCTAACGAGCCATCTGGTTGCATGCCCCACCACCGCGGCTGGTTCACGTTCGTCACCATCGCGGCCCTGGCCGCTGTCATTGATCTGGCGACGAAGGCTGCCATCTTCAGCCGGCTCGGCATGCCCGGCGAGCAACGCGGCATCGTGCTCGTGCCCGGCATGCTGTCGCTCGAGACCAATCTCAATGAAGGCGCCCTCTTTGGCATGGGGCAGGGGCTCGGCGCCGTGTTCGCCGCCGTCTCGCTCTGCGCCATCGGCGGCATCCTCTGGATGGTGTCACGGCCGGCCACTCGGAGCGACCGCTGGCTGCTCGTGGCCCTCGCCCTCATCACCGGCGGCATCATCGGCAACCTCTACGACCGTCTGGGCCTGCCCGGCCTCACCTGGCATGCGCCGCTCGGGCGGCAGGGCGAAGCGGTGCTGGCGGTCCGCGACTGGATCCACTTCAAGCTCGACGGGATCATCGACTGGCCCATCTTCAACCTGGCCGACTCGTGGCTGGTGATCGGGGCCGGGCTGATGCTGCTCTTGTCGCTGAGACCGCCGCAGGCCCCGGCTGGAGAATCCGCTTCATGAGTGCCCCATCGCTCCATCCACTGCTTGCCGGCGATGTTTCGCAGAGGCTCAAAATGGCGCTCGCTGCGGTTCGCCTGGCGGCACCGACGACGCTCCGCTGGTTCAACGCGGCCGATCTGGCCGTCGTCGAGAAGGACGACCGCTCGCCGGTCACGGAGGCCGACCGCGCCGCCGAGGCCCAACTCCGCAACCACCTTCTGGCCGCCTTTCCGCAAGACGCGTTTCTCGGCGAGGAGACCGGCGTGTCCGCCGGCACATCTGGCTTCGAGTGGGTGGTCGATCCGATCGACGGCACGAAGTCGTTCATCCGAGGAGTACCGCTCTACGCCATGCTGGTCGGCTGTCGGCACGAGGGCAGGGGGGTGCTCGGCGTGATCGCGATCCCTGCGCTCGATGAACTGGTCTACGCCGGCGCGGGCGGCGGTGCCTGGCACGTGGTCGGTGGGGCCGAGCCGGCGAAGGCCCGCGTCTCCCGGCGGAACCGGCTCGCCGAGTCGCTCCTCTGCACCAGCGATTTCACGTCGTTTCGCCGCCGCTCCGACGGTGGCACTCGGGGCCAGGAGGCCCGTCGTCGGGTCGAGGAGGCCTGTCTGCTGAACCGAACCTGGGGCGACGGCTACGGCTATCTGCTGGTGGCCACCGGCCGTGCCGACGTGATGATCGACCCGATCATGAACGCCTGGGACGCCGCGGCGGTGGAAACCGTTGTCACCGAGGCGGGCGGGCGGTTCTCCGACTGGGACGGCCGGCCGCGGATCGATTCCGGCGACGGCGTGGCCACCAACGGCCTCGTGCACGAGGAATTGCT
>JBIIGJ010000115.1:0-9777 GCA_044236455.1 Pirellulales bacterium
GTGTTTTTCGTGAATACAGCTCGCTTCGGTGTTCGGGGAGCCCGCCCTCGTCCAGGATTGCGTGGCAGGATGCCTTCCAGCTCCTACTTCGCGCGGGACGGGCGTTTCTTGCTGCGGTCCGTCAGGCGGCGGCCGTCCTTCGTGGCCGGCACGCTCTTGAGCGGCTCGGCTGCGCCGTCGAGCTGGTCGCCCGCCGAGATGCCGGCAAGCCTCGCGCAGATCTTGTCGGCGTAGGCCTCCGACAGTTCCATGCCGAGGAACGAGCGGCCCAGCTTCTTAGCCACCGCCAGGGTCGTGCCGCTGCCGCCGAAGGGATCGAGCACCGTCTCGCCTTCACGGCTCGAGGCGCGGATGATCCGACCCAGTAGCTGCTCCGGCATCTGGCAGCCGTGCCAGCCCGATCGTTCCTTGAACGTGCCGCAGATCCGCGGGAAGTACCAGGTGTCTTCCGCCGCGCCGAAGCCCTCGGGCAGGTCCTGCGGACGCAGGATCCAGGTGTCGTCGGGGAGTCGGCCGGTCGGGTTGGCACGCTTGTCGCCGTAGACGAGCTCGCGGGCCGACGGCACTCGGATCGCGTCGGTGTTGAACGTGAACGCTGCCGGATCACGGACGAAATGGAACAGGTGAGCATGCGAGCGGCTGAACTTCTGCTTGCAGTTGACGCCGAACGTGTAGTACCAGACCACCCAGCTTCGGCAGGTGAGCCCCAGTTCCCGCGTGGCGATCACCTTGAGCTCGGCGGCGTATTCGTCGCCGATCGCCAGCCAGAACGTGCCATCGGGCCGCAGCACGCGGACGATTTCCCCCATCCACTTCTTCGACCAGTCGAGGTAGGCGTCGGCCGACAGACGGTCGTCGTAGGCGTCGTAGTCGTAGCCGATGTTGAACGGCGGGTCGGCAAATGCCAGGTGGACACTGCCCGTGGGCACCTTCGACATCAGACTGAGGCAGTCGCCCCGATGCACCGCATCGATTGCCAGAGGTTCGGGCTTCATGACCATGACAGGGAACTCCGTTTCTTCGTTTCCGGCCGCAGGAAATTCACGGTAACGAAGCCCGGGGGGCATCGTCCAGCCGCTGCCGTCATCCCGCCGTCATCCCACCGTTGCCAGCCGCAGGGCAGCGGTGCAGGCGGCCTCGAAGGCGTCGAGGTCGAGCTGTTCCTTCGTTGTGTGGATCTCCATCTGGCCGCAGCCGAGCGTCACCGTGGGGATGCCGTTGGCCGCCATCCAGTTGGCGTCGAGGCCGCCGTTGGAGATGTCGAGTCGGGGCGTGAGCCCGATGCCACGGACGGCCGCCTGCGCCGCCACCACGCAGGGCTCGTCGTCCGGCAGGCGAAATGCTTCGTAGTCGAGATGCCCGTCGAAGGCCACGCCGCCCGTCTTGCCATCCGCGCTCCGCACCTTCTTGACCGCATCCTTGAAGGCCGCTTCGATCGCTTTGACGATCCTGCCGCGGAACGCCGGGTCGTGGCTCCGCGCCTCGGCCCGCAGCGTGGCCGATTCGGCCACCACGTTCGTCGCACAGCCGGAGTGGATCACGCCCACGTTGCTCGTGCCCCGCTTGCCGTCTTTCATCACGAGCCCGTGCCAGCCGTCTTCGACGAGCGATGCAATCGCCAGCGATGCGATGGCGATCGCCGACACGCCCTTTTCCGGCGCCACGCCCGCATGGCTCGGAATCCCCTCGATGGCGATGTCCATGCGGTAGCCGCCCGTCGCGCCGACCGTGATCTTCTCGACGGCACCGCCGTCGAAATTGAAGGCCAGCTTCGGCTTGCCGAGGTCGGCGGCCTTGGCGAACCGGGCCCCGTAGAGGCCGACCTCCTCCTGGATCGCGAAGAAGAACGTCAACGGCGGGTGCGGCAGCTTCCGTTTCAGGATCTCGAGCGCCGTGGAGAGCACGACCGCGCAGCCGGAGCGGTCGTCGGCGCCGAGCCCGGTCGCCGGGTTGCCGCTCTTCACGAAGCGGCCGGCCACCACCGGCTTCGTGCCGATGCAGACGGGCACGGTGTCCATGTGGGCCATGAAGAGCCGCCGCGGACCCGGTCCGGTGCCCGGCAGCTTCACGATGAGATTCCCCACATTGCCCTTGAGCGGCGTCTTCGTGTGGGCCGAGTCGAACGAGATCCAGTCGGCGTGGCAGCCCGCCTCCCGCAGCCGCTTCACGATCTGGTCGGCGACATCCTTCTCATTGCCCGACCCGCCCGGGATGGCAAGCAGTTCGAGCACGACGCGCCTGGCGGCCGCCAGGTCGGGCTGGGCCGCCGCGGTGGCCGGGGAAGCCCCCGCTTTTTCCCGCGCAGGCTTTACACTGCCGCCGGCAGGCCGGGCAGATTTCGGAGACGGTTTCACGGACGCTTTCTTCAAGGACGTTTTTTTCATGCGGATTTTTCTCGCTGGGATCATGCAGGGCTCGCACGTGGCGGCGCTGGTGCACGACCAGATGTATCGGAACACGCTTCGCGACCTGGTGCAGTCGCACTGGCCGGAGGCGGAAGTCTACGACCCCTTCGCCAACCATGGCAATTCGATCGCCTATGACCGGCGGCGGGCCGGCGAGGTGTTTATGGGGCACATCGAGATGTGCCGGGAATTCGACCTGCTGGTGGCCTACGTGCCGGAGGCGTCGATGGGCACGGCCATCGAGATGTGGGAGGCGCACCAGCATGGCCGCACGGTGGTGACGATCACGCCGCTGGTGCACAACTGGGTCGTGCAGTTGACGAGCCGAGCGGTCTATCGAGATTTCGACGCCTTTTCCCACGCGGTCAACTCTGGCGAGATCGACCGGCTGCTCACGCTCACCTAGCCGCGGCGGTTCGGGGCTGTCCATGCCCCGTCGCCGGACGTTCGCTCCGGCCATCCTGGCCTTCGCTCACTCGATGCTGACTGCGCTCCGGCATCCTGCCTGCGCTTGTCAGCAACGCCGGCTCTCGGGGCCCGGCCAGCCCCTCACGGATGATCCCGAGTCGCATAAAAGCCCGCAGCGTGAGCGATGGGATGGGCTCTACCCGCGGCGGCGGGCGAGGGCCGTGCGGCAGACGGCGGCGATTTGCTCCGCGCATGTCGGGCCGAGTGGCCAGACTTCGAGCGTTGCGAGGTCGTCATTCGTCACCCAGCCATCCCGCAGGGCTGCGGCCGTGGCAGCGTCGGCTGCAATGACCGCTTCACATGAGCCGAGTGCACGGCTCACGAGCGTCTGCGTCAGCGGCTTGCTGGCAGCGGCCGTGAGATCGGTGTGCGCGACATGCACCACCACCGGCGCGCCCGTCTCCACCGCCAGGTCGGTGAGGATGCCGGCGTGCATCACGAAGATCACGTCGGGATCGGTCGCATCCACCGCCTCGGCGATCAGTTGCCTCGCCGTCTCGCGGGCCAGACCCAGCAGCCGCGGCGAAAGCAAGGGCACGACGCCGAGCAGCGACTCGGCTGTGCCGTCCTGCACCGCCGCGAGAAAGCGGTGCGACGCTGCCGCGATGGCATGGAGGTGGATGCCATACATGCCGTCGTGCTGCTGCTCGAGCTGCGGGATCGACGAGGGGCCACAGACGGCGGTGGCGATGCGCAGCCGGCCGAGGCCCGCGCGGCAGTGATGCACGCGGGTGTGGTCGTGGTCGCAGTTCCCGTGGTCGATCAGCAGCAGACGCATGGTTTCGAGCGGCGGGAAGCCGGCGAGCGAAGAGACCGGATCAACCGAGGTCAGTGCAAGCAGATCAGTGAGACCCGCTTTACAACCAGCCCATCCAGCGGCTGATGGCGAGGCAGGCGGCCACGTAGGCCGTCGCCCCCCAGTCGTCCGCCATGATACCGAGCCCGGCGGGCAGATGTTCGAGCCGTCGGCAGGGAAACGGTTTCGTGATGTCGAACAGCCGGTGCAGAACGAACGCAGCCGCGAGCACGGCGGGAGACCGCGCCGCCGCGGGTATGGCCACCAGCGCCAGCGGCAGACTGGCGGCCTCGTCGTAGATGATCGCTCCCGGATCCTTTCCCCGGCCGACCGCCTTCGCGGCCCGCGTGCAGGCCGGGATGCCGAGCAGGTTGATGACGACGAGCAGGCCGATTTCGACGACCGAAGGCAACGCCAGCCGGGCCAAGGCTGCCGCCGCCAGCACGCCCGCCGCCGCCCCGAACGTGCCGGGGGCGAAGCCGATCCGGCCCAGGCCGCCGCAGGTGGCCAGGAGCACCGCCGGATCGAACCACCGCGGGGCGGCGGAGGCGAGCGGCGTCGGGGCTGGTTCGGCAGGCGTCATACCTGCGAAATGTATCACGGCGGCGTATGATGCAGGGGAACGCCCGCAGCACCTGATCGCAATCCTTCACACACCGCACCTTCAGATCGATCCCTCATGTCAGATAGTTCCCCGGTTCCCGCGAGCAGCATCGGCCGGCTCGCCCTCGTCGAATATCCCCATCCGGCGCTGCTGCGGCCCGCGAAACCGCTGGTGCGGATCGACGAGGCTGTCTGCGAAGCCGTCGACCAGATGTTCGACATCATGTATGAAGCCGAGGGGATCGGCCTTGCCGCCACTCAGGTCGCGCTCCCCTACCGCCTGTTCATCGTGAACACGACCGGTCGGCCCGGCGACGGTGAGGAACTCGTCTTCATCAATCCGGTGCTCAGCCGGCCCCGTGGCACCGCGGTGCAGGAGGAGGGCTGCCTGAGCCTGCCCGGCCTGCGGATGGACGTGCGGCGTCCGGAGAAGATCGTCGTCGAGGCCTGGTCGCTCGAAGGCGAGCCGATCCGCCTCGACATCGACGGGCTGCTTGCCCGCGTGGTGCAGCACGAATTCGACCATCTCGAAGGGAAGCTGTTCACCGACCGGCTGCCGGAGACGGCGGCGATCGAGGCGCGGCGGGCACTCGAAACGTTTCGCGAGGTGTTCGTGGGGCAGCAGTCTCGCGGCGAGCTGCCCGGTCATGACGAGATGGTGTCGCGGCTCGACCGGCTCGAAGTGGACCGTTGCCAGGCATGAGCCAGTCCTCAACCGGTCCCCTGAAGATCGTGGTGATGGGCACGGGCCCGTTCGCCGTGCCGATGTTTCAGGCGCTGCTGCAATCGGCGCATACGGTCATCGCGGTCGTCACGCGGCCTGCGCACGCGCCGGTGGGCCGGCGGCCGCCTCCCAATCCGATGCGCGATGCGGCGGAGGCCGCCGGCGTGCTGATTCTCGCTCCCGAGCGGATCAACGATCCCGAGGCGATCGCGGCGGTTCAGGCGATCAGCCCAGACCTGCTCGTGGTCTGCGACTACGGCCAGATCCTCTCGCCAGCGTCGCTGGCCGTCGCCCCCTACGGCGGCATCAACCTGCACGGTTCGTTGTTGCCCAGGCACCGCGGCGCGGCGCCGGTGCAGTGGGCGATCCTAGCCGGCGATACGGTGACGGGCGCGAGCGTGATCCACATGACGCCGGCGCTCGATGCCGGCAACGTGATCGCCGCGAGGGAGACGCCGATCGGCGTTGCTGAAACGGCATCAGAGCTCGAGCAGCGGCTGGCCGCCTTGGGCGTGGACGCGGTCCTCGAAGCGATCGATCGGCTCATTGCTGCTGGGCCCGGCAGCACGCCCGGCGTGCCGCAGGATCCCGCCCGCGTCACCCGCGCGCCGCGGCTCGCGAAGGCCGATGGCATCGTGGATTGGTCGCTGCCGGCCGCCCGCATCGCGCGGATGCGGCGGGCGCTCGATCCATGGCCGCGGACGGCGACGTTTCTCCACGCCGGGGCGGAACGGCCCCCACTGCGAGTCGTGCTGGAAGACGTGGCGGTCGTCGACGAAGCGGCGGCTGATCGCGGTGCCGAGCCGGCCGTCGCTCCGGGCACGATCCTCTCCGCGGATGACGCCGGGCTCGTCGTGGCCTGCGGGGAGGGCACGCGGCTCGTCATCCGGCGGCTCGTGCCGGAGGGGAAGCGGAGCATGTCGGCCGCTGAGTTCCTGCGGGGCCACGCCCTCTTCAACGCCGCGCGGTTCGGAAACGGTGCCTGACACTATCTTGAGGGAATTGAGGTCAGGCGATCGCCGAGCCTGCTCGTGCAGACCCTGATCATCTCCATCATCCGTACCAACAGGCTGCCGTTCCTCCGCAGCCGCCCGTCGTGGCCGCTGCGGGCAGATTGCAGCACCAAAGCGACGCGTTCGGTCTGCCTCATCGTCACGATGCGGTCTGGCCGGCGTCGGCGTCGGAGCGGAATTCACTCGTCGCGTTCCGGATCACGTCCTCGAGCGGGACCATGAGTTCCGACTGGCTATAGACGCGGAACACGAACCGGGGCACGGTCGGCCCCTGCTGGCTGTAGGTGGCGAACGGCTCGTCCAGAATGGTCAGGAGCGCCTCGTTGCGGCCGTCACCGTCCACGTCCCCCAGCACGAACGACACGGTTCCCCGGATCGGTCCCCACAACGGCTCGTGCACTTTTGCCCCGTGCTCGCACTGCCGCAGTTTCGGCAGGACGTCGGACTCCCAGAACCGCCGCTCTTCAGGACGGCAGAGCAGGTAGATCGATGTCACATGCGGGTTGTCGAGGAACGTGCGGAGCGTGGCGTCGAACACTTCCTGCCGGCGGAACATCCGACAACAGGCGTTGTACCAGCGAATCTCACCGTAGGTCACCGAGGCGAACGCGGCAAACTCCTGCCGCATCCGCTTGGGCCCGATGAGATGGATGTCCGACTGCTTCGCGGCCGTCAGGCTCGAGACGTTCCGCTTGATGAGGTCGAGTTTGTCGAACATCCGTTGCTCGCGATACTCGCCGCGCAGGTCGCGGGTCAGGAGCAGCGCGCAGAGGAGCAGGATGATGCCCAGCCCCACGGTGTGCGATACGAGGCCCATGAAGCTGAGGAGCATGGCGACGATCGCCGCGATGATGCCGGCGATCACGTCCCAGTCGATGCGGAGCAAATGGCGGAAGGACATGGCGCCACTCCTCGGCGTGTGCGGCACGGGGACTCGTGCCGGAGGGAATCCTGCCGGCGGAGTGCGGGCGGATGTCTTCGAGCAGGCCAACCAACAGTACGCTCGGCGGTCGCCCCGGGGAAAGGCGGTGCACGGGGAGGGTGTGTGCCGAGGACGACAGTTGTCGTGGGTGCGTCTTCGGCTGGGGCGCGAAACCGTCGTCACGCAGGCCGCTCGTGGAGGCTTCCGATACGATCCGCCCGCGCAGCGCGGAAATCAGCCGCGAGTTCTTTCTTCGACCGCTCCTGACTTGGCCTGCCAAGCCAGAGGATGGCGATCAGGCTGCGGGTCATGCGTGTGTCTTTCGCAGCGTGGGCTGTGGGAAGACGTCCGCCGGGGGTTGTGGCATGCCGAGGAGCTCACCCTGAAAAAAGTCCACGCCGTCCTCGGCCAGCCGCTGCATCTGCTCGATCGTCCGCGTCCATTCCGCGACGGTGCGGATCCCGCGGGCGCGGCACAGGTTCACCACCATGCGGACAAAATTCCGCTGGAGCGGATCGTCGGCGACATAGCAGGTGACGAGTTCGTCGAGCTTCACGATGGCGATCGGGTAGTCCGTCAGATGCCGCAGGGAGCAGACGCCGCTGCCAAAGTCGTCGAGCGCCACCGCGATCCCGGCCGCGTCGAGATGCTGCAATCGCATCCTGACCATGTCGGCGGGTAGTGTCAGGCAGACCGGGGAGATCTCGACGATGATCCTGCTGGGGTCGATCTGCGAGTCGCGCACGATCCCGATCGTCGAGTCAGGGAATGAATCCGTCGCGAAGGTCTCGCGGGTCACGTTCACCGAGAGCCGCAGCTGTGGATGCGTCGTCAGCAGTGCGAGAGATCGCAGCAGCACCATCCGGTCGAAGCGTTCCAGCAGCCCTGTCAGTTGGCCGGTGGTGAAGAAATCGGGCCGGGTGATCCTGGGGTGCGGGGCAGTGCCGAATCGCGCGAGGGCCTCGTGAAACTCCGGCAGCCCATCGGTGCCGCGGACCACGGGCTGAAGCCAGATCTCCCAGGACTCGAGGTCCAAGCTCGCCTGGAGGTCGCCCACCCGGGAATGGAGCAGCGTGTCGGTCCCCGCGACGAGCACGCGATTGCCACCGGCGGCACGGGCTTCGCGAACGCAGGTCTCCGCGAGCCGCACCGCGAGGTCATAATCTCCCGAGGGCACATCGGCGATGCCGATCGACATGCCAAAACGCAGCTCGTTGAACACACCCTTGCCGCCGATGCGATTCACCAATTGGATCAGTCGCATCGCCCGGGCCTTGATTCGCTCTGCAGACGTTTCGTTGAACAGCAGCAGAAAGGCACCGCCTGTCAGGCGGCTGGGCTGGATTGGCCAGGGAAACACCCGGGTGATCGCCGAGGCCACGCGATCGAAGACCTCGTCCACCTCCTGAAAGGTCATCGACGTGGCGATGGATTCGAAGGCGTCGAGCTTGGCGAAGAGCACACACGCAGGTTTGTCGGACATTTCCTGCTGTTCCATCCGACGCCAGAGTTCCCAGCGGTCCATCAGGCCGGTGAGGGGATCGCGGGTGCCCCGACGGCGGCCCACGATCGGTGCGCAGTCGATCAGTGGCTGGAGGATCAGTTCGACGCTGCTGCCTCCGGCAAATCGCAGTCCAGCATGCATCGGGTGGGCTTCACCGGCGTGGTCCAGAACCCGCACGGGAAAGAAGGACAACGCGCCCTGCTCGGCCAACTTCAGATGTCGGGCGAAGAGATCGCGGTCTTCCGGCTGCAGGAGCGGCAGCATCGACTCGCCGGGCCGGGGATAGGGGCCGGGGAAAAACCAGATGCCGCGCAGGTCGAACGCCGGCCCAACGACGCCCGACCGATCGAGTTCGATCCGCATCGGCCCGAGGCGTCGATCCGGTGTCTCCGCACTCCGTACCGTTCGGCTCAAGGCTTCGGCCACCTGCCAGCAGATTTCCTGGAGAGGCTGGTCGGCAGATTTCTCGTCGATGTGTGTGCCGGCCGGCGCGGCGCCCGGGGGGAGGTGGGCCGGCGAGTCGGTGTAGAGGAGGATCGGAACCCCCGGAAATGTCTGTGCGGCCTCGGCGACCCGGCCACGGGCATCCAGGGGGTCGACCAGCACCACCAGCAGTGGCGGTCGACTGGTTGCTGCCCGCTGGGCCTCGACGAGTCCGCGGACTTCCGACACTTCGACGGGATGGGCGGCGAGCGCCGCGACCAGGTCGGTGCCAAGGCCCGGCCCGCGGGTCCAGACGACGACATGGGGGAGAGCAAGTTCCATCGGAGCTGCCAATGGCGGGCGGTTCGAAGGGATAAACCGTGCGGAACTTTACGGAAGCCCAACTGAGGGCGGAACACCAAATACTACTCAAGAGGGGGTCGCCAGCCCGGGCCGAGGGTGCCAAGTGTCCCATGCTCTGCGGCCAGATGGGCACGGATCGGCGGGCGGGGGAGCCACGCAATTTGGGCAGGACACGCCGTGGAAGCTGCGATCCCGCTGGTGCGGCGGGCCGCGGCGGAGTGTTGGCGGACGGCGTCGTTTCCCTAGAGCCGCCGACGGCTCTAGGGTTCGCCATGCTCACGTCGCACCTATCGCTGGCGGCAATTACGTCGCAGGATTGGGATCGCTGGTGGCCCGTGGTGGCCACCGTAGCCACGGCCGTTGTTCTGGTGGGGTATCTGGCATACCGCTACGCCTTGGTCTGGCAGCAGTTGTGCCAAACCAAGGCGGTATGGGAGGCCGAACGGCGGCGGCTCAACGCCACGCTGGAGAGCCTGTTCGATCCGCATGCGGTCTTGCAACCGGTGCGGAATGAAGCCGGTCGCATCGTCGATTTTCTCTTCAACGATGCAAACCC
>JBIIGJ010000031.1:0-30470 GCA_044236455.1 Pirellulales bacterium
ATCCATGCCGGCCCCTACCGGACCGAGGAGGGAAGGATCGACGGCATCGCGGCGTCGTTTCGTCTGGTCGATGCGGAGGTGTCGTCCCAGCGGATCCTCGAGCGCCGCGCCCGGACGGACGAGCTGACCAATCTTCTCAACCGGAAGGAGGTGATCGAACGGATCGAGACCCTCAACAAGCATGACGGCCGCAGGATCGCCGTGCTGTGGTGCGACATCGACCGGTTCAAGGTGGTGAACGACACCTACGGGCACGCCGCAGGCGACACCGTGCTCAAAACGTTGGCCGACAGGATCCGTGGGGGGCTGCGGTCGACCGAGGACATCGGGGCCAGGATCGGCGGGGACGAATTGTTGGTTCTCCTGAACGGCGTCCGCGATCTGCAGGATGCGGTGGATGTCGCCGAAAAGCTGCGACGGAGTGCCGCGGAGCCGATTCCGACCGCGGCCGGGCCGATCAGCATCACGCTCAGCATCGGTGTGACACTCGCCGACCCCGAAGAGAGCACCGACGCCCTCATTGCCCGTGCCGACGATGCGATGTATCAGGCCAAGAAAAGCGGGCGAAACCAGGTGGTGGCGTTCGAGCCGGCTGCCGCCGCGGGGGGGCGGCAGGATGGCGGGAGTCGCGGCTAGTCACCGCCGCTCCCGTGAGCCGTCGCTGGCAGCGACGAGGAAAATCTGGGCGAAAAGGCCTGTGATGACTTTTGGCACGGAAGGCTAGAATCAGGCCCATGACGAAACGGCTCTGGATCGAAACCGTCGGCTGCCAGATGAACGTGCTCGACAGCGAGCTCGTCGTCGCAGCCCTGCGCCGGCAGGGCTGGGAGATGGCCCGCACCACCGCCGAGGCCGACGCCGTCTTCTACAACACCTGCAGCGTGCGGCAGCATGCTGAAGACAAGATCTACTCCGCCCTCGGCCGGATCCGCCTCGAAAAGCAGCAGCGGCCCGATCTCGTCGTGGGCGTGCTCGGCTGCATGGCCCAGAAGGATCAGGAACTCGTCCGCAAGCGTGCCCCGTGGGTCGATCTCGTCGTCGGCCCCGGACAGCTCCATCGCGTGCCCGGCCTCGTCGACGAGGTGCTCGCCGGCGGCGGCCCGCGGCTGGAAGTGAGCCTCGACCGCGCCGGCGGCAGCCGCGAGGCGATCGCCCAGAGCTTCGAGAGCTACGATCCCGACCGCGATCCGCAGATGCGGCCCACGCCGTTCCAGGCCTTCGTGCGAACGCAGACTGGCTGCGACAAGTTCTGTGCGTTCTGCGTCGTGCCGCACGTGCGCGGCCCCGAGCAGGCCCGTGCGCCGGCCACGATCGTCGCCGAGGCGAGGAAGCTCGTGGCCGAGGGCTGCCGGGAGATCACGCTCATCGGCCAGACCGTCAACAGCTACCGCTGGAAGGACGGCGGCACGACGACGCGGCTTGCCGACCTGCTCGTGCTCCTCGACGCGATCGACGGCCTCGACCGCATCAAGTTCGTGACGAACTATCCGCGGGACATGACCGACGACCTGATCGCGGCCGTCCGCGACCTGCCGAAGGTCAGCCACTACCTGCACGTGCCGGCACAGCACGGCTCCGATGACGTGCTCACGCGGATGAAACGTGGCTATTCGATCGGTGAATACATGGAAATGCTCGGCCGGCTGCGGGAGGCGATCCCGCATGCGGCCGTGACGAGCGATTTCATCGTCGGCTTCTGTGGTGAGACCGACGCCGAATTCCAGACCACGCTCGACCTCGTCCGCACCGCCGACTTCAAGAACAGCTTCATCTTCAAATACAGCCCAAGGCCCGGCACGAAGGCCTTCGACCGGCAGCCCGACGACGTGCCCGAGCACGTCAAGAAGGAACGCAACCAGGCGCTCCTCGAGGCCCAGGCGGCCGTGAGCCTCGCCGGCAACCTGCGATTCATCGGCACGCGGCAGCAGGTGCTCGTGGAGGGGCTGTCGGTGCGTGAGGAACGGAGGCAGGGTGAACAGCCCGCATCCCCGGATGGAATCGCACAACTCACGGGCCGGACGATGTGCGACCGGATCGTGGTCTTCGACGCGCCGCTGCGGCTCGTAGGACGTCTCGTCGACGTCGATATTCAGGCGGCCGGCGCCTGGTCGCTGGCCGGCGATGTCGCCGACGGGCTGGCCGAGGCGGTGCCGCTGGAGCATCTCTTCGAGGGAGTTGGTGGAGCGGCGACGCCTTCGTCCCCCACGCTCTACGACATCGATCTCACGAAAAGCTCTCTCGGGCGGCCGGCGTCTTCCGAACGCCCCGGCGCACCGCCGGCTCATGCACCGCCGGCCGACACGACTGCAGGAGCCTAACCGTGCCGCCGGACTTCCCCGGTTCGATCGCGGAGATGGAGCGGCTCCTCGACGAGCCCACCGCCGCGGCGGAGTGGGGACGCCGAGCGGGCCTCGCCGATCCGCAGAGCGCCCACCGTGCGCTCTGCGGCCTGGCCGCGCACGGGCTCACCCTCGATCTGTTGGCGTTTCTCTGCGGCCGGCTGGCGGAACTCCTGCCTGCCGCGAGCGATCCCGATCGAGTGCTGGTCGCCATGGAACGGCTGTTCGGCGCCGTGCGCAGTCCGCTCTCCACCGGCACGCTCTTCCAGCGCGATCCGCGGAGCCTGGAGATTCTACTCAAGCTCTTCTCGGCCAGTCCCTACCTCGCCGAACTGGTGATCCTCGATCCGGAGTCGTGGGAGCAGGTTCGCGTGGGGGAGGGGCGGCCTGAGGGCCGCCAGACGCTCTCCGCGGCACTTGCCGCGGAGACGGCCCTGCTCGCGGAGCCCGACTGCGTGATGCGGGCGATCCGGCGGTTCAAACGCCGCGAGACGCTCCGCATCGCCTATGGCGACATCGTCGGCGAACAGCGGCTGGAGACGGTGGTGGCGCAGATTTCGCACGTGGCCGACTGCGTGGTGCAGGCGGCGGTTGCGTCGGCCGTGTCGCGGCTGGAGAAACTGCGGGGCATTCCCCGCGGACCGGCCGGGGAACACGCCACCATCGCGGTGATCGCGCTGGGCAAGCTCGGTGGCGCGGAGCTGAACTACTCCAGCGACATCGACCTCGTCTTCGTCCATTCCGCGGACGGCCGCGTGGAAGGACCCAAACCCTGTTCGAACGCCGAGTTCTTCGAACGAGTCGTGCAGGAGTCGGTGCGGCTGATCACGGAGCCAACCGATCTGGGGATCGCCTACCGGGTCGATCTGCGGCTGCGGCCCCACGGGGCGAGCGGTCCTACGACCATGTCGCAGGAAGACATGCTCCAGTATTACGACCTCCAGGGCCGCACCTGGGAGCGGCAGGCGTGGGTGAAGGCCCGGTGCATCGCCGGCGACGAGTCGCTGGGGACGCGGGTGCTCACCGAGATGGAGCCATGGATCTACCAGCGGTGGCTGACACGGGCCGACATCAGCGGCATCAAGTCGCTCAAACGCCGGATCGAACACCGGGCGATCCGGGAGGGTGTTGATGCGGCCGACGTCAAGAACGGCCGCGGCGGCATCCGCGACATCGAGTTCACGATCCAGTTTCTCCAGCTCCTGAGCGGCGGCGACGCGCCGCAGCTCCGCACCGGCACCACGCTCGAGGCAATCCGGCGGCTCGCCGAAACGGGCGGACTCACCGATCAGGAACGCGGCATCCTCGAACGCACCTACACCCTCTTGCGGACCGTCGAACATCGGCTTCAGATCCTCTACGACCGCCAGACCCACGTCGTGCCACAAGATCCCGTGGAATTCACCCGACTGGCGGTTCGCATGGGCTACGGCACGGGCGAGGCTGCCGCCGATCGCCTGCGGCGCGAACTGACCGAGGCGGCAGACGTGAACCGGCGCATCCTGGACCACCTTCTCCACGACGCCTTCCCGGAGGATACGGATCCGGAGCCGGAGGTTGATCTGGTGCTCGACCCGTCGCCGCCGGAGACGTTCATCCGCGAGGTGCTGTCGCGTCACGGCTTCCGAGACATCGCGGCGGCACACCGGGCGCTCGAAAGCCTGAGTGAGGAGAAGGTCCGGTTTCTCTCCACGCGGCGGTGCCGGCATTTTCTGGCGGCGATCGCGGCCCGGTTGCTGGCGGCCATCGCCACCACGCCCGACCCCGACGCCACGCTGGCGAATCTCGTTGCCGTCAGCGACTCCCTCGGCGGCAAGGGGGTGCTCTGGGAGCTGTTCAGCTTTCATCCTCCGTCACTCGACCTGACGGTGCGTCTCTGCTCGTCGAGCCCCTTCCTCGCGAAACTGCTCGTGAGCAATCCGGGCATGATCGACGAACTGCTCGACAGCCTCGTGGTGCCGCGGCTGCCCACGCCGGCTGATCTCGACGCTGCCCTCGCGGAACTGTGCAAGGGTGCGGTCGATCTGGACCCGATCATCCATGCCTTCAAGGCCTCGCAGCAGCTACGGGTGGGCGTTCGCGACATCCTCGGCAGGCAGAACGTCGTGGAGACGACGGCCGCTCTCTCGGCGATCCCCGAGGCGATCCTGCGGGTGGTGATGGCCCGGGAGGAGGAACGGCTCGTGGAACGGCTGGGCGAGCCGATGGCCGGGCAGGGCGAGACCGTGGGCGTGCGGGCCGGGCCGGTCGTGCTGGCGATGGGCAAGTTTGGCGGCCGCGAGATGAACTATGCCAGTGACGTGGACCTCGTGTTTCTCTACGACCACGACGGCATCTCCTTTCACCGCCGCCGCACGCGGCGGAGCGTCGAGGGCACGACCAACGCGCATTTCTTCGCCGAGCTCGCGCAGCGGACCATGAAGGTGTTCAACGCCTTCGGTCCCAACGGTCGGCTCTATGAAATGGACTCGCGGCTCCGACCCAGCGGCCGCAGCGGTGCGGCGGCGGTGTCGCTCGACGACCTCGCTCGGTATTTCGCCGAGGATGGGCCGGCGGCCATCTGGGAGCGGCAGGCGCTCGTGAAGGCCCGAGTGGCTGTCAGCGGCTCCGCCGCGGCCGCGCGGGCGGTGCGGATCGTGCACGCGGCCGCCTACGAACGGCAGTGGACCGCGGCCGAGGTCGCCGAGATTCGCCGGATGCGGCACCGCATGGAGGAGGGCGCCCGGGCGACCAACCTCAAGCGCGGGCCTGGCGGCGTGGTCGACATCGAGTTCATCGTGCAGGTGTTGCAGCTCGTGCACGGCGGGCGGGAGCCTGCGGTCCGCACTCCCGAAACACTCGCGGGCCTCGAGCGATTGCAGGCGGCCGGTCATCTCTCCGGCGACGAGTTTGCGTTTCTCCAGCAGGCCTACCGGACGCTGCGCTTGATCGAGGGACATCTACGGCTGCTCGACGCACCAGCCCGGCACGATTTTCCGTCGGTAAGGTCAGAGCAGCGGACGCTTGCCCACCTCCTGGGCTACCGCAGTCCGGAAGACATCGTCGACGAGGTGCAGTCGCTCACGTCCCGCACGCGGCAGACATTCGACGCGGTATTCGACCGCGTCGAGGCGTCGCTGGCGTGACGCATCTCTGGCTCACCAGGAAGCCCCCGGCTTACGCCGGGGGCTTTTATTCGGAGGGTGCGACCCGTCCCATACAAGCCCGGAGCGGCAGCGATGGGACGTGTGGTCGAAATCACTGCGGCTTCGCGGCGCGGCGGCGGGCCGCCCAGATTTCCCACGCCACGGGCAGCACCGATACGAGCACGATGCCGACCACCACCAGTTCGAAGTTCTTCTTCACGAACGGCAACTCGCCGAAGAAGTAGCCCGCGAGCGTGCAGATCAGAACCCAGGCCAGCCCGCCGACGACGTTGTAGTAGAGGAACTGGGGATAGTTCATCTTGCCGACGCCGGCCACGAAGGGGGCGAAGGTGCGGACGATCGGCACGAACCGGGCCAGCACGATCGTCTTGCCGCCGTGCCGGTCGTAGAATTCCTGGGTGTGCGCGAGATGCTCGTGCTTCAGGAACCACCTGTTGACGCTGAAGGCACGCGGGCCGACCGCGCGGCCGATGGCGTAATTGATCGTGTCGCCCAGTACGGCGGCGATGGACAGCAGGGCCAGCAGCAGCCCGATGCTCAGCGACTGCGGATAGAGCGCCGCCAGCGCGCCGGCCGCGAAAAGGAGGGAGTCGCCCGGCAGGAAGGGCGTGACCACGAGCCCGGTCTCGCAGAGGATGATCACGAACAGCAGCACGTAGGTCCACGGTCCCCAGGCCTGGATGTTGGCCTCCAGGTGGTCTCGGGCGTGCAGGAAGATGTCCAGAATCGATTTGATGGCGTCCATGGCGCGTCAATAACGGGGCGTGGGCCGCGGTTCAATGGGTGCCGCTGTATCACCCGACGGAGCGGATCATAGTTCGCGCGACGGTGTTTGCCTATTGCGACGCAACGCCAGCCAGGTGATCACGACCGGTACGATGAGCGAACCGACGAGCATCCATTGGAGCGAGTCGGCCTCCCGCCCGAGCGCACCGGCGAGGCTCCAGACCAGTGCGATGGCGAGGTTGCCGCCACCGGCCGCGAGCAGAAACTCGCGCCATTCCATGCCGGCGGCCCCAGCCATGAGTGCCGCCGCTTCTGCCACGAGCGGCAGGGGCCGCGTGAGCACGACCGCGAGCGGACCGAAGCGGCGCTGCTGCAGGGCGAGCTGTTCCCGCTCCTCCGCGGTGAGCCGCGCGAGCGACGCGGCGCCGGCGGTGCGGCCGAGCCACCAGCCCAGCATCGATCCGGCTGTCATGCCCAGCCAGGCACAGGCGGTGCCGACGACGACGCCAAGCTGTGCGCCGCCAAGGGTGGCTACCATGCTCGAGGGCACGGGCAGCAGCAGATCAGCAGCGAGCACACTCACCTCGATCACGGCAAGCACAGCGGGCGAGGGGAGCGGATCGAGCCAGTGGGCCACCAGATGATCGAGCCTCGTGCCAAAGGCGAGGAACGGAACCAGCGGGATGGCCACCGCCACGAGTGCGAGGATCAGGAGGAGGCGGAGCGGGCGCTGCATGAATGTGCCGGCTGGCGGAAGGGTGAGGACGGTCCGCTCCTTTGCGGACCAGCGTGAACAGAGCGGATTGCCGTTCAGGCACTGCTTCCACTGGACTCTGCCCGTGCGCGTGCCTGTGCTCGAATGTCGAGCCCTACGAGGCTGCTCCACGCGGCGACGAGCGACTGGTAGATCGTGCCCGGTCGGCCGTCGCCCACCGCCCGGCCATTGAAGCGAGTGGCAGGCAGGACGCAGTTGGGCGTGCTCGTGAGCAGGATCTCATCGGCAGCGGCAAGATCCGCCTCGGTGAGCGACTGCGTCGTCCACGGCAGACCCAGCGATTCCGCGAGGCTTTCCGCGCACCGCAGGCTCACGCCCGCCAGTGCGTCGGCGGCCGGTGGTACGAGGATCGTGCCGCCGCGGACGATCGTGATGTTGGCGGTCGAGGTCTCGCTGACGCGGCCGTCGAGATGGCAGACGACGGCCTTGGCTCCCAGTTCGGCGGCGTGCGCCTCGCGGTCAGCCAGAAAATAATGCAGGCGGCTGCGGACCTTGGCCTGCACCGGCCAGCAGGCGTCGGGCACCTGTCTCACCGACACGCTCCGCAGCGCCACGCCAGATTCGTAGGCACTCGCCCAGAGACCAAACGCCAGCGGAAAAGTGTGGATCACGATCCGTGGGCGGCCTCCCCGGCCGCCATGCTGCGAGGGCTGGTCGCCGGGCGTGACGAAGATCACGAGCCCCAGGTCATCGTCGTCTGGACCGGCGGCATGATTGTGGGCCGCCACTCCGGCGGCCGCCGTAAACACCTCGCCCAGCGGCAGGCCGGGATCGATGCCGACGATATGTAAGGATTCGCGGAGGCGTTGCTCATGGGCATCCACCATGAAGAGACGGCCGCGGAACGTCCGCAGCTGTTCGGTGACGGTCGCTCCCAGCACGAACCCCGCGTCGCCCACGGGAAGGGAGAGAGACTGCCTGGGAATGATCGAGCCATCCACCCAGGCAATTTCGCCCCGCTGCGGTGCTGAGTGCGGGGCGAGTTCAACAGGCGTTTTCATGCGCGGAATGCGGCTCCCCACAAAAAGTGGAGGATAGGGGATTTGAACCCCTGACCTTCTGGCTGCCAGCCAGACGCTCTCCCAATTGAGCTAATCCCCCATGAAGCATCTGAATTGCATGTCCGCTGTGGTACACAGCGGGCATGCAACGCATGCGATGAGGGAGCCGTGGCGGTTGGTGCCGCCACCTGAAAACTATCGCGATGCGGCGGGTCTGTCAACGCAGGCCGCTGCCGCTGGGCTACTGAACTGCGGAAATCGCCCGGAAAATCTCCCGAAAAAGCGGTACTGGAGATCGGCCGGTGAGCGAATCACACTGGGTCTCTGTTTCGCCGATTCACCAGAAAGCCCAGAGCGGAGGCGACGGGACGAGTCCCCCGGCTTCCGCCGGGGGCTTCTTGTCAAACGAATCGCCGCCATCAATCGTGCCGCGGACCATTCTTCCAACGGCAAAACTCCAATGAGTAAGCCAATCGACAACAAGACGCCGTTATCCGTGACGCAGGCTGCCGTCACGGTGGCGCTCGCCGCCTATCTTCTCGGCCTGGTGCTTTCGATCGTCGCCAACACGGGGAGCGGTTCGTCCGCCTTGGTGCGCACGATCAAGAATCGTCTCTTTGCGCCGTGGATGGTGCCACCATGGCTCGACCTGGGTTTCGATTACAGCCTCACCTATGGCAGCGAAGAGGATGGCGACTTTCGTCTCGAGGTGCGGCGGCAGGGGGATGCAAAAACTCCACCGGTGCGGCTACCGGACAGATTCAGCGGCGAACGCGCGGCCCGCTGGCAGCGGCTTGCGCGGTCGATGGCCGCGACCGTGGATGACGCCGACCGTGATGGGGTGCTCGCGGCGGCCGTCGGCCGGGGGATGTTCGACGAACTGGGCTCGCAGGATCTGGTCGTGCGTGTGCTGCGAACGCCGCTGGCAGATCGTGGTGGGCCGCCGCCGTCGCCCGTGCAGGCCTACTCGGCCCGCATCCGCATGGTGGATGGAGCGGTGCAACTGCTCCGCTCGGAGGCCCGCGGCGAGGTCGCGCCGCTCGTGAGGCCCGCCGCTGGCGGAAATACCGCCGACACTAAGGCGAGCTTGTCCACGGAGGACACGCAATGAATGCATGGTCAACCACGACGCAGGCCTCATCGCAGGCATCCGTTCCGGACCGCCTCTCCGTCGTCGGCGAGGCCTGGAATCGCTTCTGGTTCACGCCTGTCTGCAGCCGTTCGCTGGCGCTGGTGCGGATCGGCGCGGCGGCGGTCGCCCTCGCGTTGTGGTGGAGCTACGCCGCCGACCTGCAGACGTGGTTTGGGCCCGCGGGCATTCTCCCTGCCGACACGGTGCGGCAGTGGCGTTCGCCATACGGCGTGTCGCTGTTTGATTGGGCTGCGACGCCCGGAGTGCTGAAAGGGCTCTTCGGTGCGCTGGGGCTGGTGTTCGCCCTGTTGCTCATCGGTCTGGGAACGCCTGTGGTCGCACCGTTGGCAGCCGTGCTCTGGGCGTCGCTGTTGCACCGCGGCCCGATGCTCGCGGGGCCGGCTGACGACTGCCTGTCGATCCTGCTGTGGTGCCTCGCCATCGGCCCGGCGGGCGAGCACCTCTCCGTGGATCGCTGGCTGAGGAATCGTGCCGGCCGGCCTGCGCTAGCGCCGTCACTGCGGGCGAGCATCGCGCAGGGGCTCCTGCAGGTGCACGCCTCGGCGATCGCCGCGGCGGCCGTGCTCGCGCAGCTCAAGGGGGATGCCTGGTGGAATGGGCTGGCCGCCTGGTATCTGGCGGCGGGGCCGCAGAACGGCGCCGCCGGCCTCCTGCCGCTGCTGGCGCGTTCGGAATACCTGACGAACCTGCTCACCCACGGCATCACGGCCTTCGAGATTGTCTTTGCGATCGGCCTGTGGTGTGCGCCGACGCAGCAGTTGGTGGCCAGAGTCGCGCTGGTCGCCTGGCCGCTGGTGGGGCTGCTGGCTGGCGAGCCGTTCTGGGGGATCGCCCTGGCATTGTTAGCCCTGCCGCTGGCCGTGCGGCGGTAAGACCGAAACCGGCGGAAGGAGGGCGTTTCGGGCCCTTTCGCAGCGACCCACAGGCCCCTGCTACCGCCATTTCTTCCGGGGGTTCAAGTCGCTACCCTCCCCGCCATTGGTTCCCTCCACCTGAGACCCATTCCGATGATCGCTCTCGTGCGAAGCATGAAGGGTGAGCCGCGTGGCTGTCGGTCCGTCCTGGCCGTCATCCTGCCGCTGCTTGCCGTGCTGGCGGGCTGCGGTACGACAAGGATGAGCGATTCAAAGCGCACCGCTACGGAACAGCTGCTCGTGTCGCAGGCGATCGACCGGGCCGTCATGCGGATCGACGTCCGCCCGCTCGCAGGCAGGAGCGTGTTCCTCGACGCGTCGTTCATGGACGACGTCGACGACAGCAAATACGCCACGAGCGCCCTACGGCACCAACTGATGGCCTCGGGTTGTCTGCTTGCCAAGGATCGCGATGCGGCGGAGGTGGTGGTCGAAGCCCGCGCGGGCGCGATCGGCACCGACCGGAGTTCGGTCCTGCTGGGGATTCCGGCCACCAGCATCACGGTGAAGGGCAACGAGACCTCCACGCCGGAACTGGTGCTTGCCAAACGCGCGGAGCAACGCGGTGTGGCGAAGCTCAGCGTCTATGCCTACGAGCGCGAAACGGGCCGGCCGCTCTGGCAGAGCGGCGAGGAGCAGATCGCCAGCCACGCCCGCGACCGCTGGCTCTTCGGGGCGGGGCCTTGGCAGGACGGTGAGATTCACGAAGAGCCTGAATTCGCGGGCCGTGTCATCCACAAGCGGAACTCAAAAGCCGTTTCGGATGCCGCGCCGCAGGCACCCGCCGCACTTGCGGGGGCGGTCGATCTCTCGAAGCCCAGGGTCTTTACCAGCCAGCCCGCAGGCGACGACGCGACGCCCGGACCGCTGACCGCGATCGCTGACGAGCGGTCGGCTGATCCGCAGACCGTGCGGTAAAGGAGCCGTCAGGCGTCGCCGGCGAGCAGCCGTCGCAGCTCGTTCTCGTCGATCACCTTCACGCCGAGCTTCGTGGCCTTCTCCAGCTTGCTGCCCGCCTCCTCGCCCGCCACGACGTAGTCGGTCTTCTTCGACACGCTCCCCGACGCCCGACCTCCCGCCTTGCGGATCGCCTCCTCGGCCTCCTGTCGCGAGAAGGTGGCGAGCGTGCCTGTCACCACCAGCGTCTTGCCCGTGAGCGGTCCCTCGCCCACCCGCTCCGATTCCGGCACGTCGAGGGCCACGCCCGCCTGTTCCAGGCCGTGCAACACCCGTTTGCCGTAGCTGCTCGCCAGCCATTCGTGCACACTGGCCGCGATCACCGGGCCGATGTCTTCCACGGCGGAGAGTTCGTCGACGCTCGCTGCGCGGAGTTGGTCGAGCGACGGAAACCGCGTGCAGAGCAGGGATGCCACCCGTGGGCCCACGTGGCGGATGCCGAGCGCGTTGAGCACGCGGACGAGTCCGCGGCTGCGGCTGGCTGCAATCTGCGTGACGAGCGCCTGTGCCGATTTCTCGCCCATCCGATCGAGTGGCTCGAGCTGGGCCGCCGTCAGCTTGTAGAGGTCGGCGTAGTCCTTCACGAGGCCCGTGGCCACCAGCTGCTCGACGAGCTTGTCGCCGAGGCCTTCGATGTCCATCGCCCCGCGCGATGCGAAGAATTTGAGCCGCTCGCGGCACCGGGCGGGGCAGTCGACGTCGGGGCAGCGGATGTAGACGCCCTCGGGATCGCGCTCGAGCGACGTGCCGCATTCAGGGCACTCGGTCGGCGGCGACCACGGCTCGAGGCGGTGCTTCCGCAGGTGTTTTTCGACGCGGACCACATGCGGGATCACCTTGCCCGCCTTCTCGACCACGAGCACGTCCCCCACGCGGACGTCCTTCCTCGCCACCTCGTCGGCGTTGTGCAGGCTTGCCCGGCGGACGATCGTGCCCGCAAGCTCCACCGGCTCGAGATCGGCCACCGGCGTGACCGTGCCACCGCGGCCAACTTGCACACGGATGCCCGTGAGCTTCGTGGTGGCCTCGAACTTCTCGAACTTCCAGGCGATCGCCCAGCGGGGGCTCTTCGCGGTGGTGCCGAGCCGCCGCTGTTGGTCGAAGCGGTTCACCTTCACCACGAAGCCGTCCACCTCGAAGTCGAGCGAGTGGAGTTCCTCGATCAAGGCCGTGCCGTGTTCGACGAGCGCGTCGAGGGATTCGAACGTGCGGGTGCGGGGCGCGACGGGCAGGCCCGCCTGCTGCGACCAGGCGAGCAATTCCGACTGCGATGCCGCGCCGAGGCCGGTCGCATCCCCCACGCCGTGGCAGAAAAACCGCAGCGGCCGAGCGGCACACTCCCGCGGATCGAGCAGACGGATGCTGCCGGCGGCCACGTTTCGCGTGTTGGCGAAGGGGGCCAGCCCATCCTGCGCCTGCTGCTGGTTGAGCTCCACGAGATCGGAGTTGGTCATGTAGACCTCGCCGCGAACCTCGATCCGTTCGGGAGGCTCGTCGAGGGCCAGCCGGAGCGGCACGCCGTGGATCGTGCGAACATTGTGCGTGATATCGTCGCCGACCGTGCCATTGCCGCGGGTCGCTCCCAGCACGAGCAGACCGTTCTCGTAGGTAAGCGAGACGGCCACGCCGTCGATCTTCAGCTCCAGCACCCACTCGATCGCTTCGGTGCCCGACTCCTGCAGGAGCTTTTCGACGCGGCGGCCCCAGGTGGCGAGGTCCGCCGCGCTGTAGGTGTTGTCGATCGAGAGCATCGGCAGCCGGTGCCGCACCGACTCAAGCGACGGCATCGGCTCGTCGCCGACCCGCTGCGTGGGGCTGTCGGCCACCACGAGGTCGGGATGTTTTGTCTCGAGGGACCGCAGTTCGTCGAGCAGCCGGTCGTAGTCGCGGTCGCTGATCTCCGGCGCCGCCTCGACGTAATACTTCCTGTCGTGATGCCGGATCTGCTCACGCAGGCGTTCGATCTGTCGGGCGGCAGACGCGGTCACGGCTGGCTCGCCCCATCGGCGGCCTGCTCTTCACGGTGACGTTTGGCATCGTCGGCCCGCTCTCGCTTCTGCCGCTCCCCCTCGAAATGATCCATGGCGACGGCGCCGACCGTCGCGATGGCGAGCACGGCGATCTGGCCCGCCAGGAGCGTGATGCCATGCCGGTCCATCAGCTGTTCGAGGGCATGGGGCGCGGTCGAGAGGCTTTCGCGGCGGACGCCCCGCAGCACGAACAGACAGTAGCTCGATGCCGTGATCGTGAACAGAAACCCCACGATTCCGAGGATCGCGTAGAACGGATTGGGACGCGGGCGTGGCATGGGTGTGCTGCGTTCAGCCTTGCGGCGTGTTGGATCTCAGAGATGTCAGTCGTGCGGGGTGTCAGTGTGACCGTGCCGTGCCAAAACGCTCGGCGAGGAAGTTTACGATCGGCTCCGGGCCGGAGACGAAAGCCCGGCCGTTGGCCACCGGCACGCCGGCGGGCAGATCGCCCTGCGGGAGGACGAGTACCGGGCACGACTGATTCTCCTCGCCGACCATCGCCACCACCTCCGGGCGGGGCCGAGGTGCATCGACCAGCCGCACGTCGAGTGATTCGGCAACCTGCGGGTAGTAGTAGAGGAGCCCGGCGACGGTCGCGCACTCCGGGCAATAGTAGGCACCCGGGCCATGCTTGGGGTCGGGGAATCCAGCGCGGAGAAGAAACAGGATCGGCTTGGCGGTCGTGGTCATGGAGCGGCTCTTCGGGGGCTTCAGTGCGAGGGAAATCACCTGCCGACGATGGTACCACGGACCGCAAAAATGGGGACGGGAGCGATTTTATTCGGAGCCTAAGGCGACGCGGCCATCGCTGGCGGAACTGGCGATGTTCCTTTACAAAAATCGCTCCCGTCCCCATTTTTTCATTTTCTTTCCGATGCCACCCGACTTTACACACATCCGGCCCGAACGGCTCCCGGCCCTGATCGCGGCTGCTCCCAAGGCGGAGTTGCATGTGCACGTCGAGGGCACGCTCGAGCCGGAACTGGCCTTCGAGATCGGCCGACGCAATGGCGTTGCCCTGCCCTACGAGTCACCGGAGGCGCTGCGGCGGGCGTTTGCCTTCACCGACCTGCAGAGTTTTCTCGATGTCTACTACGTCGCCGCGGCGGTGCTCCGCACGGAAGATGATTTTCATGACCTGACGTGGGCGTATCTCCGGCGGGCCCAGGCCGACCATGTGGTTCGCGCGGAGATCTTCTTCGATCCGCAGGCCCACACCGCGCGGGGCGTGCCCTTCGAAAAGGTGATCGGCGGCATGTCGCGGGCGATCGCACGGGCGCGGGACGAACTGGGCATCTCGGCTGCACTGATCATGTGCTTCCTGCGGCATCTCACGGAGCGGGAGGCCTTCGAGACGCTCGAGCGGGCGGAGCCGTTTCGCGAGCATCTGCTCGGCGTCGGCCTCGACTCGGGCGAGCGGGGCAACCCGCCCGAGAAGTTTGCGAAGGTATTCGAACGCTGTCGCAGGCTCGGCCTGCATGCCGTCGCCCATGCGGGCGAGGAGGGGCCGCCCGCATCGATCACGGCAGCCCTGGATGCCCTTGGTGCCGAGCGGATCGATCACGGCGTGCGGTGCCTGGAGGACCAGGCGGTGGTGGCGAGGCTCGTACGGGAGCGGATTCCGCTGACGGTCTGCCCGCTCTCCAACGTGAAGCTCCGGGTCTTCGACACGCTCGCCCACCACACCCTGCCGAAGCTGCTTGCCGCGGGTCTGCGGGCGAGCGTCAACTCCGACGACCCCGCCTACTTCGGCGGCTACGTGAACGAGAATTTCCGCCAGGTGTTCGCACACCTGCCGCTCTCGGCGGCCGACGCCTACACGCTCCTACGGAACAGCCTCGAATCGAGCTTCCAGCCGGCGGCTGAAAAGAACCGGCATGTCAACCGGCTCGACGAGTTGTTTACGCCGTGATCCGGTGGCCGTGGAACGCCAGGCGTTCGCATGCCTCCACCACGCGGTCAACGTCGATCCCCGCCATCGCGAGCGTGTCGGTCTTGCGATCGTCCCATGTGGGACGCAGTGCGGCCGGCGGTTCGACGGTGGCGTGGATCCGGCCGTAGGGGCCGTTGCGATCGGCGGGCACCGGGCCGAAGAGGCCGACGCAGGGAGTCCCTACCGCGGCTGCGAGATGCAGCGGACCGGTGTCGCCTGAGACGAAGAGCCGCGCGAGCCGGCAGAGGGCGCCGAGGTCCTGGAGCGATGTCTTGGGCGCGACGACCGTTGCCTGCGGCGCGGCTGCGGCGATCCGCTCGGCGCTGCCCCGCTCCCCGTCGCCACCCCAGACGATGATGGATGTCAGCCCGTGACGTTCGTGGAGGCAGCGGGCCACCGCCGCGAACCGATCCTCGGGCCAGATCTTCGACGGCCAGCCGGCGCCGGGATTGATCACGACCGGCGCGGACACCAGCCGCAGGGTTGCGAGCCACTCCTCCATGCGGTGGCGGCTCACGGGCCAGTCGGGCATGTCGAAAGCGGGCGCCGGCTCCCGCACGCCCAGCGGTTCGAGCAGGTCGCAGTTGCGGTCCACGACATGTGCGGCTGTCGATGGCACCGCGGCGTTGTAGGCCAGCCACGCCGCCTCCCGCGACTCCGGCCGCGCGTGGCCGATCCGCAGCGAAGCGTTGGAGAGCCAGGTGGGAACGGCGCTCTTGAGCAGCCCCTGCATGTCGATGGCGACGTCGGCACGGAAGTCGAGCAGTTGTCGGCGGAGCGACCGCACCGCCTGCCAGGATTTCATCCAGCCGCGTGGCAGCCTGAAGAGGTGATCGATCGCGGGATGGCCGGCGAGCACGTCGGCGGCGCGGCCCTCGACCACCCAGCCGATCCGTGTGGTGGGAAATGCCCGCTTCAGCGCCACCGCGGCGGGCACGCCGTGGAGCACGTCGCCGATGGCGGAGAGCTTGACGAGAACGATCGATCGTGGGGCATCCATGCCACGCACTCCCGGAGGGGAACCAAGTCCAGCCCCGAAAGTTCATCGTGCCCGCGGTTTCGGGGCAAGCCCAGTTTGGCGGCAGGCCGCCGCCCCCATCCGAGGGCTGGTCGGTTGGAGGGGCGGAACCTAGCCTTAGGGCACTGCTCCACCCGGCGGTCCAACCACGGTCTCTTTGCATGACACACGGCCAGGAAACGGCGGTGCCCCAGGACTTCAGCGACATCGATGTCGCTGGCTTCTGCGCCGCCATCGACCGGCTGAAGGCCGAGGCTCACGCGAACATCGGGCCGGCCGACCTGGCCCACCTGCGCCGGATCGAAGGCTATGGCCGCGTCGCCACGCTGCTGGGCTATGCCACGGCCTGGATCATCCCCAATCCGCTCAGCGCCTTCCTGCTCAGCCTCGGACAGTTCACTCGCTGGCTGCTCGCGCATCACATCCTGCACCGTGGCTACGACCGCGTTCCGGGCATTCCCCGGCGCTACACGAGCCAGGTCTTCGCGCGGGGCTGGCGGCGGTATGTCGACTGGTTCGACTGGCTTCTGCCCGAAGCCTGGGACTATGAGCACAACATCCTCCATCACTACCACACCGGCGAGGACGGAGATCCCGACGTCGCGGAGCGGCACCTGGAGTTCCTCCGCCGCATGCGGATACCGGTGGTTCTCAAATACGCACTCGTCGCGATCGTGGCCTGCACCTGGAAGATCATCTACTACGCCCCCAACTCGCTCGGCGTCATGCACCCCGCTGGCGGTCGACGACGACGGCAGGAGTCCATTGCCGTGCTCACGGTGGGCAGTGTCCTCGACTTTCGGCGGCCGGCGGTGCGGCAGTTGTGGCTGCGTTGCTATGCCCCCTACGCCAGTTGGCATTTCGTGGTCGTGCCACTGCTCTTCCTGCCGCTCGGCACGGCCGCGGCGATGGCGGTGTTGATCAACAAACTGCTCGCCGAGGCGATCACCAACGCCCACGCCTTCCTCGTGATCGGCCCCAATCACACCGCCGACGACCTCTACCGCTTCCGCTTCCACTATCGCCAGAAGGAGGAGTTTTACGTGACCTCGGTGCTGGGCTCGGCCAACTACCGTTGCGGCCCAGAGTTGGTCGATTACATGAGCATCTGGCTCAACTACCAGATCGAGCACCATCTCTTTCCCGATCTGCCCATGCGGCAGTATTGCCTGATCCAGCCGCGGGTGAAGGCGTTGTGTCTTGAGCACGGCCTGCCCTACCGCCAGGAGAGCGTGTTCCGGCGGTTCGGCAGGATGCTGGACATCTGCGTGGGGAAGACCAGCATGCGACAACTCGAGACGTTTCCCGCGGTCGCCGCTGCGTGCGCAGGTGATCTGGTTACTTGATCATCTCGATGTCGGACAGCACCCAGGACCGGTCGAAGTAGGGCTGGGTTGGTCCGTAGAGACGGAAGTAGCTGAACCAGCCTTTGCCAGGAAGGGTCTTGATCCAGTTGCTCTCAGGCGTGCCGGCGGGAGCCGCCGGGCCGAACGTGAGGTCCACGGAGCCGTCGGCATTGGTGACGATGGCGTCACGCGACGAACGATCCGGCGGAACGCCGGTCTTCACGAAGCAGCGGGTCTCGTTGTCGTACACGGTGACAGACCAGAACTGCGCCACGGGAACGTCCTTCGGAACCCTGAGGCGATAGGTTTTGCCACCATCGAGCCAGCGGCCCTGGCTGTCCTTCGCGGCCTCGAGGTAGACCTGCCCGACGCCGACGGCGCGGCCCATCATGCCCACCGAGACGCCGACGGCTTCGTAGAACCAGCTCGTGCGCTCGTCCAACTGCGTGTGGTGCGGGGCTTCCTGATTGGTTTCCTTGAGGAACAGTGAGATCTCCCAGTTCCTGGTGGGCCAGACTTTCGCACCCTCGAACCGCTTCTTGTAGGCGATCGCCCGGGCCATCACCTCACCGGTCTGCGCGGCGTCGATGAGAATCTGCTTCTGACGCTCGTTCGGGGTGAATGGTTTGCCCTTCTCGATACCCAGGGGCTGGAGCATCCCCATCATCATCCGGTCACGCTCGTGGACCGGTTCTTCCTGAATGACCTTCGCGAGGCCATGCCAGTAGGCGAGGCCGCGTGGTTGTTCGCCGCTCCATGGGCGACCTGCCGGCGAGATGTGCCGCGTCGGTGCCGGGGCCTTTCGCTGGCTGTAGGGATAGATCCTCAATCCGTCGATGAGCAGTCTGGCTTTGGCCGGATCGGGATCGAGCACACGGTGGGCGGAAAAGACGTTCACCGTGGGTGAACGGAAGACGGCATAGCCCTCCGGCTTCATGTCCGGGTCATCGGGGCCAAGGATCAGATACTTTCCACCCGCGCCCTTGTCGGGGCCGGTCTGGCCGGAATCGGTGATGGGCCGCTGCCAGAAATCGGTGAAGCCGCCCGCCGTCGGGCCGGCGGGCACCTCGAACACCAGCGGGCCGGTCTCCTTCAGATTGGGAAACGCCATGATGTAGGGCGTCGTGGCGTTGGCCGTGAGGAGGCCGAGCTTGTCCTGAAAGATGAGGTAGTCGACGTAGTCGAGTTTGCCAGCGCCAAACTTGGTGAGGTGTTCGCTCTGCCATTGCTGCATCGCCATCAGCGGCAGGGCCCAGAGGTAGGCCTGGCAGGCCCGCTGGTAATCGATGTCGTCGAAGAGTTTCGCGACGGTGGCATCGCAGGGGTAGCCGTTCTCCAACTCCAGCGGCCCGAGCCTGGATGCGACGCTTCCCGTCGTGGGCAGGAGCTGCGCGTGTGCGGCGGGGAACGTCAGGCCGCAGATGAGTGCGGCAGCGAGAACGATTCCTCTGCGCAGCGTCATGATGGGTGTCTCCTGGCAGCGTTGTTTGAAAACCATTGTTGCTCGCTCACGGCAGCTTCTCGATGTCGCCGGGCTTCCAGTTCTTGTTGATGGCGGCTTCGGTCGGGCCGTAGAGCCGGAGCACGGCGAAATAACCCTTACCCGGCACCGTCGCGAGCCAGTTGCGATCCTTGCCTGCGGGGGCCGTGGGGCCGAGGTGGAGGTCCGTGCTGCCGTCGGCGTTCTGTGCCGGCATGTCGCGCGAACCGAGCGACGGAAATGGCTGGCCGTTGGCGAGCCCGGACCCGTTTTCGGCTTCGTAGAGCGTCACCGACCAGAAGTTGGCGGCCGGGATGTCGCGTGGAAGACGAAGCCGGTAGCGGCTGCCGCCCGAGAGGTTCGCACCCTGACTGTCGACGAAGACGATCATGTATTTGGCGCCCCGGCCGGGCGTCTGCGACAGCATGCCCGGACTGACCGAATAGTAGTTGGTGAAAAACCAGATCCGGGCGTCGAGATCGAGATAGCCCTCGGCCACCCTGCGCCAGCCGAGATCGAAAGGCCCCCCGAGATGCTCAGGGGTCGCGTCGGCCATGGGGTTGATCCACCGGCGGTCGGGATAGATCCGCAGCGAACGACCGGCGACCACCTCCTCGGAGCCGATGACACGGCTCATTTTGTAGGCCGTCCTCGCGGCATGATCGAGGATCGCCCGTGTCTTTGCGTCGGGCTCGAAGGGCCTGCCCTTGGCGATGCCGATCGATGCGAGCATGCCAAGCGAATCGGAGTCGGCGAGTCTGGTGCCCTCTCGCTCCACCAGTTTCTTGAGTTCGTCGAAGGCGGTGCCATCGCGGATCGGCAGCATGTCGACCGGCACGCCGGAGGCATCGGGAAACTGCATCGGCTTGGCGGTTTCTTTGCCGTTGAGCGGATAGATCTTCGATTGCTCGATGAGCGCGACGGCCGGCGCGAGATTCTTCGGCTCTTGATAGAACGCGCGCAGGAAGACGAATACGGTGTTGGTGGGTGAACGGTAGACGAAACAATCCTCCGGCACCTGCCCCTCGTAGCCGGGGGGCAGGAGCAGGAACTTTCCACCCTTACCGGCGTCAGGGCCCGGCAGACCGACGTCTCCGAAGAACATGCCGCCATCGACCGGGATCGGCCGCTGCCAGACATCGAGCAGGATGCCCTGCAGGTTCGGCGGAGCCTCGAACACGAGCGGGCCGTCTGTGCCGAGGTCTATGTAGCCCATGGCATAGATGACATCGGAGTTGGGGGTTGTCACGAGGGTCTTGGCGTCGAGCCGTTTCTTCCAGACCGGCAGGACGTTGTATCCGGCGCCGAAGACCTTTTCCGAGCCGACCTTCATGCCGAGCGTGTTGACGAGCGGCAGGGCCCAGAGATAGGTCTGCGTCGCCCGCTGGAACAGCAGTTCATCACGCAACGTCTCAGCGGTCTCCGGCGTGGGCCGATTTTCCGTGAACGGGAGGCTGCTCAAGGCCTCGAAGCGGGGGAGCTGCGCCGATGTCGACCCGGCGTGCAGGAGTAGGCCAGCGATAGCGGCCGAGATGAGTGCGTGAGCGGGAACGATCTTCATGACGCTATCCAAGGGGTCCGATGTCCGATGGAAGAACAGAGGCCCCGACAGGATACCGCTCCGGCACGTCGCCCGCGAAGCCTTGCTACGCCGTCAGTCCCGTCGTCCGTGTGGCGTCCGCTCCCCCCGGCTGCGACTGCGGCTTATGATGAGCGGGGTGAAAAATGCCACAATCCCTTGACGACATTCACGGTGGATGCGCATTGGTGCTCGGACATCCCGGGCACGAACTCCGTATTTTTCAAGCTGTCGCGCGGCTGAGGCCGGTGGCCTACCTCTTGACCGATGGCTCAGGCGGCACAGGCCATCCGCGCACCGAATCGACCCGCCGGGCGCTGGCGTCCATCGGAGTGAGTCTCGCCGCCCCATTTCCTCCGCCGCTGAAAGATGCAGAACTGTATGGTGCGCTGCTGTCGGGAAATCACCGCGTCTTCCTCACTTGGGCGCATGCTCTGGCCGAAGACCTGCGCCGTCGGGAAATCCGTACCGTGCTCGCCGATGCCGCGGAAGGATTCAATCCTGCCCACGACGTGTGCCGTGCCATCGCTCGCGCGGCGAGACAGGCAGCCAGTGTGGATCGTGGCTACGCCTATCTTCTGGAAGGCCGGCCGGACATCTGTCCGTTTGGCAGGGAGGTTGGTGCCATAACGATTGCCGGTTCCGCGGAAGAACTGTCGCGAAAACACGCGGCCATGGCCGACTATCCTGAAATTCAAAGCGAGCTCCAGCGGGCCAAGGCGGCGTGGGGGATGGATGCCTTTGCGCGAGAGTGGATCTTCCGCGACGATGCCCCGGTCGATTGTCCGCCCGATGAACTGCCGCCCGCCTACGAGCGGTTCGGGGATGCCCGGGTGAGGGCCGGGAAATACAAAGATGTCATCCGGTACGAATCTCACATGAAGCCGTTTCTGTCGACGCTCCGGTTGGAGTTTCACGGATGAAGTTTCCGAAAGGATTCGGTCGTTGGGGGAGGGCGGTGCCGCCCCCCGTGTTTATCGTCGGTGCGCCTCGGTCAGGTACGACACTCCTGAGACTGATGCTGGACTCTCACCCCTGTGTGGCGATTCCTCCTGAAACGGGCTTCGTTCCTGCGGCGCTGGGTTTGGGGGACGATTCTCCGTCCCGCGACGCGTTCATTGCCCTCGTGACGGCCGGTTCGGCATGGCCTGATTTCAAGCTGGATGCCGACATGTTTGCCAGGCGGGTGCGTGCGATGGATCGGTTTCGACCGGCCGCCGCCTTGCGTTTGTTCTACGGCGCCTACGCCGCGCGGTTCGGCAAACTGGGCTGGGGTGACAAGACACCGATGTACGCCAAGCACGTGCCCGCGCTGGCAGGTGGATTTCCCGATGCCACGATCCTGCACATCATCCGCGATGGTCGCGACGCAGCGATGTCGTTGCGTGAACAGTGGTTTGCACCCGGAAAGGGCATGACGTCTCTGGCACAGGACTGGTGTGACCACGTCCGAGCGGCCCGCGACGCCGGGCAACGTTTGGGCAGCCGTTATGTCGAAATCAGGTTCGAGGACTTGGTGTCTGCTCCCGAGAACACGCTCAGAGAGTTGTGCAAACGACTGGGCTGGCGGTACGACGCCGCCATGGCTCGGCACCACGAGCGGGCCGCGGAGCGAATCGCGGAGCATGAGGGAAGGCCCGTGGAGGTCGTTGGCTTTGCGCTGAGCCGTGAGCGACGTCAGGCCCAGCAGGCCAGCGCCCAACACCGGCCAGACATCAGGCGAATTGGCGTGTGGCGCACTGGTCTGACGGCGCAGGAATGCTGTGAATTTGAGGCTCATGCCGGACCACTTCTGGCCGCTTGCGGCTATGAAGTCGGATCCCGCCCACTGCGGATCCTGATCACGAACCTGCAGCTTACCGAGGGAACGGGGACTGAGCAGGTCACGCGAGACCTTGCGATTGGGTTCGTCAAGCGGGGACACACGGTGGCGGTCTACAGCCCGATGCAGGGCGGCTTCGCGGACCGCATGCGTTCAGAGGGCATCCAACTGGTCGATACTCCCGCTGCCGTCGGTTGGGTGCCCGATGTGATTCACGGGCATCATCATGTGGAGACGATGGCTGCGCTGCGCACATACCCGGAAGCCCGCGGGGTGTTCGTGTGTCACGACGGCAGGCAGTGGGCGGATCACCCTCCACTCCATCCGCGGGTGATGCGGTATGTAGCCGTGGACAATAATTGTCGCGAGCGGCTCGCTACGCGGGTGCCACTCGAACGCCTGAGCGTGATCGGCAACTGGTTCGACGCCGATCGATTCACACCGCGACCGCCATTGCCCGACAGGCCCCGGCGTGCCCTGTTTTTCAGCAACTATGCGGGCAAATCCCCGGCACTCTTCCGGGTGCTGCGGGAGGCTTGCGAGGCCGAGGACATCTCGATCGAACTGCTCGGCGAATCAGCGGGCAATCAACGTCCGGATCCCGAATCGCTGCTGGGCGACTACGACCTCGTGTTCGCCAAGGGGAAATGCGCCATCGAGGCATTGGCCACCGGCTGCGCCGTCATCGTGTGCCATGAGCGACCTGGACCGTTGGTCACCTCGTTGAACATGGAAGTCTGCCGGCAGTGGAACTTCGGCCTGAGATTGGCACTGTCACCCCTGAGCGCCGAGTCGGTGCGTCGCGAGATTCGCGAGTACGACGCCAAGGACGCCGCTGCTGTTTGCCGGTTCGTGCGTGAACGGTGTGGCTTCGTCGAGGCCGTGTCGGCGTATGAGCGGCTTTATGCCGACGTCATCGCCGACGAGAAGCCATCGGAACGGGACGGCGAGACGATGAATCTCGAGCGTCTTCTGCTTGCCTTGTCAGAGTCTTCCGACCGCTGTCGTGCCGCGGATGCCGCTCCCGTATGCGGGCCGCTGAGGCTCGATCAAATGCGTTGCATCCGATTGTCGGCCGGTGACCGGCCGGAATCGTTCTCACCTGGATCGCAACACGAGGTGATCGTGCATGTGCACAACAGATCGGACGTCAGCGTGAGCACGTCGGCCCCGGCTCCCGTGCAACTCTCGTTTCAGTGGGAGCGGGAGGGGGTGGCGTTTTCGCATGACTGGGCGTCGCCGCGGACGCCGCTGCCCGGGGAAATCCCGCCCGGCACCGATGTGCGGATGCCGGTTTGGGTGATCGCGCCGGTGGACCCCGGAATCTATAGGCTCCGTGTAACGTTGGTCCAGGAGGGTGTGGCATGGTTTGACCTTATCGCTCCGGAGACGGCATGCTTTCTGACCGTCCGGATCGCACCGTGAGGAGGAAATCGGTCATGGACATTCCCATGCCGTCGTTGGCGCAGCGGTTTCTCGAGTGGCTCGCCTACGCGAGGAGCGACGGCCAATTCCAGGAACTGTTTGGGCTGGCGGCGTATTACGAACCGCCCAGCCTCGAGGCGTACAGGAAGTGCCTGCCTTCCGTCTTCGCTGTGCCGCGCCAGCCGCTGATCATGGCGGTTGTGATCGACTATGTTCGGGTCTCGCCATGGCCCTTCGCAAGGTATGGGGAGAGTGCACTGCTGCTGAAGACGGACTACCGTGGCCGGGAGGGATGGTTTCCGTTGATCATGCCCGTGACCTCGTGGATTGCCAGGCAGGGCGGTCACCATCTCGGGTTTCCTAAATTTGTCACCCCGTCGATTGAAATCATCGACCGAGACGATGCCGTCTGGGCGAAGGCGTCTGGCAAACGCGGTGGGCCGTTCTCGCTGGAGATGCGGTATACGCCTGGACTCTCGCGGTCGCTTCATGACTGGGAGGAGCAGGTCGTTCGTGAGCCGGCGCTCTTCACGCATCCATTCCACGTGCTCAAGCCAGTGGGGGTCGGCCCGGACGTCTTCGAGGTGCGGTTTGACCACGTGAAGCCGCCGCAATGGGAGTCGCGGTCCGGCATGGTCGAGCTTCACGGCCATGAGGCGGCCCTGATTCCCTCCACGACACCGGTCCTCGGGCGTGTGCACCGCTTCCGGGGCGGAATGAACCTGATATCACGGCCGATCGACTGAGACCATCGGTCTCACGCAGCGCGACGGCGGCGGACCATATTTGCCAGCGTCTTCAGCTGATATTGGAAGGCCGGAGGCACGACACGCCGCAGGACTCGGTTGAGCCGCCGGCTCAGTCGACGTTGCTTGTCCTCTGGTGCAGGACCTTCATCACCGAGGAGTCGTGCGAGGTTGCGGTTCATTTGCCAGGCCGCGAGTGATCGCTCGAGTGATTCTTCCGCCGAAATGACAGACGCCCCTGAACGCGAGGATGCGGCGACGAGTCCCTCGATGTACGCGAGGCACCGCGGCAGCACGACACGGTCGAGATCGCAGCGATCGACAATATGGGAGGCAAGCCGCCGCTCCCAGCAGCGCCGCTCCTCGCCGTCCACGATCATCCTGCGGACGGTTGCCGCGATCATGTTGGGGTCGTCGCGGGCGGAGAGCAGGTAGGGATAGCCATCCGGGAACACTTCGCTGCAGCCGGCGTTGCGGCCAATCGCCACGCACATGCCGTGAAGCGCCGCTTCCGGGGCGACGTAGCCGAACGCCTCTTTGTCGTTGAGCGGCAAGACGGCCAGATGCATCGTCGCCAGCAATTCGTGGAGGTCGCTGCGGTTCTTGCGGCCGTGCCAGTGGATGGCCCCGTCGCAGCGTGCCGCTTTCGCGATCGCCCGTAGATTCGTCTCAAACGCCGCCTCGCAGCTGCCGATGAGATGAAGTTCGACGTCGAGCTTCATCCACGTGCGCAGGACGCCGAGGGCTGCCACGACGTGCTGGACGCCCTTGTGCGACTTGAGTTGTCCGAACGACACCATCCGCACGGGACCGTTCACGGGGAAGTTCATCTGGTCACCCGCCCGGCGACACGCCAGGGCATCGACTTCGATTCCCCCTGGCACGACGATGGCCGACGCATAGCGGCCGATGCGGGAGTTGTCCTCGAGCGTGCCTTGGGAACAGGCGATCGCGTGCACACCACTCTTTGCCGCCGCCCAACGCCCGGAAATCTCGAAGCCGTGCTGCGAGAGCCGGATACCCTCGTCGAGAAAATCCATCAAGTGCACGACCGTCGGCACGCCGCTGGCAGCTGCGGTTTCGAGGATGCCGACAGGGCCAAGACCGAGCGGGTTGTGCATCCAGATCGCGTCGGGCTGCCAGGTGCGGATCATCTCGGAAAGTGCCAGACAGTTGCCGGGATGGATTCCACCCGGACCGGCGTAATTCAGAGGCCGCTGGTAGACGCGGTCGCCAAACTCGTAGTCGAACACCGGCTCAAAAATCTGCCGCACGGCGACGCCGGGCACGGAGGACTGCTTCTGGAGGCCTCCGAAGCTCAGTGATGTCGCGACCATGACGTCGTGGCCGGCCCGCTGCGCCGCCTGTGCGTGCATCAGGCAGCCCATCTCGTAGCCGCCGACGACGTGCGGAGGGAACAGGTTCGTGACGAAGAGGATTTTCATGACGGTGGTCCGGTCAGGCGGCCCGCGACAAGGCGACAGCGATTGCGGAGTCGCGAGCTGTCAGTCGCAGCCAATAGTCGTCCCAGAGGTATCCGTGCGCAAGTCGTTCGGCGGCATCGCGGACGATGCGACATCGCTGGCTCGGGGACAGGGTCTGGACTGCCAGCAGGAGGTCGCGGAGTGCTTCAGAGTCGCGCTCCGGATAGAGCCACCGCTCGAGCCCAAGGTGCTCGCAGATTTCGCGGAAGGAGGGAATGTCCGAGGCGATGGGGAGAACGCCATGGGCGATCGCCTCCATAATCACGAGCCCCAGGAGTTCCGGCTGGTCGAGCCGCTTGCCGATGTAGGTCAGGTGGGCGGAGTTAGCCAACAAAACGTCGGTTCGCGCGAGTGCGGCTAGCCGTGCGGCGTCGTCGAGGTAACCGGCAACGTGGCAATTCCTGCTCCGACCGGCCATCGCGGCGAGATACCGCTCGTATTCGGCATCTCCGCTGGATGGCCCGACGATCGTGAGCGACACCCTGGGGTCCAGGCCGGCGACGGCATCGATCGCGACCTCGAAGGCCTTGTGGGGCAGCAGTCTCCCGATCGCGATCGCCCGCAATTCGGGCGAGGCAGGCCGCGGTGTCGGAGGCGCGACGTCGGCCCGCCACACACCTGCGGACAGGGATGACGCCTTCATGCCGCGGGCGGCCGCACGTTCGGCGGCGTACCGGGAGATCTCGACGATCTCGACGCCAGAGTGCTGTTCGTATGCCTTCGCGAACAGCTCGCTGATTGGCTCGGCGCCGAGGCTCGTGAGAAAAATCTTCTGGGTCGGGGGCGCGGCTGAGAGTATGTCGAGCGTCGATGCGTTGACGAGATGCTGGTGAATGACGACGGTGGCGTAGTCGGCCTGCCGGCGAAGGAGCTCGCGCAGCGTGACGGTCTCGGTGGGAATGGGCTTGCCGCCGAGGTGGGAGACCTTGTGATAGGTGTGCGTCATCCGCCGCTGGTGCGGTTCCAGCGGCGGATTTCCTCCCGCGGCGCACCAGAGATCGACAACTTCGCCGCACACCACCGCGGAACGGTGGGTGTGGAGGGTGAATCGCTCCCCTCCCCCCACGACGTCGAGCGGCAGTTGACTGATGATGGCGGCAGTTGCTTGAGTCACAGCGGTGAGAACCTCTGGAGGAACGGGGGGAATAGCAAAGATCGCGACAACGTCGCAACACCGCCTCGTGGGAGGGGACGACTTCTGTCTTGATCGAATGGCAGAAGCCCCGTAGAACCCTAAAATCCTCCTTGTCTGAATCGGAGTTCGTCATGCTGTGGAACCCGAGCCCCAATAGCGGGCGTGCAAAGCACTTCCCGGGAAGCGGTCCCGAGAGCCCTGACGAATGGATCCGACGCGCCGAGGCCGATTCGCAATTTCGCGAGGTTCAGTCCCGTTTTGCAGGGGCCGGTGTCACGAACTGGCTGACCGAGCCAGAAAAGGCGTTGCACTTCGGCATCGCGGCTTTTTCGTCAGGCTCGGGAATCGTCGTCGAACTGGGCACCTTCGAGGGTGGTGCAGCGATGTTCTTGGCCGCCGGTGTGGCGCGACGAGGGCAGGGACGGCTCGTGAGCGTGGACCCGCACTTCGGAGGTCCGCCCTGGCTGGGAATGGCGACCCATCAACGCACCTTCGCGAAGTTCCTTGCTCATGCGGATGTGTGCGGCGTTCGGGAGTGGATCGACGTTCGGGTGGGCGATTCAAGTGCGGTCGCGGCCGTATGGCCTGCCGAACCCATCGACGTTGTTTTTATCGATGGCGATCACTCCTACCTGGGGGCACTCAGAGACTTCGAATGCTGGGCCCCGAAGGTTCGCCCCGGGGGATGGATTCTCATCGATGATGCCGATGACACTGCCCTGCCGGAGTTGCTCGAGCTGATCGAAGAAGTGAAGACTATCTCTGGTGTGGCGTACGTTGGCCTAGTCGACGGTGTCGCCGTGTTTCGCCGTGGAGAGGCTCCACCCCAGCGGCTGTTGGCTGATGTTTCCGCATTGACGCAAAAGCGCGGCAGTATCCGTCCCTGGGACATGTCACCCATTCACGAGATGACGTTGCCGGCGTCGTACCGGAAATCGTGTCCACAGTCACACGAGCCCGGAGAGGCCGACGCGTATCAACTCGCGTTTCTCGTCAAATCTCAGCCGGGCGTATACGGATATACGCCAGCCGCCGGCGAAAGGGCGAACAGGCTCATCCGGGCGGTCGCGATCGATCGTGGCGATGGACCTGCGATTGAACTCAATCCGTGCACGCCACGGACTTGTAAGGTGATCTTCTGTGCACTCGACGAGGTGGCCACCGTGAGTTCGTGGCTCACGCCTGGCGGGCTCCTGCTCACGCTCGATCCAGGGAATCTATCGCACGAATCATCGACGGGTGTTCGACGAGCGATGCTGGATGCTGGCCTCGAAGGATGCGGTTGGGTTGGAGCCTTTCATTGGGGGGTTCGTCGCCCATTCCTGCTCTCGGCGGAAGCCGTGATTGAATACACGAAAACGGCCTATTGCCCACCGAAAGAAATTCCACCGCGGGAAGAATGACGTCTCAACGCGGTGTCATCCGGAGAGTTTCACCGCCCCCGCTGTTGTGACCGTCGATGAGTGTCGGCAGTCGTCTACGGGTATCCCAGTCCGGCCAGTTCGCACATCACGGCGGATGTGACCGACTGCGGGCAGCTCCAGACCAGAAAAAACATCGACTCGCGAACGAGCCGCTCCGCCGGATGTCCCGTTACGAAGCCGGCCCCCTTCGAGGCCGTCAGCGCCGCCTGCGCGGCCCGCACGACGAGGCCATTGGCGTGGGCCCGCAGCCGATCACGATCGGCCGGTTCGATGCCACCGTCTGCGGCCGCGTCGAGCTGCCGCCACAGTTCGTCCACTTCGGTCCGCAGACCGGCGGCGACGGGCTCGAGCGCCGGTCGCCCGCGGGCCTCTTCGTCGAGGATGGCGATGGCCGCCCGCGTGGCGCCCACTGCCAGCGTCGTCGTCGCCAGGCCGCCGGTCCGCACGCCTGCCTCGGCCGGCCTGATCACGTCGGCCGGCTCGACCTCCCGGAAGACCACGCTCGATGTGCGGCTCCCGGACAGGGCGAGCATCTGCATGGGCGGCGCGATGTCGAGGCCCTTCGCGGCGGTAGGCACGACGAAGAAAAACTGTTCGCCGGTCTCGGTGAGGGCACCGGTGACGATCGTGTCGCTCGAGTCGGCGCCCGTGACCCAGGGGCAGAGCCCATTCAGCCGCCAGGTGCCGTTGCTGCGTGCGGCAACCAGGGCCGGCGTGCCCAGGTGGCGGCGGCTGGTCGAGAGCTGCGAGATGCCCACCGTGGTCGGCGTCTCGCCACGGGCCAGAGCCGGCAGTCGGGCCGACCGTACGGCCGGCGCGCCGCCCGCGATGATCCGGCAGGCGCTCGCCCACTGGGTGAGGGCGAGCGCGGTCGTCAGACAGCGGGCCGCAATCGCGGCGAGCATGGCGAGGAGGGCCGGCTCCGTGGCCGCCGTGCCGCCGCAGTCGGCAGGGATGAATCCGGCCAGCGCACCGGAACGTGCCAGCGAAGAAAACGCTCCGCTCCGCCACGGGCCGATTTCGGCGGTCTGGCCCGACATGGCCGCCAACGCATCGCAGAGGGCCGAGAGGGCAATGGAATCGGGTTGTCGGGAGCCAGGAGTGAACATGCCGCCATTATGCGGTGCGGGGGTCGAATGAAAATTGGAGGTCGTTATACTGCGGGTCCTTCTGGCAGGTTCCCCCCTCCATCTCCACATCACGCCCGGAGCCACACCATGAGCCAGGCCGAAGTCAACAGCGCCACCAGTGCAGCCCAAAGCAGTGCCGGCACTCCTGCCACCAACGGCAGCGTCAGCCACGGACAACTTGCCCCGCCGCGGCTCGACGAACTGTCGCCGCAGAATCTCTACGACAAGTGCATGGCGCTGGCTCGCAATCTCTGGTGGAGCTGGCATCCTGAGGTGACCAACCTGTTCCGGGAGCTCGACCCGATCCGGTGGCGGCAGCTCGATCACAACCCGATCGCGCTGTTGGCCGAGTTCACGCCGGAGCGGCTCGAGGCCCGCGCCGCGGAACTCGTGCTCTACAGCCGGATCAACCAGGCCTACCGCCGGCTCAAGGAATACATGGCGGGTGATTCGACCTGGAGCAACGTCCACGCCGGCGTGCTCGGCTCGAAGCCGGTGGTCTATTTCTCCGCCGAGTTCGGCATCCACGAATCGGTGCCGATCTATTCGGGTGGCCTGGGCGTGCTCGCCGGCGACCACATCAAGAGTGCCAGCGGCCTGGGCATTCCGCTCATCGCGGTGGGATTGTTCTACGACCAAGGTTATTTCAAGCAGCAGCTCGACATCGACGGCTACCAGCACGAGGAATACCTCCAGTCGCGGACCGAGGCACTGCCGATCGAGCCCGCGCTCGGTGCGGACGGCAAGCCGATCACCGTCCAGATCGACACGCGTTCGGGCCCGATCTTCGCCAAGGTCTGGAAGATGGCGGTGGGCCGCGTGAACCTGATCCTGCTCGACTCCGACGTCGAGGTGAATAATCCCGAGGACCGCGAGCTGACGAGCCGTCTCTACGGTGGCGACTCAC
>JBIIGJ010000214.1:0-3524 GCA_044236455.1 Pirellulales bacterium
AACACGCTGACGGAAAACGAGCAGCCTGCTGGCATCAGGCCATCAGGTCCTTGATCACCTTGGCGTGCTCGACGCCGGTGAGCTTCTGGTCGAGGCCGAGGTGGCGGTAGGTGAACCGCTCGTGGTCGAATCCCAGGAGGTGCAGCGCGGTGGCGTGGAAGTCGCGGATGTGCACGGGATCCTTCACGATGTTGTAGGAGAAGTCATCGGTCTCACCGTAGACCTGGCCGCCGCGGGCGCCGCCGCCGGCCATCCACATCGTGAAGCAGCGGGGGTGGTGGTCGCGGCCGTAGTTCTCCTTCGAAAGCCCGCCTTGCGAGTAGATGGTGCGGCCGAACTCGCCGCCCCAGATGATGAGCGTCTCGTCAAACAGGCCGCGTGCCTTGAGGTCCTGCACGAGGCCGTGGCATGCCTGATCGATGTCCTTGCACTGGCTCGGCAGCCGGCCGGCGACGTTGCCGTGCGTGTCCCAGTTGTTGAGATAGATCTGCACGAACCGCACGCCCCGTTCCACCATCCGGCGGGCCATCAGCGCCGTGTTGGCAAACGTGCCGGGCTTCCGCGCCGCCTCGCCATAGAGGTCGTAGGTGTGAGTGGGCTCGCTTGCCAGATCGGTCAGTTCCGGAACGCTCGATTGCATCCGGAAGGCCATCTCATATTGCGCGATCCGGGTGCGGGTCTCGGGATCCGCAATCTGTTCGAGTGTCCGCTGGTTCAAGGCCTGCAGGCCGTCGAGCGTCTTGCGCCGCACCTCGGAGGCAACGCCCGGTGGGTTGTTGATGTAAAGGATCGGGTCACCGGCGCTACGGAAGCTCACGCCGGCATATTCACCGGGAAGGTAGCCACTCGACCAGAGACGGGCGCCGATCGCCTGCACCTGCTCGGTGTTCGTCGGCCGTGCCACCAGCACCACGAACGTGGGCAGATCCTTGTTGAGCGAGCCCAGGCCGTAGCTGGCCCACGAGCCAAGGCAGGGCCGGCCCGAGATCTGGTTGCCCGTCTGCATGTAAGTGATCGCCGGCTCGTGGTTGATCGCCTCGGTGTGCATGCTGCGGATGAAGCACATGTCATCGACCATCGACGCCGTGTGCGGCAACAGCTCGCTCACCCACATCCCGCTCTGGCCGTGCTGGGCGAACTTGTATTTCGTGGGCGCGATCGGAAACCGCGACTGGCCACTCGTCATCGTGGTGAGCCGCTGGCCGTTGCGGACGCTCTCGGGGAGGTCCTTGTCGTACCAGTCGTTCATCACCGGCTTATAGTCGTAGAGATCCTGCTGCGGCGGGCCGCCCACCATGTGCAGGTAGATCACATGCTTTGCCTTCGGCGCAAAGTGAGGGCCGATCGCCCCGGCCACCCGCTCGATCCCCGCGGTCGGCGCCGTGGAAGCATTGCCGAAGGCCGCGCGGTCGCCGATCAGGGTCGCCAGCGCCGCGCCGCCGAGCAAATGGCTGCCCTGCTCGAAAAACCGACGGCGGGTGAGGTTCAGCCCCAGCTCATCAAGCGGGGAGCGAATGAATGGATTCATTTGCAGAGGACCTCGTCCAGGTTGAGGAGTTCGTTTGTCAGCATCGTCCAGCTGGCCAACTGCACCGGATCAGCGGCGCGTGGCTTCGAATCGCCGACCGCGATCAGCTGCTTGGCATCGTCGGGATGGGCCTTGTACCACTCGGCCAGGTCGGCGAGCGACTTCTTCACGATGGCGGTTTCGTCGCCGGAGAGGGGCCGGGAGAGCAACCGCTCGGTGATGAATTCGATTCTGGCGTCATCCGTCTCGCCGCCAACTTCCAGTGCCCGATCGGCCAGCACCCGCGCCGCCTCCACGAACTGCGGGTCGTTGAGCGTGACGAGCGCCTGCAGCGGTGTGTTCGTCCGCTCCCGCTTCACGCAGCAGGCCTCGCGGGACGGCGCATTGAAGATGTCCATCGACGCCGGCGGGGCCGACCGTTTCCAGAACCAGTACATGCTCCGACGGTAGAGGTTCTCCCCCTTGTCGCGGCTGTACTTGTTGGTGTTGCCGCCCATCGATACCGCCTCCCAAACGCCGTCGGGCTGGTAGGGCTTCACGCTCGGACCGCCGATCTGCTTCACGAGCAGGCCGCTCGACGCGAGGGCATAGTCGCGGACCATCTCGGCATCCATGCGGAACCGCGGCCCCCGGGAGAGGAGCCGGTTGGCGGCATCCTTCGTGATCTTCTCCGGCGTGGTGGTCGCCGCCTGCCGGTAGGCCGCACTCGTCACCATCAGTTTGAAGAGCTTTTTCACGTCCCAGCCGCTCTCGCGGAATTCCACCGCCAGCCAATCAAGCAACTCCGGGTGGCTCGGCAGTTCGCCGGTGATGCCAAAGTCGCCGCTGGAGCGGACGAGCCCCGTGCCAAACACCTCCTGCCAGAAGCGGTTGACCGTCACGCGGCTGGTGAGCGGGTGGTCCTGTAGCAACAGCCACTGCGCGAGTCCCAGCCGGTTGCGCGGCGATCCTTCCGGGAACGCCGGCAGGATGTCGGGGGTGTCGGGCTTCACCTCGTCCTTCCGCTTGTCGTATTCGCCGCGGTCGAGGATGAACGCCTTCGCCATCTCGTTCTTCTCATGCATGACGTGGGCCACGGTGCCCCGCTTGCGGATCGCGGCGGACTCTGATTCGAGCCCGGCCAGCTTCTCTGTGGCGGCCTTGTAGGGCGCGTCAAAATTGACCAGCCACCAGTCGAGCAGGCCGCCCGCCGACTGCAGCCGTTCGTCGGGGGGCCGTTTCAGAACATCTTCGAACGCCGGTTGCAGGGAGAGCCGGACAATTTCGTCGGCCGAGAGTCCGCGGCCCCAGAGAGAGAGGCCCGCCAGTCCAATCCCCTGGGCGGGTAAATCCGCCCCCGATCGCCCGCCCACCGTCAGGGCAGCCTCCGTTCGGATCGAACGCTTCTGGAGATTCTCTTTCAGCGTCCGCTTCGGCACCGGCTTGCCGTCGTAGAAGATGCTGACGCCCGCGGCGGTTCCCGATCCGTCGTAGCTCACCGCCACATGCGTCCACTCGTCAGGCTTCAGCGGCTTGTCGGCCGTCACGCGGAGCGTGTTCTCGCTGCCCTCGTGGGCGAGGTCGAGCGCGATCCGCTGCTGGTCGTTGTAGACCGTCCAGCCGCGGCGATTCGATCCGGCCGTGCAGCGGGCCACGATCGCGCCGGGCCGCTCATCCTTACGAAACCGCGTTTGGAACGTGACGGAAAAGGGCTGGTCGAATTCGAAGTCGCCGACGCCCGGCAGTTCCGCGACCACGCCATGCAGCACGAGCGCCGCATGGCCGCCGGGGCCTTCCTGCCAGGCAGAGCCGTTGGCGAGCGTGAGCGGCAGGTCGATCTCCTTGCCCCCCTGGCTGATCCGCGTGGCCGCGTCCTTGCCTTCGGAAAGCGGCATGTCGAGCGCCGGCGTGTCCTGCGGGGCGATCCGCTTGGCGATCTCCGGCGTGAGGTCCTTGAGCCACGTGTCGAAGCCAGACTTTGCCTCGTTTCGGCGGGCCTCGATCGCGGCCTTCGCCG
>JBIIGJ010000095.1:0-13283 GCA_044236455.1 Pirellulales bacterium
GATCGGCTGCAATCGGCCGGCCGGCCTTGAGGTCGTCGAGCCGCGGCAGCCGGTCGGGGCCGTAGAGGCCGGCGAACCGCAGCGCCGCGCCCGGTCCCTTGGGATGACTTTGCAGGAGCGATTCCGCCTCCACGAGCACGCGGCCCGCCTCGCGGCCTGGGTTCGTGGGTGTTTCCTCGGTGACGATGCCGCCACCTTCATCGCCCCACACGCCCGTGGAACTCGACAGAATCACCCGTGGCGAGCCCGCCAGGGCATCGAGCAGCCGGGCCAGGCCGTCGACATGCACGTCGCGATGGGTCGTGTTGCTTGTGCGGTCGAATCCTACCGCCCAGAAGACCGTGTCAAGTGGCGGAAGTGCGTCCAGCGTGTGCAACTGCGTTGAGCCCGGACGAGTGGTGACGTCGTACACGACCGGCGTGATGCCGAGCGCCGCGAGCGCGTCGGCGCGGGCCGGGCTTCGGGTGATGCCAAAGACTCGGTCGCCGGCGGCGAGCCAGCGTGTTGCAACCCGCGTGCCGAGATAGCCACAGCCGACGACCAGCCGCGTGGCGTGGGGCCGGGCTGCGGAGCGGGGTGGGGCGGTGATGGAGGCTGGAGTCATGGGACCTGCAGTTCATTCAGGCGTCGAGCGGTCCCGGCCGCCGGTCGGCGCCGCCGTGTGCCTGCGCCTCCAGCCACGAGGAGAGCACGACCTGCGCCGCGATGGCGTCGGTTCGTTCCTTCTTCCGGCCCCGCGACAGCCCCGAGCCGGCCAGCAGTCCCGTGGCCTCGCGGGAGCTGTAGCGTTCATCGTGAAACACGACCGGCAGGCCTGTCTCCGCGGTCAGCCATGCTCCGAACCGTTCGACCTCGACCGACATCCGGCTGTCGGTGCCATCGGCGTGGATCGGCAGACCGACCACGAAGCCGACGATGCCCTCGTCGGCGACCAACTTCCGGAAGAAGGCAGCATCGGCCTTCGCGTCGCCCGTGGTCTGCCGCACGCAAAGCGGGCTCGACAGGATGCGATGGGCGTCGCAGATCGCCACACCGATCCGCTTGCGGCCGTAGTCCACTCCCGCCACACGGCCGGAGGGAATGACGGAGGCCGCGGCGGCGTGTGAGGAGGTCGTCAGGGAATCGTCGGGCATAGGAGCGGGGGGTCACTCGGCAGCGGGAGGTGCAAAACAGCCGGTTGTCAGGAAGGCCGCGGTGGCCTGCTGCACGCGGGGGTTCTTCATCATCGACGCATGGTGAACGGGCACGAGCAGGAAATCGTTGGCGCCAGGGAGTTTGGTTTCCTCGACACGGACCACCGCATCGTCGTCCCCGGCGAGAAAACTGCTGTAGCCGCGGTCGTCCCCCTTGCCACCGGCCACGATGCCAAAGGGGCAGGGGGGCACCGCCAGATCCTTGGAGATCCTGTTCCAGTCGAGAACGAGTTCCCGGGCCGCCCCGTTGGACAAGGCCGCCAACACGCTGATCTTCGCGACCATGCGGGCGAGTTCGGAGCCCTGGTTCGGAGGGCCGAGCATCACCATCCGACGGACGCGCGAGAGGTCTTCCTCCGCCGCCATGCCCATCCACCGCCGCACCACGAGGTTGCCCATGCTGTGCCCGACGAAGCTGATGCTGTCGGCGGCTGGAAGTCCCTTGATCACGGTGGCGAGCGCCCGGCCGTGGTCGTCGATGCCGGTGCTCGTGCTCGCGTAGCCGAACGAGAGCACCGTGGCGTCGATGTTCTTCCGCAAGGATTCAACGAGCGGCCGCATCGACCGGCGGCCTTCACCGAGGCCGTGGAGCACGATCACCGTCGGGCCTTTGACGGTGGGAACCTGGCCGGCACGCTCAAGGCCCGTGAAGGCATCGAGGCAGGCCTGCCGCGATCCCTCCCCCACGACCTCGTCCCGCGGATCGAGGATACGGCAGGCATCGGCACCGGGGCGGTGCTGCAGTCGCCAGTCGTGCTGGATGACCTCGTCGGACCAGTGCAGGGAGTCAGCCGACCGTCGCAGGATCTTCATCCAGTCGGAGTCGGTTGCCGCTGCCGGGGTCTCAGCTGCCGTATTCGCGGAATCGACCGGCACCTCCTCCGCCCATGCGGCCGCTGGGAGGGACAGGCTGCACATGAGCCAGCCCGCCAGCAGCAGTCGAGGGAATGGGAAGAGGTTCACAGGAATTCCGTCCAGCCGCGTTTTTCGAGTTCGGTGACGACCTTTCGCACCGCCTCCTCGTGGGCCCGGTGGGCGACCAGCGTGGCGTCTGGCGTGTGCACCACAAGCATATCCGTCAGGCCCATCGTGACGACCAGGTGATCGCCGCCGGCATGCACGATCGTCCGCGTGGAATCGATTCCCAAGTGCTTGCCCACAACCGTGTTGCCGTCGGCATCGCTGCCCCGCTGGCGGGCCACGGCCGACCAGCCGCCCAGATCGTCCCAGGTGAACGGGGCCTCGATGACGACCACGTCGCGGGCGTGCTCGAGCACCGCGTAATCGATGGAGATTCCCTTGATCGCGGCGAATTCCTTCGCGAACACCGTGTCGCGGTCGGGGGTGTCCCAGGCGTCGGCGATGCGGCGCAGGTGCGCCAGACACTCCGGCTGCCGCTCGGCGAGCGCGGCGAGGATCGTGGCCGCCTTCCAGACGAAGATGCCGCCGTTCCAGAGATAGTTGCCCGCCTTCAGATACTCCTGGGCCACGGCGGCGGGGGGCTTTTCGCGGAACTGTGCCACGGCGTTTACCGGGGCTGGCGGCGTGGCCCCGCCCGGCGGACTGTCGATTCCTGCGCCCTGCTGGATGTACCCAAAACATTCGGCCGGGTAGGTGGGCTTGATGCCGAAGGTGACGAGCCTGCCGGGCGACTGCTCGACGAGTGCGGCGGCCTGCCGGATCGCGGCCCGAAAGCTCTCGGCGGGGCGGATCACGTGGTCGGAAGGCATGACGGCCATGATCGCGTCGGGATCGTGCCGCGAGACGAGCAGCGCAGCCAGCCCGATGCAGGGGGCGGTGTCGCGCTTGCAAGGTTCGCCGACGAGCCCCGCCTCCGGCACCTGCGGCAACTGCCGCCGCACCGTGTCGAGCAGCCGGCCCGCGGTGACCACCATCACACGATCGGGTGGCACGAGGCCATCGAGTCGCTCAACGGTGTCTTCGAGCAGGGTCTTGGTGCCCGCCAGCGGCAGGAGCTGCTTGGGCAGGGCTGAGCGGCTTGCGGGCCAGAAGCGGGTGCCGGATCCTCCGGCCATCACGATCGCGTGCAGCATGGGATTCATTCCTCTTGTGGGGCTTGACTTGTCTTGACGGTCGGCTGGTGTGGGCGGTGCGGGTTACGGGCGGTCGTTCTCAGCCGCCGATCACGACTGGTCTCTCGAGCACGGTGCCGGCTCTCAGCAAGCCGGCGATGTCAGTCTCGTCGATGATCCGGTTGGCGGCCAGTTCAACGTCGATGCCGTCGGCCACGTCCACCCCGGCCTTGGCGAGCAGCCGGCGGGCATGGGCCACGAGGGCGGCGTGCACGTGCTCCGGAGCGTCGCTGGCGGAGCCGGCCGGATTCTTCAGGGGTGCAAATCCCTCGGACGCCTCGACTTCGACGACGCATACCCGCTCCGCCAGGGGCATCAGATCGAAGATGAACCGTTCGAACTTGATGGCGTTGGGAGACGTCGGCACGACGCGGTGGCCGTCGGCATCCAGGCAGGGCACGGCCTTGAAGGCGAGGTGGAGCGGCAGCGCGTCTTTCTGCGCGGCCGCCCGATCGAGGAACGCCTTCGTGAAGGCATGTATCGCGATGCTGCCAGCGTGGAACCGCAGCCGGCCGTCGGCCCGCCGCTCGGCGGCGAGCGGCGCCGGGAGGTCGCTGTATTCGACCACGCTATGTCTGCCGTTGGACTCGACGACGATGCCGACCCGTTCGCCAGCCTCGTTCTTGCGCACGACCTGCGTGCTGAAGTCGGCGCTGGAGAGGAGGTGGTAGCCGAGAAACTCCGCGGCCAGGGGCATGGCGAGCGGGTTGTCGACCTGAAAGCTGACGATGTGTTCCACGCCCTGCCTGCCGAACCAGTCGAGCCCGCCCGCTTCGGCCAGCGCCACGAGCATGCCGCCGTGGCCATCGGGCGCGATAGCGAGATGGCCGGGGCCGTCGAGCAGCAGTCGGCCGGTGGTGGCGTCGACCGCGGGCAGATCGTGCTGGCGGAAGATGAAGACCCGTTCTGGATCGAGGCCGCAGCAGGCATGGTCGGCGAGAAACGAACGTGTCTGGGCCTCGGTCGCCGAGCTGGTCATGATGGCCAGCGGCACGTCGCGGCCATACCGCTGCCGGACGGCGACGAGCTTGCCGAACAGCACTTCGAAGAGGCTGGCCTTCGACACCGGGCCGACGCTGCAGAGCCCCTTCGGACCGTGGCAGCCAAGGCGGGTGCCCTGCCCACCGGCCACGAGGATCGCGCCGATGGTTCCGGCGGCAAGGGCCTCGCTGCCGCGGCGGATGGAATCCGCCGGTGGAATTCGATTGGCCGCGTCACCCAGCCGCAGGCAGAGGGGCGTGACGGCGGAGGTGAGATCGACGGAAAGATCACGGGGGTGGCCGCCGCCAGCCGCGAGCCGTTGCATCTCCGCGAGCAGATCCCAGTCGACCGCCTCCAACTGTGCCGCGAAGGCACGCTGGGCCGACGCGTCGAGCCTGTCCCAAAAGTCGAGCAGATGCTGCTGCCCGGCGCGTGCAAGGGTGGCGACGAGAGTCTGTGGGGGTGTCATCCTCGGACCCATCTCCAAAACACCAGACAGAGAAGAGGGAAGCCGACGAAGATCACCGTGTAGGTGAAGAGCGTCGTCCAGAGGTGTTGGGGCCAGCGTGCCATGCGGAGATTGTGATCCGGAGGGGGGGGGCGGCGGTGAAGACGTCTGCAATTCCCGGGATTCAGACAGGCGACTTCGCCAGGATATCCACCGGGATCTCGATCGTTTCCTCGGCCGGTTCGTCGAGCCGGCACTCGACGCGGACGCCCCACGGGAGCACTTCCGCGGCCGATACCACGGCCTCGACTCCATCATAATCGGTGGTGACGTCGACGGTGGGCATCGCCGCGAGCGGCGGACAGAAGCCGACGTGAGCATATCCCGATCGCGAGCCTTCCGGCACCACTACGCACAATCTCCCGCGGACACATTCAAAACCTTCTGGCAGAGCTATTCGCTCGAACCGCTGGAGCAGACTGCCGGCCAGTGGGGACGGCGTATCCCATTCCTGGGCATGGCTCTGGATCTGGTCTGGGCACGCGGTCAGGGCCGGGGCGATCACCGGCACGGCTATCGGCAGCGAGCCTGCGGCCGTCGGCACGTCCAAGCGACCGTTCGTCTTGGCGGGCCGCCGGCGGACGATCCTTGCGCCGATGCTTGCGCCGATGCTTGCGCCGATCAGCCCGGCGACCGGCCCGCGGGCAACAGCCACGAGCGAGACGAGCAGGACTGCGATCGTCGTGAGGGCGTCCACGGCAGGCGCGAGCCGCAGGGGCAGGCCGACCGCTGCCACGGCCATGAGGAGTCCGAGCCGGGCAAGCACTGCCGGCAGCCAGGACATCGCGGAGTTCGAGTCCCGAGCCGCCGACGGTCTCCAGGCGAGATCACCAATCGCAACCAACAGCAGCCCGGCACCACAGGTGGCGAGCACCGCTTCGGGGCCTGGCGGGGCCTCGATCGCGCCCGCCAGCCTCCGCAGAAGGAGCACCGCCCCGCAGACGGTCGCCATCACGCCCGCAAGCATGGCAACCTGAGACAGCAACAGGGGCAGCAGGGCCACGGCATCGACCGCCAGCCTGTCCACGGGATCGCTACTGCCTGCGCAGGGCGAGCCGTCGATGGCTGGCGATCGTTGCAACACGAATATTCCTGTCTCCCAACCGAGTGCCAGCGGGTCGTCAGCCGACCGCCACGCTCGCCTTGGCGGCCTTTGCCAGTTCCTTCGCCTTGTCGGTCTGCTCCCACGAGAAACCTTCGCGGCCGAAGTGGCCGCCGGCGGCCGTCTTGCGGTAGATCGGGCGACGCAGATCGAGGTAGTCGATGATGCCACGCGGCGTCAGCGGGAAAAACTCGCGGGCCAGCTCGCACAGCCGCTCGTCTTCGATCTTTCCGGTGCCCTCGGTGTCGACATGCACGCTCACCGGCTCGCTCACGCCGATGGCGTAGGCGAGCTGCACCTCGCAGCGGTCGGCGAGGCCGGCCGCGACGATGTTTTTGGCTACATGGCGGGCCATGTAGGCGGCGCTACGGTCCACCTTCGTCGGGTCTTTTCCGGAGAAGGCGCCGCCGCCGTGGCGGCCCCAGCCGCCGTAGGTGTCGACGATGATCTTTCGGCCGGTGAGGCCGCAGTCACCGTGCGGACCGCCCACCACGAACCGCCCCGTGGGGTTGATGTGGTAGGTGATGTCGCTCGTGTCGAGATCCTTCGGCAGCAGCGGCTTGATGATCTTGTTGATGATGAAGTTCTGGATTTCTTCGTTCGACACGTGGGGGGCGTGCTGCGTGGAGACCACCACCGTGTCGACGCGAACAGGCTTGTTTCCTTCATACTCGATCGTCACCTGGCTCTTGGAGTCGGGCCGCAGCCAGTCGACTTCCTTCTTCTGCCGAGCCTCGGTGAGCCGGTTCAGGATCCGGTGCGACAGGGCGATCGGCAGCGGCATCATTTCGGGAGTTTCGTTGCAGGCGTAGCCGAACATCAGGCCCTGGTCGCCAGCACCGATGTCCTTGCCCTTGGTCTCGTCCTCGTTGACGCCCATGGCGATGTCGCCGCTCTGCTTGCCCACGGCCACGAGCACGGAGCAGGTGTCGGCGGCGATGCCCATTTCGTCGTCGGTGTAGCCCACCTGGCGGATGACGTCGCGGACGACCTGCTGGTAGTCGATCGTGCCACGCGAGGTGATCTCGCCGGCGATGACGGCCAGGCCCGTGGTCACCATCGTCTCGCACGCCACGCGGCTCCGCGGATCCTGGGCGAGGTAGGCGTCGAGCACGCCGTCGGAGATCTGGTCGGCCAACTTGTCCGGATGGCCCATGCTGACCGACTCACTGGTGAACAGATACTTGCCTTGTGCCACGGCTGTTGCCTCGTGCAGGTGTGAAGGGAATGCGTTCCAGATCCGAAAGCGTTGATTATTGGCGGGGCGGCTCGTTCTTGGCAACCATTGCGCCGGCCGCGGGCAGCCGTTGCAGGATGGCTTTGGCCGTAGCCGCCGTCGAGCCCCGCTGCGAGGCGACCAGATCGGCCGCCCGCCGGCCCAACGCCGCGGCGAATCCGTCGGGCTCGAGACAGCGTCGCACGAAGTCGGTGAGGGCCGTCCCATCGGCGACCACCACCGCGGCATCGGCTGCCAGCAGCCGGCGCACCTCGTCGCGGAAATTGCGGGTGTGCGGCCCAAACGCAACAGCCGCCCCGTAGGCCGCGGGCTCCAGCATGTTTTGGCCGCCGCGTTTGCCGTCGAGGCTCCCCCCCACAAAGGCGATGGCTGTGGTGCCCCACCACCAGCCCAGTTCGCCCGTCGTATCGACGAGCAGCACCCGGGCCTGTGGGTCGGCAGCCTGCGGGGCGTCCGGCTGGCCGAGCTGGCTCCGCAGTTGCCAGGGGAGGCCCGAGCGGTCGAGGAGGGCCGCGATTTCGGGAGTGCGTTCCACATGCCGTGGCACGATCACGAGTCGCAGCCGTGGATGCGTCTTCACCAAGGCGTGGAAGGCAGCGACGGCCAACTGCTCCTCAGGGGCCTGCGTGCTGCCGGCAAGGAAGACGACATCGTCATCGTGGAAGCCCGCCAGCTGACGCAATCGCGTCACCTCCGGGGCCTGCCGGTCCCCCTTCACGCCATCGAACTTCATCGAGCCGGTCACGGTCACGTCGCAGCTCCCCGGCGGCGCGAACGAGGCGAAGCGGTCGGCATCTTCCTGCGATCGCGCGATCACGAGCGACACCTTGCCGAGCATCCGGCGCACGAGCGGGCGAATCCGGCCGTAGCCCCGCCCGCTCTTCTCGCTCATCCGCGCGTTGGCCACGACGACCGGGATGCCACGGGCATGAACGCATGCGAGGAGGTTTGGCCAGAGTTCCAGTTCGCCCAGCACGAGGATGTCGGGACGCACGCGGTCGAGCACGCGGTTGACGGCCCAGGTGAAGTCGAGCGGGCAGGGAAACGCCTGGTTGGCGCCGAACCGCTTGGCGGCGACGTCGAGGCCCGTGGTCGTGGAACTGGAGACGACGCAATCCACGGATCGGCCAGCCGCGTCGGCTTGGCGGCGAATCTCGGCGGCCAGTACGGAGAGCAACTGCACCTCGCCGACGCTCACGCCGTGGAGCCAGATTCGCGACACGCCCGCGTCGCAGCGGGGCAGGGGAGCGATGCTGCCGGTGAACCGCATCCAGGGATCCGCGACAGGTCGCCCGCCCGAGAGCTTCCGCCATGCGACCCACGGCAGGAGGACCACGAAGGCGACGAGGTAGACGGCGTTGAGCAGCATGGGCGGGAAGGCGTGCGGGAGACGGATGGTCACGGCACGGCCGCGGGCCCATTGTGCAAAAGAGTGTTGAAGCCGGAGATCAGCCCGCGGCGACGCCGCTCGACTTGCCGCAGCAGTTCTTAAACTTCTTCCCGCTGCCGCACGGGCAGGGATCGTTGCGACCGACCTTCTGTCCCAGATTGCGGATCGGCTCCACCGCCTGCACGCCACCCCGTGCGTCGCCGGCCGCTTCAGGCTGACCGCCGGCCGGCTGGCCCGGCTCCGGCAGCGTGGCCGAGGAGGCCTCCGCATGGATGGCGGCCGTCTCCTTCCAGGTGCTCCGCAGTTCGTCGTCCTCGACCTGCTCGATCCGGTAGACGATGTCGGTGACCCGCTCGTCTATGCCCTTCCACATCAGATCGAAGGTCCGCATCCCCTCACGCTTGTATTCCACCTTCGGATCGACCTGGGCGTAGCCCCGCAGGCCCACGCTCGACCGCAGGTGGTCCATCGCCAGCAGGTGGTCCTTCCACGCGTTGTCGAGGATTTGCAGCAGCACCGACCGTTCCATCCGCTTCATTTCGTCGCGGGAGTCTTCGGGCTGGGCGTGCCGCCGCCGTGCCGCTGTCGCGAGCACCGCCTTCAGATCGTCGAGATTGGACGAGGCGAGATCGTCGGCCGTGAGGGACGGGTCGAACCGTTCCCGCGCCCAGGCCAGCAGGCCTTCGCGGTCGAGGCCGCGGCTGCCGTCGGGCAGCCGGCCCGAGAAGTGCGACAGTCCCACGAGCACCGGGTATTCGATCTCGCGGCGGGCGTAGACCTCGCGGGCCTTGCGGCTGACGAGCTGCTTGAAAGCCTGCGGATCGGCACCATTCTTCTCCACGGCCGCCAGCTCCTGCGCGTCGAGCCCGACGCCGAACCGCCATTCCGTCCAGCCACAGGCGGTCCGCAGGCCAAAGTCGGAGTCGAGGAACTTGGCCCCCTCGGAAAGATCGATGCGGTGGATCGCCTCCTGGGCCCGCTCCTGCAGGAACTCGGCGACGTCGCTGCGCCCCACCCGCTTCAGGTCGCGATCGTTCACGGAGAGCTTCCACCGTGCGTTGGCGAACGATGCCAGCGCCGACCAGTTCCATTCGTCTTCGTCCTCGCCAGTGGGGAGGTTTTCCTCGACGGCCTCGAAGATCTGCGCTTCTGACTGCCGCACTGCCTCGTCCACCGCCCGCCGCTCAGCCTCCTCCGGCGACATCCCGCGGAAGTCGTTGCCGTCGAGCTCGCAGGAGAGCTGGCCCGAGGCCCAGGTGGCGTAGGTCTGCGGCCCGTAGTCGCGGTCGAGGAAGGTGCCGATGTTCTGGTCGACCTGCCGGTCGACCATGTCGAGGATGATGTCGCGACAGGGCTCGCCGTCGAGGATCCGCTGGCGGAAGCCGTAGACCCGCTTCCGCTGCTCGTCCATCACCTCGTCGTATTCGAGCAGGTTCTTGCGGACCTCGAAGTTCCGCTCCTCGACCTTCTTCTGCGCGGCCTCGACCCGCCGGGTCACCATCCGGCTCTCGATCGCCTCGCCATCCTGCATGCCGAGTCTGGTGAGGACGTTCTTCACCCATTCGCCGGCGAAGATCCGCATCAGGTCGTCCTCGAGCGAGAGGAAGAACCGGCTCGAGCCGGGGTCGCCCTGCCGTCCGCAGCGACCGCGGAGCTGCAGGTCGATGCGTCGAGCCTCGTGCCGCTCGGTGCCCACGATCTGCAGGCCGCCCATGTCGCGGACGACCGCGCCTTCTTCCTTCATTTTCTCGCGGGCCGATATCTCGGCGACCAGCGAGTCCCACTCCTCTTTGGGCACGTCGAGACGCGTCGCATAGGTGTCTTGCAGCTTCGCCCAGGCGAGCGTGTCGGGGTTGCCGCCGAGGATGATGTCGGTGCCGCGGCCAGCCATGTTGGTGGCGATGGTGACGGCCCCCAGCCGGCCTGCCTGGGCGATGATCTCGGCTTCCCGCTTGTGCTGTTTGGCGTTGAGCACCTGATGGTCCACGCCCCGCTTCTCGAGCAGATCGGAGAGCCGTTCGCTCTTCTCGATCGAGACGGTGCCGACGAGCACGGGCAGCCCCTTCTTCTGGACATCCTTCACCTTGGCGACCGGCACCATCTCGGTCGTCCGCTCCCCCTTCGGCTGGAATTCGTGCATGCCGTCGGCGGTCTTGAGGATCGTGCCGACCTTCCAGCTGCCGTCGGTCATGGCGAGCGTGTCCCAGCGGTTGATCCGCTCCACCTCGTCGGCCACCGCCACCCACTTCTCCCGCTCGGTGCGGTAGATGACGTCGGGGTGGTTGAGTCGCTTCATGCCGCGGTTGGACGGGATGGCGATCACGTCGAGCTTGTAGATCTTCCAGAATTCGTTCGCCTCGGTCATGGCCGTGCCGGTCATGCCGCCGACCTTCTTGTAGAGCTTGAAGAAATTTTGCAGCGTGACGGTGGCGAGGGTCTGGGATTCCTCCTTGACCTTCACCCCTTCCTTGGCCTCGACAGACTGGTGCAGCCCGTCGGACCACTGCCGTCCCGGCATGAGCCGGCCGGTGAACTCGTCGACGATCACCACCTCGCCGTTCTGAACGACGTAGTTCACGTCGCGCTTGTAGAGATGGTGGGCCTTGAGCGAGTTGTCGATGAGGTGCGGCCACTCCATGTTGCCCGCGGTGTAGAAACTCTCCACGCCGGCGAGCTTCTCGGCGGTGCGTACGCCCTCCTCGGTGAGGGCTACGGTGTGTTCCTTCTCCTTCACCTCGAAGTGGCGGTCGGCCACCAATTGTCGGGCGATCTGGTCGGCCTTGGTATATTTCGTGACGTCGTCGTGGGCGGGGCCGGAGATGATCAGCGGCGTGCGGGCCTCGTCGATGAGGATGTTGTCCACCTCGTCGACGATCGCGAAGTTGAGCGGCCCCTGGCTCTGCTGCATGTGCTTGGGAAAGCGGTTGTCGTCCCGAGCGGCCATTCGCATGTTGTCGCGGAGGTAGTCGAAGCCGAATTCGTTGTTGGTGCCGTAGGTGATGTCGCGGGCATACGACTCCTGCCGTTCGCCCGAGTCCATGCCCGACTGGATCGCCCCCACCGTGAGGCCGAGCCCGATGTAGAGCGGCCCCATCCATTCCATGTCGCGGCGGGCCAGATAGTCGTTGACGGTGACGACATGCACGCCCTTGCCTTCGAGGGCATTGAGGTAGGCCGGCAGGGTGGCCACGAGCGTCTTGCCCTCACCGGTGATCATCTCGCCGATGGCCCCCGAGTGGAGCACCATGCCGCCGATCAGCTGCACGTCGTAATGACGCATGCCGAGGAACCGACGGCCCCCCTCGCGGCAGACGGCAAAGGCCTCGACCAGGATGTCGTCGAGGGTTTCCCCGCCGGCCAGCCGCCGCCGGAACTCCGCGGTCTGGCCGCGAAGTTCGGTCTCAGACATGGCCTGGTATTTCGGTTCCAGGGAGTTGATCGCCTCGATGCGGGGTTCCAGGCGTCGCAGGTACCGCGCATTAGACGAGCCGAACAGCCCGGTGATGAACCGCTCCAGCCGGGAACCGGCACCGGCGGCGACGTTCGAGAAACCATCCCAGAGTCGTTCAAGCTGTTGCATAATAGATGGAGCGTCCTTTGTGTGGATTGTCGCGGTCTGCGGCCGCATGGGTCAAGGCGACCCGCAGGCGGCCAGCCGCTGGGCGCACGGAAAAAAGTCGTCATATTGCTCGCTGGCATGCCGGCGAAATGGCGTGTTCTTTGCCCCCCGTGAGCTGGTTCCATGCCGTTGACGACCGCCGAGCCGGGGATGTTTCGCGACGTTTCCGGGCAGTTGATCTTCCTCGGCACCGGTACGAGCGTCGGGGTGCCCGTGGTCGGCTGCGCCTGCCCCACCTGCAGGAGCGGCGATCCCCGCGACAGCCGCACGCGGACGAGCGTGGTGCTCGGGCTACCGGGGGGCACGCTCCTGGTCGACACCACTCCCGACCTTCGCACCCAGCTGCTCCGCGAACGCATCCAGCGGGTCGATGCCGTGCTCTACACACACGACCATGTCGACCACGTCTACGGTCTCGACGACATCCGGCCGATCTGTTTCGCATCCGGCCGTTCGCTGCCGCTCTTCTGCGAGGAACGGGTTGAGCGGCGGATCCGCAACGCGTTCGACTACGCCTTTTCCGCGGAGCCGCCCAAGGGGGGCGGCGTACCCAAGGTGGTGTTCGAGAGGATCGGGGTGGAACCATTCGAACTGCTCGGGCAGCGGATCGTACCGCTGCGGCTGAAGCACGGACCGTTCGACGTGCTCGGCTTCCGCTTCGGCAACCTGGCCTACTGCACCGACACGAACTGCATCCCCGACGAGACCTTGCCGCTGCTCGAAGGACTCGACACGCTGGTCCTCGACTGTCTCAGGCCCACCCCGCACCCGACGCATTTCTCCCTTCCGGAGGCGCTCGCCGTGGCGGCGAAGGTGAAGGCCCGCCGCACACTCTTCGTCCACATGGGGCACGAGATGCCACATGCCGCCACGCAGGCGGCGCTGCCGGCCGGGATCGAATTGGCCTATGACGGGCTCGTCGTGCCGCTGCCGACAGGCTGAGTGCCGCCTGGCGTTGTGTCCCGTCGCGTCCGCTCCGGGCTTCCTGCTTTGAGTGATGCCACCTTTCGTGGTGTTGCCACCCTCGACAAGAAGCCCCCGGCGGAAGCCGGGGGACGGTGTGCCGCTTGGCGTTGATGATGCCCGCGTCACTTGAGATCGAGGCGGCGAAGCCGGAGCGAGTTGGCGATCACTGACAGCGACGAGAGGCTCATCGCCGC
>JBIIGJ010000215.1:0-3475 GCA_044236455.1 Pirellulales bacterium
CCGCTGCCGGTGATCGAGACGTTGTCGACCGTCGTGGGCCGTCCGCCCGGAAAGGCTGCCGTCGGGAGGCCGTTGAGGTTGCCCGTGGCCTCGATGCCCACGCCGGAGCCCGTGATCTGCAGGTTGGCTACCGTGGCCCCGCCCGCAACGGCCCCGTCGATGAAGACGCTCGCGCCGGCAGGATTGCTCAAGAGCGGCAGCGTGCCGGTCGGGCCGGCGATGTTGATCGGACCGCAGCAGACCGAGGCGAGATAGAAGGGGCTGCCAATGCCGACGAGCGACTGATTGGGAGCGTTGAAGCTAAACTCGGTGTTGTAGCCGGTGGACGTGCCGTCGCCACGCGACACGAGCACGACATCCCAGGGATTGGTCGCTGCCGCGTCGGCCGCTGCCAGCGTGGTAAATGGGGTCTCGGTCGTGCCCGTGCCCGGGGCCGTGCCGGCATTGTTGACGTGGATGACCCGCCAGGGCGTGCCCGTCTCGGGGTTGATCGCCACCTCCGGCGTCTGGTGGGCGCGGACGATGTGCTCGTTGCGCATCATCGGCTGCTCCATCTGGTCGGGCACGTTGCGGCGGCGGCTGCCGCCCATCCGGTAGGTGAGCCGCGCGAAGCCAGTCCAGTCGAAAAAGCTGTCGTTGTTGGCCTGCAGCGAGAAGTCCCAGTTGCGCATGAGTGTGACGTCGAGGCGGGTGTACACACCGCCGAAGTACGGCACGACGTCCTTCCCGGCCCTGCTGCCCGCCGCCCAGTTGTAGCGGGCCTGTCCGAAGGTGTAGCCGCCCACGCTGATCATGCCGGCCCAGTCGGCCAGGCCAGGCACGTAGGCGCCCACCTCGAGGTCGGCCCCGGCCAGGGCCGCATCGAGGCCGTAATTGCACATCACGTAGTTCTGGTAGAAGACCGACCCGGGATTGCCGGCGGTGTAGGCGGCGGTGCCCACCGGGATATAGCCGTTGCTGCGGAGGTTGCCGAAATCGGTGAGCCACTCACCCGACACGCCTACCTGGTTGTAGACGTGGCCAAACTGCCCGAACGTGCCGGTGCCGCACTGGCCGCTCGTCGGATATTGGTTCGAGTCAGCGTCGTAGTCCCAGTAGACGCCGATGCCGCCGATCGTGCCGCCCATGAACTGTTTGCGGACGATGCCGACGTTGGAGAAAAAGCCGCCGTAGGTGGAGAGATGGCTGCGGAGATCGGCCGACCAGAGGCCGCCCAGATCGTCTTCGGCATAGGGGATGAAGCCGCCGAGCGTGAAGTAGCTGCCGTTGTAGCCGAGGCCGCGGTCGGCCGCGTTGATGCCGTAATAGAGCCAGCCGGGCCCGTTCTCATCGAGCGCCTGGAAGCCCGCCACCGCCCGGTTCACGATGCCGCCCGCCGGCGCCATGCCCATCTGGCCACCGCCGAGCGTGCCAACACTGCCGAGCTGGGCAAATGCCGTCTGTCCGCCCCACATCGCGGCGGCAGCCAGCGACAGGGCCGCAGCCCGCCGTACCCTCGATTTCCAGGCCTGCGCCCGTCGACGCAGCGATCGGAGTCGGGCCCGGGCCCGTTTCCCAAGGCGTCGACCCAGATGATTGACGGCTTCCTTGCTCATCACAGTCGGATCCCTGACGGTGGCCGGTCTTCGGAGCAGGAAAACCCCCGCACCGAAAAATCGGCATGATCGTCAGTTCTGATCGACTCCCCGCGATCCGATCCATGAGAATTTCCGGCACTGGAACCGGAATCGGCAGGGGTTGCGCAGCCGGCACAGCCGGACCAGGATTAGCCCCGGGCGAGCGTGGGGCTTCGCAGCGAGGCAAAAGCACTCGCTCGAGGAGCAGTCGTCCCGGTCTGGGCATACCGGCGGACCATCGGGCTACGCAGCGTGGCAGTCTGGGGCGACTGCACGGCTGGCGGAGCCTTCGGCGTCTGGCACGTTGCCCGGTCGTCGACTGGCTGGCGGCCCGCAGCTGTCCGGGACGGCTGAGTGGAGGTCCGGTTGAGGCCGGACGTCGAGCTATCGGGTGTCACTCCGGATCGCGTGCCTGACGGCCCCGACGCCGGCCGGTCCGGCGCGGAGTCTGGCGGCTTGGCGTATGGATCGGCCGCCTTGTAATTCACCTGGTAGCCGAGATCCTGCATCACGCCGACGGTGATCCTGCTGAACGGTCTGACGTCGGTGCGGGTCGTATCCCAGCCAACCGACATGATCTCGGTGCCAAACACACTCGTCCGCCAGTGCGACCCGTAGGTGCCGGCCCCGCCGGTTTCGGCCAGCGGCACGCCGGTCGCCTGGGTGCCGAAGATGCTGTTGTATTCCCGCAGGGCATTCGTGCCGGTGTAGCGGGGATCGGCGGTCGTCCCTCCAAAGAGGTTGAAGCCCGTTCCGCTCCAAAACCCTTGGCTGAAGCCGAGCGCGTGGGCGATTTCGTGGACGATCGTGTATTTGATGCCCGGATTGCCGATCTTGGTGGAATTGATGACCGCCTCGCCGAGATACGGCAGGCCCCGTGAACCAGGACGGGTCTGGAGTGTGCTCGCGTAGCCGTTGAGTCCGTCGCCCAGATCCTGGAGGCTTACGTTGAGCTGAAAGTCGTCGATCACCTTGCCTTGGTAAGTCACGTTCGGCAGGTCGCCAGTGATGATCTGCGACCAGCGGTCCGCTGCCCACTGGAACACGCTCTTGGCCTGTTCCGTCACCGACCTATCGTAGTTGAGCGTAATCTGAAATTGGGATGCCGGGCCGCTCGTGTCGACGATCGTCACGATCTGCGACTTCCCGTCGCCCAGCCGGCGGTCCTCGGGCGTCGCGGTGACGATGAACGACTCATTTCCCTCCACCTTGTTGCCCCCGGCATCCCGCAGCACGGAAATCGAAAACGTCTGCGAGGTCTGCCCCGGAGCAAACAGGATCGTCTGCTTGGGCGGCGCGTAGTAATCGACGCCGTAGGTAGCCCCGCGGGGTGTGGTGGTGATGGCCACCCGATGCGGCACCTTGGCGGCCTCCGACAGCTTGAGCGTGAAGACCGCCTGTTGACCCTCGGGAACCGGGCTCGTGGGCCCGGCCATCGAAAGCACGACCGCCAAGGCGTGCCGCTGCTCCAACCGCTCGCCGTGGGACAGCCGAGACGCACGCTCCCGATGCTTGGAACGGGCGGATTTCCGCGAAGCCTTCGCGGCGATTTTTGGAGCGAACATGGCGGCGAACATGGTCGGTTGTACCTTCGTGATGGCTGCGAGCTATTCCCTCGGTCCAGAGTCTTCCGGCAACTCGGAGACTAGCCTACCCCCCCAGTCCGGTGGCGTGCCACAAATGGGCAGGCGGGGCTGAGATATGGGCTTTCAGCAGATCAGGACCTGAAAGATCGTCCCGCCCATCGATCCCGGCGGCCGAAGCCCGGGATAGGCCCACCGTCGTCGGCACCCTATAAACGGTCTCCGGAGACGAACCAAGAATCGGTCGGACCGGCCGACCGCCATCCATCCATCCAT
>JBIIGJ010000216.1:0-3453 GCA_044236455.1 Pirellulales bacterium
GCTCGCTTCGGTGTTCGGGGAGCCCGCCCTCGTTGATCGGCATGGCAGGATGCCATGCGCAGCACCAGCGACCTGCGGTCGCCAAGAAAAAATCGCACGATGCGATGTTTTTCGTGAAGACAGCTCGCTTCGGTGTTCGGGGAGCCCGCCCTCGTTGATCGGCATGGCAGGATGCCGTGTTTTGCGTGAAGCCAGCTAAACTCCCTAGCATGTTCACGCGCCGAGAGATGCCGCGGGCGATGATGGCCGATATGCTCGGTCGCCTGGCCGTTGCGCTCGCTGCCGGCATCGATCTACGGCGGGCGTGGCAGATGGAGATGGGCCGCGTCCCTGCCGCGTGGCGGCCACGGATGGAGCAGATTGCACGGGCCCTCGCGAAGGGGAGCCCATTGGCCGAGGCGTTCGAAGCCGTCGGTGACACGTTTCCGCCGCTCGTCCGCGGCATGGTGGCTGTCGGTGACCGCACCGGTCACGAGGCGGAGACGCTCCGCGAACTTGCGGATGTTTTGCACCGAGGCGTGCGGACGGCGGGAGAACTGCGCCGCAGCTTGGTGGGGCCGGCATTTCAACTGGCCGTGGCGATCGCCGTGGTGGGGTTTCTCATCTTCATGGCGGGCATGATGTCACACGACATCCTGCGGATCGGTCTCCGGGGAACACGCGGTCTCATCGTCTACCTTGCGGTCGTTGCCGGCGTTGCTGGTGTCGGCAGGCTGCTCTTTGGGCAGGCGTTGGCCAGCTGGCGGCGGCATGGTGTCGTGCGGCTAGTCGTCGATCGAATCCCCGTGATCGGGCCCGCTTCCCGCGCTACCGAAGCAGCGGCGTGGTGCCGGGCGGCTTCACTGGCTAGCGGCGCGGGGCTCGACGCCGGCCGGTTGCTCGAGCTCTCGGCAAGCGTGGCCCCAGGGCTGGCGGTCGATGCGCGGACGGTTGAAGACCGGTTGCGATCGGGGGCGACCCTCGCCGAGGCACTCGACCGCTCGCGGCGGTTTCCGCTGCAGGTGCTCGAGGTGATCGCCGTCGGCGAGGCCACCGGCAACACGGCCGAAGTGCTCGACCGGCTCGCCGGCCAGCTCGACGACGAGGCTCGGGCTGGCTTCGAAGCCGCGGCCCGCGGGGCGGGCTTTCTGGTCTGGGCCGCCGTGGCGGGCCTGATCACGCTGATCGTATTTCGGATTTTTTCATCCTATCTGGGAGCGATTCAGGACGCCGCCAGCGGCCTGTGATACGGGCAAAAGGTGACGGCCACCTTTTTTTCGCATCGTGCTTTGTCGATAGAATGCAGAGGAAGCCACCGTCAGCAGGGCATGTCATGCGAGTTCGTCTCCAGATCGTTGCCGCGGTGTTGGTGATGACGGCGTCGCTGCAGAGTGCCGTTCGGGGGGACGAACCGGCGTCGGTCGCCGAAAGCATGGGCGTCAAGCCTCCGAGCCCTCAGGAGCTGATGAGTGCCCGCGGCTTCGTGCGGTATCGGGGCATGTGGCGGACCGTGCAGGAGATCGAACTGATCGAGCGTGCCGACCGGGTGAACCTGGCGCAGAAGGAGTGGGTGGCCCGGCTCGAACGGCTGCGGAAGCGGCTCGACGACCCCAAACAGTCTGAAGCCGCCGCCGAGGAAATCCGCGAGATTGCCGATGTGTTCGCCGTGCCAGCGCTTTCCGCGGCACTCGGCAAGGAGCGGCTGCCCCGAGTGCGGGCCTGCTACGTCGAGGCCCTCTCGCACATCCGCGGATCGGAGGCGACCGCGACGTTGGTGGCGGTCGCCATCGACCACCCCGATCCAGAGACCCGGATCCTCGCCGTGGAACGGCTGATTGATATCGGTCCCGACATGGCTGCGGCCGCGATCGTGGGGGCGCTTGGTGGCGCCGACAACGCCCGCATCAACCGTGCTGCCGAGGCACTCGGCCGGCTCGGCTCAAGCTCGGTCATCGGGCCGCTGATCGAGGTGCTCGAGACAGAACACATGGTGGTGGTCGGTGCAGCCACGCCCGAAGGATCGACGACCGCGACGTTCACGCCCTCCGGCGGCGGACTCTCCATGGGCTCGGGTCCGAAGCGTCAAAAGAGCCGCGTACAGAACCAGCGGGTGCTCGAAGCCTTGGTAAAGCTCACCGGCGCGAACTTCGAGTGGAACACGGCCGCCTGGCGGACGTGGCTGGCCAATCGCCAGTCGCCCCCCGACTTCGACCCCAGACGGGGGTGATGTTCAGGCGGCTCGGTCGGTCGGTAGCGCAGGCGAGGGGCGGCGTCGCTTCGGAAACCACTCCGCGTCGAGCACGAGCGTTGCCACGCGGTTTTCGAGGTTGGGGCGGAAGATCACGAGCAACAGCACCGGCAGAAACCAGGCCATGAACAGGCCGCCGTTGTGCGCCTTCCAGAATTGGCTCCCCAGGAGCACGGCGGCGGTGCAGCTCATCAGCGTGCCCAGGTTTTTGGGGGTCGGCCAGATGGCGAGCGTCGAGATCATGGCGACGAAGGCGGCCAGCACGGGCAGCCGGAAGACGGAATCGTTGAAAGGGAGCGCCCAGAATCCTTCCAGTGACACTTCATTGGGGAAGATCCAGCCGAACATCTGCCGCAGTTGGCCCACGAAGACGGCGGAATCAGGCGAGGTAAACCAGAGTCCGAAGACGAGTGCGACCAGCGCGGCACCGATCCCCAGCACGAACCGGCGGATGCCCCGCTGCCAATAGAAGCCGCACCACAGGGGAAGGAGGAAGACGGGGTAATAAATCGTGCCGGTCGCCAGGCCGATGAGCGCGCCCGAGATGAACGGCCGGCGGTAGGCGGCGATGGCCCACACGACGAGGGCTCCGGGGAGGGCGTGGTCCACCCGGCCGGTCATGATCGCCGTGTAGGGGAGCAGCAGATAGAGCACGGCCGCGGCGATCCCCAAGCGGACGGCGTTGAAGTGTCGCCAGCCGATGACCACCATGCCCGCCACGATGGCCAGCTGTGACAGGATGGCCATCACGCGGGCGGTGGTTTCGTAGACAACGCGGTTGGTGGCCTCGGGGGTGTTGGTTGCATCAACGCCGTCGGGATCGGCCGTGAAGAGACGTTGCGTCGAGATCTGCGGCAGCACGAAGAGCAGGGGATAGCCGGGGCCGAGTCGGGAGAGTTGATCGGCGTCGACTTCGGCATCGCGGGCGTTCAGTCTGGCGGCGGCCGCCGCCCCGGCGAGGTCGTCGCGCTGCGGCCGCGTGGTGATCACGTTGGCCAGCAGGAAGACGAGCAGCGAGATCCCCAGGAACACGAGCCCCCCCACCGTGAGGTTTGGATCGAGCAACGGGCGGCGGACCATCAGCGAGTCGAAGAGCATCCGCACGAGAAAGATGCCTGAGACGGCGAAGATCCAGATGTAGCCAAGCTGCTGGGCGGCGGCACTCGCCTTGTAGCCCCCGTATTCGACGGCGAGCAGGCCGGGAGCGAGCAGAATGAGCCCGACCA
>JBIIGJ010000217.1:0-3428 GCA_044236455.1 Pirellulales bacterium
TCCCGACGGCACCCGCGATCTTTCGCTGGAGATGTCGGTCGTGCTCGTTGGGATCTACAGCATGAACGTCGCCGTCACGTTGCTGTCGAGCGGCCCGGGCACCGGGCTCTCGGGTGGGGAGCCGATGCTCGACGAGCACCCCGGGACGTCGGCCTGGGGGAGCTTGGTCACGCTCGTGGTGGCCGCCGGCCTGCTGGGAGCCGTCACCGAAACGCTCTCCCATGCGCTTGAGCCGACGGCAAAGCAGCTGGGGCTCTCCGACACGTTTAGCGGGCTGGTGCTGCTCGGAGGGGTTGGCAGCTTGGGAGAGGTGCTCTCAGGCTACCGCTTTGCGCGGCGCGGCCATCCGTCGCTGGTGCTGAGCGCAACGGTCGGCTCGACGATCCAATTGGTGCTCCTCGTGGCGCCGCTGCTCGTGTTCGCCGGAAGGTTCCTTGGCCAGCCCATGGATCTGGCGTTCACCGCCTTCGAGGTCGTCGCCATCGTGCTGGCCGCGTTGATCACCCGCGAGTTGATCGACGAGGGCAAGGCCAACTGGTTTGAGGGCTTTCTCCTGCTGGGTGTCTACATCATCCTCGCCATCGGCTTCTTCCATCTGCCGAACTGACGCTCGCCCATGCTGCTGGCGGCGACGTGGAGCCGGAAGTACAACGAAACAAGCAGGAATCCGGCATCCTGGGCCGTAACCAAACGGCACGGGTGGCCATTGGTTGCAGAGGCCAAACTCTGTTGTTCCGCCACGACCGCCCGCGGTTCCCTCCCATGTCCGTCTTCCAACGTGCCCTCGTGCTGGCAGTGCATGCCGCGGCAATCGCCGTGGGTGTCGCGGCTGCCGCGGCCTCGGCGGCCGACCCGCTCCTCTATTCTGCAGGCTCTGCCGATGGCAGCCGCGTGGCGGGCGGGCAGCTGACTGAATGGCAGGCCCTGTCGGCCGTCCCCAAGCTCAACGGCAAGCCGCTCTTCGATCCCGCCAATCCGGTCCGCTGGCTGCGGGCCGAGCCACCCGCGGGCGGCCCCTCCTCCGACTCCGGTCCCCCGAATTCCTCCGGGGAGAGTTGCATCGAGTTTTTCGGAGGCGACCGTTTGCCCTGCACGGTCGAAGAATATCGCTCGGGTGCGGAGAACTGGCGGGAGCGGCAGCCGCCCCACCTCCTCGTGAAGCCGCTCGCAGGCATCGACCTGCCGGGCAAGCCGCCACGGACGACCGTGCGGATCGCGGTCGATTGGATTCGCCGCATCGTCTGGAAGCGTCGTGATGGGCGGTCGGCTCTTCCCGCGACGATCCACCTCGCCGACGGCCGCACGATTTTCTTTCGGTCCCTCCGCTGGAGCCAGCGAGGCGTGCTCGTCCTTCACGACCAGGGCACCGAGCGAATTCCGTTTGATGACATTGCCGAACTGCAGATGCCTGTGCGGGACGGATGGGACGCCTACTTCGATACGGTCGCGATGCTCGCCCCCGCCGCCGCGAGCCGGCTCATGCGGTTGGAAACCGCCGGCGGTCTCGTCGCGACGACGTCGCTCGAGCGGTTTCGGGCGACGGGCAATCCAGCCGATCCGCGGTCGTGGCAGCACCTCGTGCAGCCGGCCTGGTGCCTGGATCCGCTCTGGCTCTCGAATCCCGAGATCAGGATGCGACGGTTTTTCCTGCCGCACGAGGTGCCGCTCTCCACGATCGCACCGACGAGCGTGAAACGCGACGCGAAGTTCGGCGGCGGCTGGTCGTGGCAGACCGATCGCAGCGTGCAGGGAACGCCGCTCGAGGCCAGGCGTGCGCCGCTCGATCCGAAGCCCACGCCGTTCGGCTGGGGCTTCGGCGTGCAGTCGCGGTGTGACCTCGTCTTTCCGTTGCCGCAGATCGTCACGGCCTTCCGCTCGTCGGTGGCACTCGACGCACTGGCCCGCAGTGGCGGCTGCGCGAGGGCATCCGTCCACGCCAATGCCCCCGGCGAACAGCCGCTGTGGCAGAGCGGCTTTCTCGTCGGCTCGACCGAGGTCGCCGACACCGGCAGTCTTTCCCTCGCCGGGCCCGACGGTGGGCAAAAGAGCCTCGTGCTCGTGGCCGACATGGCGCACGACGGCCGGCCGACCGGCGCCGATCCCTACGACGTCCGCGACCTGGTCGACTGGCTCGAGCCGGTCGTGTCGCTCGACCCCGACAAGCTCAAGGCGGTCGTCCAGTCGCGGCTGCCCCAGACGATCGCGGCGTGGCAGGGCTGGAACCTCGATGCCAGGGAGGCCGAAACGCTCGTCGTCACAAACGCCGTCGATCCGGCCGCGGCCGCGGACATCGCCGGGTATCGGCGGCTGGTGATCGCCACCGGCGCAGAGCTTTCCTTCGATCGCGAGTGGACCGTGGCCCCCGATCAGCGCTATCTCGCAATCGCCGTCACGCGTCCGCCCGGTACCTCGGCCAGCCGGTTCGAGGTCCGCATCGACGGCCAGTCGGTGGCGGTGGCCGACATACCCGAATGCAAGCCGGGGCAGGTGCTGCCGCCGTTTCTTTTGCCGCTCGGCCGGTTTGTGGGCAAGAACATCGGCGTGGAGGTGCTCCACCTGCCCGCCGACGACAAGAGCCTGGTCGAGTGGCATGCGGTTGAACCGATCGAGGATCCGGGCACGAAGTGGCAGCCCGTCGACTTCGTCGATCTCAAATCAGAAGGCGGATCGACGTTCACGCGGCTCGACGACGGCTCCGTCCTCGTCGGAGGCCCGTCGCCCGCCAACGACGTGCACACGTGGCGGCTGCGGAGCCAGATGGCGTCTATCACGGCGGTGCGGATCGAGCCGATCTACGACGCCTCGCTTCCGGCAGGCGGGCCGGGCCGGGCTGGCAACGGCACGTTCGTGCTCAGCGGCGTCGAGGCCGACGTGATGCCCGCGGCGGGCGGCGGTCGGCTGCGGAAACTACCGTTCAAGGCTGCCGCTGCCACGTACTCCAGCAACGGTTTCGGCCCGGAGGGCATGATCGACGAGAGGCCCGACACCGGCTGGGGCATGCACCTGCATCCGAAGGATCAGCCTCTGGCGGCCATTCTGGTTTTCGCGGAGCCCTTTCGTGCGGGAGACGATTCCACGCTCACGCTCGTGACCCGCTACCTCTACCGCGAGCCCCAGCATGTGATCGGACGTTTTCGGCTCTCCGTGACGACCGATCCGCAGCCGTCACTCGGCCTTCCCGGCACGCTGCTCAAAGATAGGCTGGCGCAGCCGAACACGGACAGGCTGGCGCAGCCGTAGACTCGGATTTTCCCCGACACCCATGTCGACCAACACGGAACAGGCCGAGCCGGAGGAAACCGAGTCGCCCATGGGCGTCGGCCCGGCGGCGGCCCAGAACGACGCCATGCTGCTCGAGGCGGCGCGGCGCGGCGACCATGCGGCCTTCGAGACGTTCGTGCGACGGCATGAACGCATCATCTGCGGCT
>JBIIGJ010000194.1:0-4555 GCA_044236455.1 Pirellulales bacterium
TCACTCGGGCTTCGAGCGGAGATCGAGATTCAGTTCGTTGCGGCCCTTCTTGATCTCGACCTGGAGCGTGGAGGCCGTGTTGTATCGATCAGGCACGGTCTCCACGAGCTCGTCAATGGGCGTTCCGAAGGGCCCGGGCACCTTCCGGCCGCTCAGCATCGGCGCGGAGACCCGCACGAGGTTCGTGCCGATCGCCGGACCTCGCGCCGTCGGGATGTCAAACCCGCCGTTGAGGATCTCGCCCCCTGCGATGGGCCCGGTCGTGCCGGCCGTCGGCGTGAATTCGATCCTCCCCGTGTCGAGCGGAAGGCCATCGAGTTGCACCCGGCCCCGCATGGCTCCGCGGACGGCGGCATTTCTATCGGCACAGCCCGCCGCAACGAGTCCGCATACCGCCGCCATTCCTATGACGGCTAAAGCCCATCGACGGGTGTGATGCATCAATAGTCTCCGACCACCTTGCCATCGGCCCGGTAGCCGAGATTTTCCCAGACACCGCCAGCGGTCGCATCGACATTGTTGTCCACGAACCGCACTGCCCCGTCGGCCAAGAGTATGTTCACCCCGTTGGCGTGGTTACTACGGGAGGCGGCTGTAAGGTTATTAACCGTGCTTTCGGGCACGCAGGGAAGGTTTTCCCTATCCGATGAGTCGCAACCCCAGAGCCTATCGGCTGTGGAGCTATTCGGCCCGGCATGCGTGGTCAGCGTCCCGCCGCTCGGGGCCCCGTCCATGTACCAGCCTCGCCCGTCTGCACGCGGACCGACCAGAATCTCGGCCATGGCCATCGTCTTGCTCGTGCCGTCGGTCACCTCGCGCAGCCGCGTCCGCTTCAGCATCGCGAACATCGCCCTCGAGTTGGAGTAAAAAGCGTCCGAAACACTCCTGCCGATAACGAGGCTGTAGTTCGTAAAAGCGCAGTTGTACGAGGTTCCTCCTACGGGAATACGCTTGGGGTTTTGCGATTGTCGCTCGCTGGGGCAGACGAAGTCTGGAATCGCCGTCGAGACGTAAGCCTGCCTCCATTCATAATTGGCGTTACTCGCGGGATCTTTTTGGACCGGAGACCCATCAGGCCCCAATCGAGTCGCCTTGCCGCTCCGAGAGGACAGGTACGCATTCCAGACGGCCGCCTGTTCCATGTAGGGAAGCAAAAGAACCTGGGCCGTTCGCCGAGAGCCGGCGGTCATATCATCGAGTACGGCATAATCCACAAGGGGTCCCCCACCCGGCCACGACGTCTCGATCCCCATCGGAAAGCAGCGTTGGGCCGACTCGTGGTTGGACAACGCTAGGCCGATCTGCTTGAACTTGTTCTGGCACGCCGAAAGGCGGCTCGCCTCTCGCGCCGCCTGGACGGCCGGTAGGAGCAGGCCGACGAGCGTGCCGATGATCGCGATCACGACCAAAAGCTCGACCAAGGTGAAACCATTCTGAGGACTGCGTCGTGGCACGATAAGTCGCATGGGAAAGGCCCCTTTCCTGGCAGCACCGCATAACGGTAAGGACGGACAGCAGATACGTTTCCGCAGGCCACAGTTCCCGCCGCATCACCGAATGCTACCAGAGGGGTTCCTCTGGGCAATTCACTTATTGCGCACAGCACTTGCACGATTGCGCACGGCTCCTTGGGGAGCCTGGCCGATCAGCCCTCAGGGCGGCGGCCCTCCGGCGGGGCGACCACCCTGTTCCCTCCCCGCGATCCCGTCCCGCCGCCGCCAGGGTAGACTTTCACGACCATGGGCCGCGACGACTATCCGACTCCGAAGGTGGCGCTGTTGGTCGAGACATCACTCGGCTATGGAAGGCGTTTTCTCCGCGGCGTCGTCCGCTACGCCCGGCTGCACGGCCCCTGGGGCTTCTACATCAATCCCTCCGACCTGCGGCAGCTGCTGCCGCGAATGGAGGAATGGGGCGGCACCGGCATCATCGCGCGGATCGAAACCCGCCAGGTGGAACGGGCCGTGCTCGCCACGGGGCTGCCGACGATCGCGCTCGATCTCACGAATGCGCAACTCGCCCCCGGCAGCCCGCTGGCGGCGCTCAGCGAGGTCCGCCCCGATTCCCCTGCGGCCGGCGCGCTCGCCGCCGAGCACCTGCTCGATCGTGGGTTCAAGCATTTCGCGTTCGTCGGTAGCTGGGGGGATTTTCCCTGGTCGATCGACCGCGGCGCCGGCTTTGCGGCGCGGCTGAAGGCAGCCGGCGTTGCGTGCGAGCAGTTTCCGATGCCGCAGCGGCCCGCCGACCGGCAGTGGGGCCGCGAGCAGAGAATTCTCGCCGCCTGGCTGCGGTCGCTGCCCAGGCCGCTGGGCGTGTTGGCATGCGACGATGACCGGGGCCGGCAGGTGTGCGAGGCCTGCCACACCGCCGGGTTGTCCGTGCCCGACGAGGTGGCCGTGGTGGGCGTCGACAACGACGACCTGCTCTGCGAACTGGCCGACCCGCCATTGTCGAGCGTGGCGCTCGACAGTGAACAGGCCGGCTGGGAGGCGGCCGCCCTGCTCGATCGGATGATGAAGGGGGAGAAGGTGAAACGCCAGCGGATCCTCGTCGCCCCGACCGGCGTCGTCGTCCGCCGCTCGTCCGACACGCGGACCACGAGCGACCTGACCGTGACGCAGGCCGTGCGATTCATCCACGACAACGCGCCCCGCGGCATCGGCGTGGACGACGTCGTGGCGGCGGTCGGCGGTTCGCGGCGGGCGTTGGAACTGCGGTTTCGGAAGACGCTCGGGCGGCCGGTCAACGCGGAGATTCAGCGGGTGAAGGTCGAACGGGCGAAGCGGCTGCTCACCGAGACCGACCTCTCGATCGAGCGGATCGCCGCAGCCAGCGGCTTCGCGAGCAGCGGGTATCTGATCCGACTTTTCAAACGCGACACCGGCCTCGCCCCCAGCAGCTACCGCCGGGAGAAAAAAGGGGCAGCCACCAGATTTGGGTGAGCACATGCCCGGATGGTGATGGCGCGCGGCATCCCTCACCCCAACCGCCTAATGCTCGAGCAGCCCGAGCAGATTCTCGCGGGTGATCAGCGCGGCATCCTTTGGCCGCTCCAGAAACGGCCCGACGTCGTCGAAAAGAGCCTTGGTGTCGATCGCGAGCAACCGGCCCCTCACCTCGTCGATCCAGCGGCGGGCATCGACCCGCTCGGCTCCCTGCGTCTGGTCGAGCGCGTTCTGCAGGAGCGTGAGGTTCGGCGCAACGGGCGGCCGCTGCGACAGATACCACACGAGATCGTACCAATCGCGGCCCTTGGCATAGCGGCGGGTCAGCAGGGCGTGCAACTTCCCGGCCATCAACGAGGGCGGGTCGTGGTATTGAAGCAGAAACGACAGGTGGCGGGTGACGAGCCGGCGCTCGCAGTGGCCGCCGGCGGGAGGACGCGTATCCACCTCCACCTTGATCGCGAGCTTTTCGTCCGACAGCGGAGACAGGCCGGCATCTCGCAGGAGGCCGCCGAGCCGCACCCACCCGGTGTGGACGGTCTTGCGGTCGTTCCACGTCACCTCCGGCGTGAATCCGGCCAGCGCGAGATCACGCTTCACCTTGGCCATCCAGGCCTGCCCCGCATACCCATCCGGCGCCACGAGCGAAAAATCGAGGTCTTCGGAAAACCGCGGCAGCCCATGCAGAAACCGCAGGGCCGTGCCGCCGACGAAGGCCACGCACCGGAAGGCCTCCGACTCGTGGAACGACCGCAGCACCAGCGACTGCAGGTATTCCCGCAGGGCGTTGAGGGCCTGGCCGCGGTCCGCGGCACCGCGAGCGAGCGCGAGGGCTTGTTCCTTCATAGGATCACGTCTCCGTCGTCGCTCGTTGCCGCAAGCTGCAGCCAACGCTCGACGGCGCGGTCGAGCCGGGGCCGCTTGAATCGGGCCGCGTATTCCCGCAGACGGCGTTGATCCACGAGCTTCACATTTTGGTAGCGCATCTCGGCGAGGCGATCGCTTGTCCACTCGCCGGCCGACAGATGCCAATGGTCGAGCAGCGCCTTTTCGGGATGGGCCACCAGGAGCGCGCCGCCGCCGTAGGGCACCTGCTGGTATCCGAAAAAGCCCGACGGCTTGATGTGCCGGTATTCGAAACCGCCGCAGGCATTGTCGAACCGAGCCGGCAGCCGCGTCGTGACGCTGGTGTGCAGCACCACGCGCTCGGGGATCATGTCGTGGAAGCCCAGGGCCCAGAGTCCGCTGAGATAGGACGGCCGGCAGAGATGCTGGGCGAGCAGCGCCGGATCGAGCGGGATCTTCCGGGCCCGATCGGCGAGCGTGTAGACGCCGCGGCGTAGAGGAATGACCTTTCCCTGCGTTGCCCAGCGGGAAAGCTGGAGCAGTACGGCGGACCGCCGGTCAGGAAACGCCTGCACGAGCAACGGCAGGTCGAAACAGACCAGGCCGCCCGCGAGATCGGTCAGATCATCGTATTTCATATGCATTACTTATCTTACGCGATAATTGTCGCAAATGCAACTAGAGGAATTCGGGGCCCCCGCACCCTTGCCCCAAAAGCCCCCGGCGGAAGCCGGTGGGATGACGCGATCCATCACCCACGACGC
>JBIIGJ010000127.1:0-8277 GCA_044236455.1 Pirellulales bacterium
CCCCAAAAGCCCCCGGCGGAAGCCGGTGGGATGACGCGATCCATCACCCACGACGCCCTCACCAGGCTGCGCAAGAGTGCAATCACCCGTGCGCAGGAGTGCGTTGACGCGGCGGTGGGCGCGGGCCGACACTGCATGGAATGCGTGTAACTCGCTTTCCAGCCTCTCTCCATGCCCTCCCGGCCGCGGCCCTGCTGCTGGCAGCGGCCGTGCTTTGCCGTCATGCGGCTGCGGCGGACGCGCCGGCCGTACCCGACCGGCTCGGCCTGGCCGCCTGGACGTTTCGTGACGTCACGTTCCTCGAGGCGATCGAGAAGACGGCCGGCCTCGGCCTTACCCGCATCGAGGCCTTCGAGTCGCAGAAGCTCGCCCCCGACGATCCCGCGACGGTCGGCGGCGACCTCTCCGCCGACCAGCTTGCGAGAATCAAGGCGGCCCTCGCCAAGCACGGCATCACGCTCACGAGCATCTATGTCGGCACGATCCCCGGCGAGGAGGCCGCGGCACGGAAGATCTTCGAGCGGGTGAAGCGGCTCGGCGCGGGGATGATCGTGAGCGAACCCAAGGCCCGCGACCTCGACGCGATCGAGCCGCTCTGCGGCGAATATGGCATCGATCTGGCCCTCCACAATCATCCCGACGAGGCGAGCGAATATCGCGATCCAAAACACCTCGCCACCGTGCTCGCCAGCCGCGGGCCCCGCATCGGGGCCTGCTGCGACATCGGCCACTGGCAGCGACGCGGGATCGACACCGTAGCCGGCCTCAAGCTGCTCGAAGGACGCGTCTTCGGCGTGCACATGAAGGATCTCGACGCGGCCCGGCCCGACGGCCACGACGTGCCCTGGGGCACGGGCGTGGGCCGTATCGCCGACGTGCTCGCGGAACTCGGCCGCCAGCAGGCCAGCCCGCGGATCATCGCGGTCGAATACGAATACAACGTCGGCAAGTCGCTCCCCGAGATCGCCCGGTGTGTGGCCTTCTTCCGCGAACGCGTGGCGGCGGTCCCGGCGGCGGCAGACGTCGCCGCGGCTTCGGGCCTCCTCGCCGGCTGGGCCACCGGCGACCTCACGCCCGACCGTCCGGTACTCATCAAGGGCCAGCTCCACCGACGGATCTCGAAGGGCGTGCTCGACCCGATCACCTGCACGGCGCTTGCGATCGAGAGTCGCCGCGACGACCGATCGGTCGATCAGGCTGTGCTCGTCTCCTGCGACTTCTGTATCCCGAGCCCCTTGCTGCTCGACGAACTCGCCAGTCGCCACGACGCGATCCGCCGCGCAGCCCCCGGCCTCGATCCGGCGAAGATCGTCCTCAACGCCACGCATACCCATGCCGGGCCGACGCTCGACGACGGCTGGTTCGAGATCCCCGCGGACATCATGCCGCCCGCGGAGTATCGCGTCTTCGCCGCCGAGCGGATCGCGAATGCGGCCGTCGCCGCCTGGAACGCCCGCCAGCCAGCCGCTACGAGCTGGGCGCTCTCGCATGCCACGGTGGCCCACAATCGGCGGGTCGTGGCGTTTGACCCGGCCACCGGCCTGCCCCGCACGGGCGGCACGACGATGTATGGCAACACCGCCGATGCCACGTTCGACTCGCTCGAGGGCGGCGCCGACACGGCTGTCTCGCTCGTCTTCTTCTGGTCGCCCGCCGGCGAGCTCTCCGGCATCGTCGTCAACATTCCCTGCCCATCGCAGGAGACCGAGGCAATCTACGAGCTCTCGGCCGACTTCTGGCACGAGACTCGGCTCGAACTGAAAAAGCGTCTTGGCGACGGGCTCTTCGTGCTCCCCCAGTGCGCCGCCGGCGGCGACTGCACGTCGCACGTGATGTTTCGCAAGGGGGCCGAGCAGGAGATGCTCCGCCGCCGCGGGCTCTCCGGCCGGCAGGAGATCGCCCGGCGGATCGCCAACGCCATCTCCGATGCCATGCCGATCGCCCGCGCGGGCGTCACGCAGGCACCGCTTCTCACGCATGCGATCCGCACGATCGACCTGCCGATGCAGCTCGTGAGCCCGGCCGATCGCGACCGCTGCGCTGCCGAGGCCGAGCAGAGCGCGAAGCAGAAGGACGGCTTCACGCAAGCCGCTTGGAAGCGCGACGTCGTCCGCCGCTACGACGAGCAGCAGGCGACGATGGCCGCCGGCCGCCGGCCCACCGTGCCGGTCACCGTGCATGCGATCCGGCTTGGCGACGTGGCCTTCATCACCAATACCTTCGAGATGTTTGGCGACTACGGCGTGCGGCTCCAGGCCCGCAGCCCCGCCACGCTCACGTGCGTCGTGCAGCTCGCCGGCCGCGGCACGCCGGGCACCTATCTCCCCACGGCCCGCGCCGTGACAGGGGGCGGCTACTCGGCCGTCATCGAAAGCAATTGGGTGGGGCCCGCCGGGGGCCGCCTCCTCGTGGATGAAAGCGTGCGGATGCTCCAGGACCTCTGGCCTCCGCAAAGCAAGGATCAGTCGTCAACCAAGGAAAAGTAAAGGAAGCCGCACAGATGGGCAAGATTGCGATCGGCATCAACACCGAATACTCCCGCTCCAGCGACAAGCCCTTCGAATGGGCCGTCGAGCATGCGGCCAAGATGGGCTACAAATATATCGAGCCGATGGTGCACTTCGGCCGCGAGCTGATGAGCGAGGCGGGGTATTTCCACACGGTGTCGATGTTCGACGATCCGTGGCGGATCAAGGACGCCTGCGACAAGGCGGGCCTCACGATCTCCGGCCTGCAGTCGCACGGCCCCCTCGGCCGGCCCGAGGTGCACGGCGAATACATCAAGATGGCGATCCGGGTGGCCGCCGAAATCGGCGTGCCGGTGATCAACACCGACGAAGGCATCAAGGCCAAGTGGACCACCAAGGCCGAAGACATGGTGCTCATCAAGTACACGCTCCAGGAGGCCGCCTTCATCGCCGAGCGGCGGGGCGTGAAGATCGGCCTCGAACCCCACGCCCAGTACTCGAAGACGCCCGCCGGCCTCGACGAGATCTACAACCTCGTGAAGTCGCCCTCCATCGGCATCAACCTCGACACGGGCAATGCCTACCTCTGCGGCGAGGACGTCTACGCGTGGCTCGAGCGGGTGGCCCCGCGGCTGGTGCACCTGCACGCCAAGGACATCTCGGCCGACCACTCCAAGAGCGAACGGGGCAAGGTGACCGGTACGCCGGTGGGATGCGCCTGCGGTGAGGGCGAGCTCGACTGGAAGCGGATCATTGGCATCGTGCAGGAGAAGACGCCGCGAGACATCGTCTTCTCGGTCGAGTGCGGCACGCCCGACCAGGCGAAACGCAGCCTCGACTACCTCGGGCCGCTCGTCTGACGATCGTGTCGCAGGAGTCATCGAGCATGCCGATTGCCCGTCGCACCACCCGCCGCCGTCTGCTCAAAGCCGCGTCCGCCGCGGCGATCGCGCCGCTCGTCGTGCCTTCGTCGGCGCTCGGCCTCGACGGCCACCTGCCGCCGAGCGAGCGGATCGGCGTGGGCTTTATCGGCGTGGGCACGCGGGGCACGGAATTGCTGCGGGCCGCCGCGCCGCTCCGCGACCATCAGGTCGTGGCGCTCTGCGACTGCCGCCGCGACCGGCTGGAACTCGCCGGCCGGCTCGTAGCGCAGACGAAACAGGGGGAGCCCGCGCTCGTCGACGACTTCCGCGCCCTGCTCGACCGGTCCGACGTCGACGCCGTCTTCGGCACGATGCCCGACCACTGGCACGGCGTGATCTTCGCGCGGGCGCTCGAGGCGGGGAAGGACCTCTACGGCGAGAAGCCGATCTCGCGGTCGATCGCCGAGGGGGCGGAAATCTGCCGGCTTGTCCGCCGCCACTCCCGGATCTTCCAGACGGGCACGCAGCAGCGGAGTTGGAAGCAGTTTCGCCAGGCCTGCATGCTCGCCCGCAACGGCTACCTCGGCCACATCTCCCGGATCGAGGTGGCGGTGACCGGCGGCCGGGCCTATCCGGCGGTCGCCCCCTGCGCGCCGCCCGCGGGCTTCGATTACGAGATGTGGACGGGGCCCGCGCCGCTCTTGCCCTACGACCCGCAGCGGTGCGAGTGGCTGGCGATGTACATGATCTCGCATTACTGCGCCGGCTTCATCACCAACTGGGGCGTGCATTTTCTCGACGTGGCCGGCTGGGGCTGCCCGGAGGTGCTCACGGCGCCGTTCACGGCCGAGGGCAGGGGCCGGATGCCGACGGGCGGCATGACCGACACCTGGATCGCCTGGCAGATGCAGCTCCGCTATCCCAGCGGCCTCGTCGTGAGCTTCACCAACGACGACAATCCGCATCCCCACGGCACGCGATTCGTCGGGGAGAAGGGCTGGGTGCTCGTGAACCGCGAAAAGATCACGGCCGAGCCCGCATCGCTCCTGGCGATCGAGTTCGACGCCGACGATGTGCAGCTGCATCGCTCGCCGATTCATGACGACGCTGTCACGGCCCACGTGGCCGACTTCTTCAGGAGCGTGCGGACGCGGCAGGATCCGGCCGCGCCGGTCGAGGCGGGCCATGCGGCGAGCACGCTCGGCAACGTCTGCGACATCGGCCTGCGGCTCGGCCGCCCCGTCCGCTGGGATCCGGTCGCCGGCGAGTTTGCCGACGACCCCCAGGCGAACGCGCTTCGCCACCGCCCCCTCCGCAGCCCGTGGGCGATGTAAAACCACCCGACTCCACAAGCCCGTCGCGGAAGCGACGGGATGACGCGAGCCATCACGATGCGGATTATGGATTCACAACATCACAAATGTTTGCGACGCGTCATCCCACCGGCTTCCGCCGGGGGCTTGCTGGGGATGCCGGTGTTTGTGTGTTTTGCGCTGCTGCTTGCCGCGACGGCCAGCGCCGCGGATCTGCCCGCCGAATGGCAGGCGGCGGCGGCCTGGAAGGCGGGGGCTGATGTCGGGCCGCTGTTGGCCATCGAGCAGGAGCAGATCGCGAGCATGGCTACGCCCGATGCCCGCGCGGCCCATGCGGCCCGGCTTGCGGCGGTCGTTTCGGCCGAGTCTTCTTCGCCCGACGCGCGGCAGTGGGCCTGCCTGCAGCTGCGGTTCGCCGGCACTGCGGCGGAGGTGCCGATGCTGGCCGACACGCTCGCCCGTGGCGAGGAGCCTCTCGCCGACGCCGCGCGGCAGGCGCTCGAGGCCATCGCGGATCCCTTGGCGACCGCCGCGCTGCGTGAATCGCTCGCAAAGGCAAGGACTCCGCTCCAGGCGGGCATCGTCGCCGCGCTTGGCCGCCGTCGCGATGCGGCCGCCGTTCCGCTGCTTGTGCCGCTCGTGAAATCGGCCGACTCCGCCGTGGCCGCCGCCGCCACGCAGAGCCTCGGCCACATCGGCGATGCCGGGGCCCTCGCCGCCCTGCGGGCGCTGGCCGAATCGGCGGGCCACCCCACGCCGCGCGTTTTCGTCGAGCCGCTGTTGCGGGCGGCGGAATCGGCCGCGAAACGGGGTGACGCCGCCGTGGCGGCCGCGGTGAGAAAGTGGCTGGCTGCAGCGGAAGAGCCGCCGGCGACACGGCAGCCGGCCCTCGCAACCGAACTGGCCGCCGACTTGGCGGCGGCGGATGCTTCGACGCGTTCTCCGACGATTCTCCGCTGGCTCGCCTCCGACGATTCCGATCGTCGGATCGTGGCCTGCGGCCGGCTGAACGATCTCGACGACGCGGCGTTCGCACGCGTCTGCGCGGCGGCAGCCTCGCTTCCGCAGCAGGCCCGTCTCGCGATCGTCGCGAACGCCGGGCGGCGGCGATCGCCGGAGATCGTTCCACTGCTGGCCGAAGCCGCGGTCGATCCATCTGCCGACGTGCGGATGGCGGCGGTCGAATCGCTCGCGTTGGTCGCCAGCGCCGACACAGTGCCCACGATCGTTTCAGCGGCGATCGACACAGATTCCGCGGTGCGGGCCGCCGCCCGGCGGGTGCTCGCCACGCTTCCCAAGGGGCTCGTCGGCGAGGAGGCCTTCGCCGCGATCGCCAAGGGATCGGCGTCGTCCGGGGAACTGGCCGACGGACTCGCCGACGTGGGCGGCCCCCTCGCCTGGAAGAGGCTCGCGGAGATGGCGGTGGCCGGCGACGAGACAGCGGCTCTGCCAGCGATCGCGGGCCTCGAGCGGCTTGCCGAGCCGAAGCAGGAGTCGCTCGAACAGCTCGTGGCGATCTATGCACAAGCCCGTGATGCCGGCCGTCGCGAGGCGATCGGCCGCGTGATCGCGCGGGTGGCAAAGCGGAGTGACGCCGGCCAGCATTCGGCGATGATCGTGCTCGCGGCGATCGACCAGGCGGATCTCGACAAGAAGCTGATGCTGCCGCTCGTCGGCCGGCTCGGCGGGCCGGAGCCGCTCGCCCGCATAGACGCGGCACTTGAAGCAGGCGATCCCGCCATTCGTGAGGCGGCCATCGAAGGACTCTGTAACTGGCCGACGGCCGACGTCGCCGACCGATTGCGGGCGATCGCCGAGGAGTCGCTTGCCGATCCCGCGGCGCGGCAGCGCGGCCGCCGCGCGCTGCGGGCGCATGTGCGGGTGATCAGCCTGCCGAGCGAGCGGCCCGCGGCCGACACCCTCGCATCGCTCAAGCAGGCGATGACGCTGGCGGCGGCGGGCGATCCCGAAGATCGGGCGTTCGTGCTCGAACGGACGGCCGCGGTGGTCCGGACGATGCCGGCCGTGGAATGGATCGCGGGCTACCTCGACGCGGCCGATCGCTCAGCCGCCGAGCCGCAGGCCGCCTGCCGGGCCCTCGTGGCGCTCGCTCATCACCGCGGCCTCCGGCAGCCGAACGCCGACCGCTTCGACCCGATCCTCGACCGCGTGGCCGAGGTGACGACCGATCCCGCGCTCGCCGACCGGGCCCGGCGGTACAAGGCGGGACTGTGATGGAGTGCGGAAAAAGGTGCCAGCCACCAAATCTGGGCAATCTGCACAAGCTCAGCAGCGGTTTGGGCTCCTTTGGCCGCCTCTCGGACGACCACGCGGCCGCATTGTCCCACCAAGTTCGAGTCGATCCACCACCTGCGCCACCCACGCCTCGTCGCCATACGGCGTGCCCCGATTCGCGCTCGCCCGCACGCTGGCGAGTTCGCCATCGGTCTGTGGGCGGTTCACCCACTCAATCCACAAATCGCGGTCGACGGGCCCGGGGACGGGCCAGGTGGAGAGCGGAATCGGGCCAACTGGTGATGCCTGACCCAAACTTGACCACGGCCATTCTTCGGCGCGGGACACGAGGTTGGCCCGCAGCGGGTTTCGTTCCACATAGCGGACGACGGTATGAAAGTATTCCGCCGACTGGATCGGAAACGACTTGAATCGGCCCTGGTAGAGGTGGCCGAGACCGATTTCGTCATGTGCACGCTTCCAGCGCTTCACGTGCAGGTTTGTGAGGTGCTGCACGAAAGCCGACAGGTCTCCATCCTGCTCCGGCCAGAGCACCATGTGCCAGTGGTTCGGCATCGCGCAGTAGCCGCAAATCCGCATCCGTCGGATCCGCAGCGTTTCGGCGATTGACTCGATAAAGCCTTCGTAGTCGCCAGCTGATTCGAAGACCGTACGCCGTCCCACGGCACGGTTCAGGACGTGAAAGGGCAGACCGCCAGGTGCGACGCGATTGGGGCGAGACATGCACGCCTGTATAGCACATACAAGCACTGCGTCAAATTACCCAGATTTGGTGGCTGGCACCTTTTTTCCTTTTTTAGGGCTTGGCTTCGAGCACGCGGTAGTCGCGGGGGCGGATCACGACGCGGGCCTTCGATCCCTCCGCCTTGATCTCCATCCGGCCCTTCGCCCGACCCTCGGGCGTCGTGCCTTCGAGCAGGTCGCCGATCTCCTCGTCATCGAGCGGTCGCTCCTTGGCGTCGAGACCCGCGTTCGCGGCGGCGGCGGTCTCCTTGGCGATCTCGCCCGCATTGGCCACCTCCACCTTCGGCGGGTCGAGGCCGGGATCGAGATCCCGCCAGCCCACCGTGCCGCCACCCTTGCGGTTGGGAAACAGGGCCGCGAGATCGAGCTCCAGCGTCACCTCCCGCTCCACGTCGCGTTCACAGTTGGACACGAACACGATCGCCCGGTCGTCGGTCGCATACACGGCCGAAAGCACGTTCGCCTTCTCCGGCACTGCGACCTTCAACACCTTGTCGGCCCGCCACCAAGGAAAAAAGCGGAGCGGCTTGTCATAGACCTTCTCGGCCACGAGCTTCCGCGTGAGTCCTTCCGAGAGCGTCTGGATGCCGCTCGTCGCGTAGAGCGCGTCTTCAGCCCGCCGCTGCGGATAGG